>JBBCFY010000003.1:0-47262 GCA_037200465.1 Candidatus Saccharimonadota bacterium | reverse complement strand
AACAACTGGCGATGATTTGTCTGGCTATTGCTTCCGAAGCAAGCGCGGCATCTATAGGAAGCGCGCCTGCATCGAGGGCATCTTTCGTAAACTGCTGATTATATTCGAGTGCCGAAGCTAGCTCATGCGGATGTTTGCCGTATGAGTTGTTGGTGCGGGTCGTAAGTCTTTGAGTAAGAGCCTCGTTGTCAATGGTCAGTACAAATACCTTTGCGAAAAAACGATAGAAGTCAGTTTGATTTTCGGCATTCCCACACAGGAAAATATCATCATGTTGGTGCTCAAAGTAACTCTTAAGTTTGTCACCGTCCCAAAGCCATTGATGACCTGGTCTCCAGTCTATTGGCCGAGGGTCTGGTACAACTTCGCGTAGGCCGGTATGGATATTCACCGAACCGGCTATATCTGTTTCGGCGTCGACGTCTACCGCGTGATATCCTAATTCAGAAATTGTTCGTGCAAGAGTTGATTTCCCGGTACCGCTAATACCCGTAATTAGAAAGTTCATATTTACTGACCGTCGTTGATGAGTTGGCGTTCGTAGGTTGAGAGCGCTTCGATGAGGTCGTCGATTTCGCCGTTCAGGGCGCCCGGGATGTTACTGCGGCTGTAGCCGATGCGATGGTCGGTGATGCGGTCCTGCGGGAAGTTGTAGGTGCGGATCTTTTCGCTGCGGTCGCCGGAGCCGATCAACGCTTTGCGGCTGTCAGAGAGCTGCTTTTGCTCCTCTTCGATCTTGGCCTGCAGCAGCCGCGAACGCAGCACCCCCATGGCCTTAGCCTTGTTCTTTATCTGTGATTTCTCGTCCTGGTTGGCGACGACCAAGCCCGATGGGATGTGCGTGATGCGCACGGCCGAGTCGGTGGTGTTCACGGACTGTCCGCCGTGGCCGCCTGAACGGTAGACATCGATGCGCAGGTCGTTCGGGTTGATTTCGATATCGGTTTCCTCAGCCTCCGGCAATACCGAAACGGTGATGGTGGACGTGTGGATGCGGCCCTGACTTTCGGTGCTGGGCACGCGCTGCACCCGGTGTACGCCGGCCTCGAACTTCAGCTGTTTGTAGATGTCGTCGCCGCGGACGGCAAAGATGATTTCTTTGAAACCGCCGACTTCACTCGGACTTTCGGAAATCAGCTCTATCTTATAACCATGCCGTTCGACCCAGCGCGAATACATGCGGTACAGATCAGCCGCGAACAGGCTGGCTTCATCGCCGCCGGCCGCCGCCCGGATTTCCACGATGGCGTCTTTCTCGTCGTTGGGGTTTTTGGGCGTCAGGGCTTCGGCCAAAGCCTCGGTGTTGGCGGTGATTTTCTCGTCCAATTCGGCGAGTTCGGCTTGGGCCAGCTCGGCCAACTCATCATTGCCGCCGGCCAGCTTAGCCGCTTGTTCACGTTCGCTTTTCAATTGTTTCTGCGTGTCGAACAGTCGCAGTACCTGCTCGAGCGAACTTTGGCGCCTGGCGAGCTTGGGGTACGACGGGTCGCTATATATATTCGGGTCCTGCAGGGTTGCTTCCAGGCTGGCGAATTCTTGGCGGAGTTGGCGTTCTTTTTCTTCCATGGTCGGTCCTCGTGATTCCTTACTTGTCAGTATATACAAAAACCACTCGGAATATCGCTATTCACGAGTGGTTTAAGATAGCGTAGCTATTCCGCAGCGACGGTAGTCTGGCTGTCGGCGGCTTTGGCAGCCTTGGCGGCGGCACGGGTGGCCTGCTTCTTGGCAGCGGCGATGCGCTTATCCTTGGCAGCCTTAGCGGCTTCACTGCGGGCCTTGAACTTGTCGACGCGGCCTTCAATGTCGAGTACGCGCTCTTCACCGGTGTAGAACGGGTGGGACGAGCCGGTGATGTGGACCTTGACCAGCGGGTATTCGGCGCCGTCCAGCGTAATCTTTTCGTCAGTAGCGACGGTAGATTTCGTCAGGTACGTCTGCTGGTTATTCAGGTCCTGGAACACGACCAGGCGGTAGTCTGCGGGGTGCAAATCTTTTTTCATAATAGGTTTAACCTCTTGCTCTTGATTGATAGGTTGTATGTGTGGTGACCGGTTAGCGGCGAGCGAAACGCAGTCGGTGCATCCCAAACAGTTAAGCTAGATTATACCACCTCTGTTAACTTGCGGTCAAGACATGTATAGACCTAGACCGGTGAGCTTAACGACGGCCGCTGAGGTCGGGAAAAGCTTCATGGCTACTCGGCGCAAAGCCCTGTGGCGGGATATTGCCGCCAGCCGAAGTCGGGAAGCCGGTGGCAGGGTTAGAGAAGTCGAAGCCCTGCGGCTGGTAGTTTGCTGACGGAGCGAACGTAAAGCCCGCTTCAGACTGCGGGGCTGCAGCAGGGAATGCAAAGCCTGTCTCAGGCTGTTGGGTTACGCTGGGAGCAGGTGCTGCATCTTTATTGCGCCGGAAGAAGCGGCGGCCGCCGGTTTCGGCTGCGGGCTCGGCAGATGGGGCCGCGTAGGACTCAGATGGACCGAAGCCCTGCGGCTGAGAATCGGCAGACGACGGGCCAAACGTGAAAGAGTTCTCCGGAGTAGCCGGTGAGGCGGCTGGCTGAGGGGCGCGGCCCTGGCTGAGGTAATTGCTAGCAGCGCTGACGACCTCATTATGACCGCCCTTGACGGCACCATGGGCAGCTCCTTTGGCAACTTTCGTGGCAGTTCCAACAGGATTTGTAACGACCTTACGGGCAAGATTAGCGGCAGCGAGCGTACCACGGACCTTGCGGATACTGCCATCTTCTCGTACGAACTTGTCCATATTTTCTACGCCGACTGCCGCCAGGGCGCCTTTGCCGGCACTGTGAGCTACGCGCAGGGCCGCAGCTTGAGCATTCGGATCATGCAGTAGCTGATTAAATCTTCCCTGTGGCTGAGGTGCCTGGTTAGGAGTGCTAAAGTCGCCGAATGCTTCTGACATGTGATAGTTCTTTTTCTGAGGTTTTTATTTTGTAAAGCTAGTATGTATTATACATAATATTTATGTTTTGTCAATTACATTCTAATACAGCATGATATCTTGCATATGTTTTCCGGGCGGCGTACACTGTTGGTAAGAAGTAAAAAACGAAAACAAAACGATGCCAGAAGGCTTTCCCGACCAGCTTCCACCACCAAATCCGCACGTTTATCCTCATGAGACGGGTGAGGTTACGGCTGCTCAGCTGGCGCAGGACATAGCTGCACACCCGGATGCGTACCATCCCGGACTCGACCCGCATATGCGAAACAACAATATAGAGGTACAGCGACCTATGGTTGATGAGGAACTAATGGAGGAACGAAGGGCACTCGGCGCTGTTGCGGAAATTGGAACGTCAGCCGAAGGGCGTGATGACTCTGCCGAACAAAGTACTTCGCAGCTACCGGCGCAAGTGGACACTATCGGCGTAACTATCGATACTAATGCAGATGCCCGGGAGACGACGACTGTCGCTGATAAAGGACCAGATGAGGCGGAAGTAAATGCCGGCGCGACTGTGGAAGCTGAACAACGAGGCCGAGTTGCCCAATACGAGAAAGAGATCGCTCAGCTTCGAAACCAGTTTGGCGAAGAGCTGCCGCCCCATGTTCAGGACATCATAGCGCGCATTCAGGAAGCAAGAGATAGAACCGAGGCCGAGCTTCCGGGGCGTATCATGGCTGCCAGAGAAGCACACCGGAAAGGGCAGGCGGAACAGGATAGCCGGCGCCGCCTAGAGTCACGAAGGAATGCCTTGCCCTGGCAGTTACCTGAGGCATATGTTGGCGCGGGAGCTCGTGATGTACTCAGGGAAAGTTACGAAGGCCTCATGTACGCTGAGAGCCGGGCACCGCAGCCGGAAGATATCATACCGTTACCACTCGGATTGACTGTCGACGACAAAGAGTACGCGATGCTAAAGCATGCCGGGTTGTCTGATGAGCAGATTAGCTCGGGCTCTTTGACGCGCAAAGAACTGACCGACGCGGGATTCTTCTTTGTCAATCGGCTGGGCGGCGGCGAGAAAGGCATTATCAATGATGTCATCCCTGATCCGAAACAGCCGGGGGAAGTACTTGATTTTAGTCAGCGGGCGTTACTAACGCGCGATGAACTGCAAGCGGCGTACGCCCATCAACAGCAAGAAGGCGATGGGCTGCGCGGTAATCAACTCGAATCGGTACGGGCGGATATGCTGCTTTTCCTCATGAGCATGAAATCCCGCGGACCGTTTGCGAGTATGGCTGAACTGGGGGCAAAACTTATACCGGATACTAGCGAAAGCGACGACTGGCTGGCCGGCACGGAAGCAGAACGACAGGCGGTACTTGATCAGTACGGCTCCTACCCGAAAGAAGACATGTACATTCTTGACAGTGTATCTTGGTCTCGCGAAGGGTATGTGCCTGTCAATTGGTCGCGACTGATTGACGATAATACAATCTCCATGGGTGGCGGCAAGGTGCAGGGGAGAAATCATGTAACCGGTACGACCATCTATGAACGGACCGGGAAACTCATGGACGCCCCATCACCATTCCTGGAAAGCGGTTTCCGCTTCGGCAATAACCCTGACGTGCTCATCAGTATGCCCGGTAATCAGGGCGAGCAGCGTTTTAATATAACGAATATCCATCTTGCGGGTGGTCATCCGGATTTCCCGGGCCTGAGCGAAATGGGGAAGGCCGATTGGGACCAGCAATACATGACGACGGGTGAATACGTGGAGAAGTTCTATGCCCCGCCGGATCGCATAGAAGAGCTCGAAAGTGCCGAGAAAGGCGGTTGGCTCACGCGCCGCGAAAGGATTCAGGCGGAAGATATGCTGTACCTTGACCCGAATGACCTGCGGCAGCGGGTTATCAAAATGGTCAGTTAAACCTGATAGATTCGGTACAGCGGGCTCCCTAGACGACTTGTCAGGGGGCGGCTTATCTGTTAAAATGTAATGGTCATTAACGAAGCAGGCGGGTTTTATCCTCTTTGCGGTTAGCCGTGTAGGCGCCACAGAGTTCCCAAGCCTAAGAACAAGGATAGGAAGGACTTATTCACTATGGCGACAGATGTCGACATCAAACAACTATTGGAGGCCGGTGCGCACTTTGGCCACCAGACCTCTCGCTGGCACCCCAAGATGGGCCAATACATCCACAGCAAGCGCGGCGGTAGCCACATCATCGACCTCGTAAAGACGGTCGATAAGCTGGAAGACGCGCTGAGCTTCCTGACCGAGACGGCCAGCAAAGACAAGCAAATTCTGTTCGTGGGCACCAAACGCCAGTCGCAGGACATCGTCCGCAAACTGGCCGAAGACCTGGGCCAGCCATTTGTAACTGAGCGGTGGCTCGGCGGCATGCTGACCAACTGGAACACCATCGGCGCGCAGATCAAGCACCTGGTGGATCTGGAAACCAAGATGGCCAGCGGTGAGCTCGCCAGCAAGTTCAATAAGCTGGAAGTGCAGCGTTTCCAAGAGGAAATCGATGCACTGAACCACCTGTACGGTGGCATCAAGGAGCTGAACGCTCGTCCGGGCGCCGTGGTGGTTTTCGATGTGGTACACGACACCAACGCGGTCAAAGAGGCTAAGAAGCTTGGCCTGCCCATCGTGGGCGTGGTGGATACCAACGCCGATCCGACCGATATCACCTATCCCATCCCGATGAACGATGACGCCATCAAGGCTATCCAGCTGCTGGCCGATTACATCGAGAGCGCCGTGAACACCGGTAAAGCCAAGGCTACCAAGCCGGTCGACAAGTCTGATGCCGCAGCCGAAAAGCCCGCGCCCAAGGCCGCAGCTGAAGCGAAAGCCGAACCTGAACCCGCAGCAGAAGCTAAATAACCCTACGTTCTCGTCATCCTGAGCGTAGCGAAGGATCTATTGCACAAATCTAATCTAACCGTATGGGTGCTGAAACAAGTTCAGCATGACAACGAGGTAAGGAGAACCTGAAAATGGCAGTAAGTATTGAAGATGTAAAGCGGCTCAAGGACCTGACCGGCGTGGGTCTGACCGACGCCAAGAAAGCGCTTGACGAAAACAACGGTGATTTCGACAAAGCCTTGAGCGAAATGCGCAAGAAGGGCCTGACTAAAGCCGAAAAGCGCGGTGAGCGCGAAGCCCGCCAGGGCCTGGTCGGCACCTATAACCACGACGGCCGCATCGGCGTGCTGGTGGAAGTGAACTGCGAGACCGATTTCGTGGCCCGCAACGAAATCTTCACGGGTCTCGTGAAAGATGTCGCCATGCACGTGGCTGCCAGCAACCCGCAGTACGTGTCAGAAGATGAAATTCCGGCCGAGGAAAAAGAGCGGGTGAGTGCTGAGTTCAAAGAAAAGGCACTCGCCGAAGGTAAAAAAGCCGAGATGGTCGACCAGATCGTCGCCGGACAGATCAAGAAATACTTCGCCGAGCGCTGCCTACTGGATCAGCCGTTCATCAAGAACCCCGACCAGACCGTCGGCGATTACGTAAAAGAGCACAACGCTCGTCTCGGCGAGAACATCGTGGTCCGCCGCTTCGCCCGTATCGCCCTCGGCGAAGTCGCCTAGGCACAATCTCTCAGCAATACTAAAGCCCCTCGGTTTCCGAGGGGTTTTTGGATCAAGGAAGAACTGCTACCCGACAAGACCCTGGTGCAAGACTCCTGCAACTATTTGCATGTCGCGCGATACGCCGTCCAGTAACTCGCTGTTACCATCAGTTATGTCTATGTGCCCAGCAGTGGAAAGAGGCTTGTATACCTGATAGGTGCCCTCCGTAGGGCCGAGTGTAAGACTTACGCGCTGCTCATCGCTGACAGTGCTATCATTCATCACCGCTACTTCACGGGCACTAATGTCACCATCGAGGAAGGTAAGGTAGTCCTGCGCAGTAAGTTGCTTGGCTGCCGCAATCTGGCGGTCGAGGTTATTTAAACCTGGGTCTATTGACTCAAAAGTAATAGTCACTGAGTTGAATTTTGTCTGATCGGATGTGGCGCCTGGGGTAGGGATGCTGACTGCAGTGAAGGAAGCCTGGCGGCTGGCTTTACTGTAGTCGTAACTCATGAATATCTCGGGGAAGCCAGCCTTTTTATCGAGGTCTTTTGCTAGTTCGAGTCGTTTATTGCCAACGGATGTGCCACCGTAGGCTTCGGTGAAACTCTTGGGGTTGGTGGCGTCTTCGGCAATCTGCTTGGCGGCCAGAATGGATGCCGACTGGAACCTGACTTTTGCATCGGTAAGTTTTTCGGAAGTCGTAGGTACGATGCCCTTTTCCGATGTAGGAGTTGGGGCAGGGACGGTGTGCGTCACTGTCACGGTCTCTTTAGGCTTGGCATCGCCGCTGGTGCAGGCCGTGAGGACGGCAAGACTTGCCAGGGCTGCGATAGGGATAAGACGAGCTGGGGTGCGAAGGCGGTTGGGATTGTTCATAATGCTATTTTAGCATAAACGCTAAGAGTAGTCAATACATAGGTTAGTACAAGGTATCATTTTTGTAGCCAACGACATGCTTGGAATCGTGGTGGTCATGCGATTGAACAAAATCTGAGGATAAGCATAAAAGGTACTTGAAATTTTGCTGGGGATGATGTATACTACGACATAGTTCAATCAAAATAAAAAGAACCAAAAGCCCAAAAAAATGAGCACCCAGAATTTAAAGCCTATCAAACTTATCGATCGGCCCGCTAACGATCAGCTGGCGCCGCTGACCGACGCTGAACTGCAACAGATCGGCGAACTGGCCCTGCTGGGTTAGAAATACCGTAAGTCATCCGCCTACCTCTGTACAAAGGTAGGCTTTTTCGGTATACTAAAGGCCAAGGTAGTAACAAAACAGATAGCTTGTGAAGGAGTTTCTGCGTGGCATCTATTGAGACATTTGATACGATTATTCCCCATTTACCGGTGGATGAAGCAATCGCCGCTAGACTGCGGCTGGAACGGCAGCAATCCGCGGAACAAGGAAGGGCTGTAAACTCTGTAGCTGATGCCGCCGAGGCGATGGCTATAGAGGCGTCGGCGCTCAGGCGCCCCATAAAAGATGTGGAGCGCATCCTTGGATCGGTACCGCTCGGCTGGGAGTAGCAAAAGCCTAACGGGCGTGGCAGCTTTCTTGTATACTGAATCCTGAAACAGGAGCACGTGAATAGTATGAATCCGAGCCAAATCGTCAGTGATGCCAAAACCAAGTTCGACGCTGCCGTGGCGCACTACGGCGAGCAGCTGAAAAGCCTGCGCACCGGGCGGGCTAGCGCTAGTATGCTCGATGGCGTGATGGTGACAGCCTATGGCCAGCCGATGCCGCTGAACCAGGTGGCGAACGTGACGGCGCCGGAGGCGCAGCTGCTACAGATCACACCATTTGATCCGAGTAACATCCAGGCTATCGCCGGCGCCATCCGCGACAACCCGTCGCTGGGGTTGAATCCGAGCGATGACGGCCGCGTGGTGCGGGTGCCGGTGCCGGCGCTGACCGAAGAACGCCGCCGCGACATCGCCAAACAGCTGAGCGGTAAGCAGGAAGACGCCATGATCGCCGTGCGCAACGTGCGCCGCGAGGCGCTCGATGCTATCGACCAGGCCAAGAAAGACAAAGACATCGGCGAAGATGAGGCCAAGCGCCTGTCGGCTCAAGTGGAAGACGCCGGCAAAGCCGCGCAGGGCCAGATCGAGGCGGCCAGCAAGGCCAAAGAAGCCGAGATCATGACGGTTTAACGTTCCTTGTCATTCCCGCGCAGGCGGGAATCCATCCCTATGAAGACCTACTATGTATACATTTTGGCGAGCAGACCGCTGGGAACCTTATACGTTGGTATCACAAATGACATTGTGAGGCGTACGGATGAACATCGGAACGGTGTCGTTGAGGGGTTCACTCAGAAATATGGCGTGAAGCGACTGGTTTACTTTGAAGAAACGGAAAGCGTAGAGGCTGCGATCTTACGCGAGAAGCAACTCAAAAAATGGAATCGCCAGTGGAAAGTTAATCTGATAGAGAAAGATAACTTATTATGGGAAGATTTGGCTGAAAAGCCGTAGGGATGGATTCCCGCCTGCGCGGGAATGACAGGGCAGAGGAGTATAATTAACCAGCAATGAGCGAAACAGAAACGGCGGCGGTGCCGAGACACTTAGGCTTGATACTCGATGGCAACCGGCGCTGGGCGCGTGAACGCGGGGTATCGACCTACGAAGGACACAGGGCGGGCTACCGCAATATGGAAACGATACTCGATGCGGCGCTCGAACGCGGCGTAGAGTACGTGTCGGTCTATGCCTTCAGTACCGAGAACTGGACGCGCTCCAAAGAAGAAGTGCGCGACCTGATGAAGCTGTTCCTGTGGATTTTCCGGCATGAGCTCGGAAACCTCAAACGTCACGGCGTGCGGCTGCATGTGCTGGGCAACAAACTACGGCTGGGCAAGTCGCTGCTCAAGGCTATCCATAATGCCGAGACCGAGACCAAAGATTATACCAAGGGGACGCTGCTGTTCTGCCTGGACTACGGCGGCCAGCAGGAGATCGTCGATGCCATGAAGCAGCTGGTAGCGGAAGGCGTGCCGGCCGGTGACATCACTGCCGAACAGATCAGCGGACAGTTGAACGCGAACGGCGTGCCGCCGGTGGATCTCATCATCCGTACCTCCGGTGAGCAGCGCCTCAGTAACTTCATGCTCTGGCAGGCGGCCTACAGCGAATTCATGTTCACCAAGACCAAATGGCCCGATTTTAGTGTCGCCGAGCTGGACGAGATGCTGGCGGCGTACGCCCAGCGTAACCGCAGGTTTGGCAAGTAGGACCCGGGCAGGGCTTCCGCTTGCCGTCATCCCCGCGAAGGCGGGGATCCATTCCCGGTAGCCCTACCCATTCCGCCTATTGGCGTGGCTGCAGTCTATCGTTTCAAAGGGGAACCTCCGTAGTCCGAGCTATTACCCTACCTTGTACTTATAGACCGTTCGACGGTTCCCTCGAGCCTACAGAAACAGCCCGACTGGGCTGTTCTGCCCTTACGCTTGCGCCCGCTGAAGCGGGCTTGCTATCCCTCTCCGGTCCTGCAGACCGGGAGTCGGTGGCGGGGACTATTATCCCTCTCCGGGTCTGCGGACCGGAGGCTGTTCTCGGGCGGAGCCTCGTACGGTATACTAGAGACTAACGTATGGCGATATTTCTGCTTATAGTCGGTCTGTTACTGTTTACGTGTCTTATCATCACGCATGAGCTGGGGCACTTTTGGCTGGCGCGGCGTAACGGCGTGGAGATCGAGGAGTTCGGCATCTTTTTCCCGCCGGCTATCTATCGCCACAAGACGAAGCGGGGCTGGGATTTCACCATCAACCTGTTGCCGCTCGGCGGTTTCGTGAAGCTGAAGGGCGAGCACGATAGCGACAAGGGCAGGGGCTCATACGGTGCGGCGTCCTTAAAGGCTAAGTCCAAGATCATGATCGCCGGGATCGCGGTGAACCTGGTGACGGCGCTGGTGCTGTTCGTGGTGCTGGCGCTCATCGGCATGCCGCAGCTGGTCAGTCCGCAGATCAACTGCATCCAGCAGTACTCGGTCAAGAGTGACGAGCATATCGTGCGCCAGGCCGCGACGACGCAGACGGTCAGCGATGTAGAAGCGGGATCGCCGGCCGCGCAGGCCGGTATCCGCGACGGTGATATCCTGACGTCGTTGAAACTGCCGGGCCAGACGCAGAACCTGTTCGATACCGATTGCCTGACTAACCTGACCGCGAAGTACGCCGGGCAGGCAGTGGCCGTGGGCTATACCCATAAAGGTGTATACGAACAGCACACGGTGACGCTGCGTTCCGATGCCTTCATCGCGGCGTTCGAGGCGGCTCACCCGTCGACGCCGGTCGGCCGGTTGGGTCTGGCGGCTGATCCGACGCAGGACGGGCTGACGATCAAGCGCTACACCTGGTCGGCGCCGATCGTGGCGGCCGGTACTATGGGTCAGCTGACTGGTCTGACGTTCCAGGGCATCGGCAAAGCGCTGGCGGGCCTGGGCGGTACCATCGCCGGCGGTGTCACCCAGAATAAACCAGCCCGGCAGAATGCTCAGACCGAAGCCTCGGGACAGGTCTCGGGCCCTATCGGAATCTTCTTCGTGTTCAAATACGGCGCGATGCTCGGTTTCCGCTTCATCCTGATGGTCATCGCCGTGCTGGCGCTGACACTCGGTGTCATGAATCTGCTGCCCATACCGGCGCTGGACGGCGGCCGTCTGTGGCTGACGCTCATCTTCCATGCCATCAAAAAACCGCTGAACGCCCGGCGCGAGGAGCTCATCAATGCCACCGGCTTCGCGGTGCTGTTCGGCCTGATCATCCTAATCAGTATCGTCGATGTCAAACGCTTCTTCTGAGCCGCCTTCGTCCGACCAGGTACCGGACCACGTGAAGGCCACCGCGCCGGCTTCGCATCAACCGCCGGCGCCGAAACGATTCTGGAGTCCGGGGTCGGCCATCACTATAGCCGTAGTGCTGTTCGTGGCGGCGCAGATCATCGGCGGGCTGGTCATCAGCGTCTATCCGCTGCTGCGGCATTGGTCCGACGACCGGACCAATGCCTGGATCAATGGCGCCTACGTGCAGTTCGTCTATGTTGTGCTGGCCGAGGGTCTGACGGTGGCCGGACTGCTGTGGTTCATGGGCAAGCGCCGGATCACGCTGCGGGCGCTGGGTTGGAACCGGTTTCGGGCGATGTATATCGCCTATGCGCTGCTGGGGTTCGGCGTGTACTTCGTGGCTTATCTGATATTGCTCAGCGCTGCCAGCGCGCTCATCCCAGCCTCAACATCAATCAGCAGCAGGATATCGGCTTCAGCCAAGTGGCAGGCTTCGCGCAGCTCAGCGTGACGTTCCTGAGTCTGGTCGTGCTGCCGCCGCTGGTCGAGGAGACGCTGTTCCGCGGTTTTCTGTTCACCAGCTTCCGGCGGCGTTTGTCGCTGCGCGTAGCGCTACTGCTTACCAGCGTGCTGTTCGCGGCGCCGCATTTGCTGGAGTCGGAGAGCGGCAGCGGGCTGCTGTGGGGTGGGCGCCATCGACACCTTCACCCTATCCGTTGTTCTCTGTTATATACGCGAAAAGACGGGGACGCTGTGGAGCGGCGTGCTGATCCACGCCCTCAAAAACGGCATCGCCTTCTTGAGCCTCTATATCTTCGTCGGCCGCTAAATTGAACGAATCCGGTCGACTGGGGTAGAATAGATACGAATATAACCGAAGACCGGGAGCTATATGTCCGACAAAAAGCTATTACCATCCAAGCATGATCATCCGTCAGATTGGTATACCACTATTTTACGTCTGGCGGATCTGGCCGATTACGGCCCGGCAAAGGGTACCATGATTTTCAAACCCTACGGTTACAGCTTGTGGGAAATGGTGCAGCAGGCGATGGATCCGCAGATCAAGGCACACGGTGTCGGCAATGCCTATTTCCCGTTATTCATACCGATGAGCTTGATTCAGAAAGAGGCCAGCCACGTCGAAGGCTTCGCGCCGGAGCTGGCGGTCGTGACGCACGGCGGCGGCGAAGAGCTGGAAGAACCGCTCGTGGTCCGGCCGACCAGCGAAACCATCATGTATAATTCCTACGCCAAATGGATTCAGAGCTACCGCGACCTGCCCATGATGATGAACCAGTGGAACAATGTAGTCCGTTGGAAAAGCGTACCACGCCGTTCCTGCGTACCAGCGAATTCTTGTGGCAGGAAGGTCACACCGCACATGCCACACACGATGAAGCCATCGCACTGCAAAAGTGGGCCATGGAGATGTATGCGGGGATTTACCGCGATTGGTTCGCCATGGATGGCTACGTCGGCTGGAAGTCTACCGGTGAACGGTTCGCCGGCGCCGATGCTACGCTGACATTTGAGTCGTTGATGCCCAGCGGCAAAGCGCTGCAGGCCTGTACCTCGCATGATTTGGGGCAGAATTTTAGCAAGGTGTTTGGTATATCCTTCCAGACGGCTGAGAGCGGTGAGGATGAATTCGCCTGGCAGACCAGCTGGGGTTTCTCCACCCGTTCAATCGGCGGCTTAATCCTGCCCACGGTGATGATAATGGGCTGGTTTTGCCTCCCAAGATGGCCCCGGTGCAGGTGGCAGTCGTGCCTGTCCGGCCCGAGGGTGTCATTCTGGACTATGCTGTCAAATTGCATGAGGCTTTAAGTAGTGCCGGTATTCGCAGTGTATTCGACGCCCGGGATGACGAACGTTTCGGTTTCAAAACTCAACAAATGGGAAGTAAAAGGGGCGCCGATTATCCTCAAGATCGGCGAGCAGGAGGCCGAGAAGCAGACGATAACGGCCAAAGCACGCTTCAGCGGTGAGGAACGCGAGTTCAACCAAACTACATTGATAGAGGACATCCAGGGATGGCTTGAGGAGCTTCAAGCTGCCATGTTACAGGCGAGCCGTGATCACCTAGCTGCGAATACCCGCGAAGCTAAGTCATATGACGAGTTCAAGCAGCTGCTGAAGGAGCACAAGGGCTTCATAAAGGTATGGTGGAATGACAACAAGGAAATCGAGGAGAAGATTCAGACCGAGACGAAAGCAACCAGCCGATGCCAGCCGTTGGATTGGGTGGACGGACAGGGGACGGATTTCTATACTGGCGAGCCTGCTACGAAGCAATGGGTATTTGCCCAGAGTTATTAAAATAAGTCTCTTGACCGCCGATGCTTAAGCCTGTACTATATGAATCCGACCAGGGTAACGCCCATATGAGACCACTGGTTTTCGGACCACTTTTAGGTTCATAAGGAGCGACCCATGAAGAAACTGTTTCACCTGACCCAGACAGGCATTGATGAGCTAAAATCAGAGCTAGAGACGCTTAAGGCTAAGCGCGTGGTCACGGCCGAGGCCATTAAAGTCGCCCGCGAGCTGGGTGACTTGGCTGAAAACGCCGAATACCAGTCCGCCCCGCCAAGAGCAGGAGCGTACCGACGCACGAATCGACCAGATCGAGCACATCCTGGCCAACGTAGAAGTCATCAAAGGCGGCAAAGGCAAGAAAGCCGTGGGCTTAGGGTCTACGGTGACGCTGAAGGGCAGCAAGAAGGAATTGACGCTGCAGGTCGTCGGCACCATCGAAGCCGACCCGCTGGCAAGCAAGATTTCCGACGAATCACCCATCGGCAAAGCGCTGCTCGGTAAAAAAGAAGGCGACGAAGTCGAGATCAAACTGCGGCCGGCGCCAACATCTACCGCATCGCCGCCATTGCTTAGCTCCAGCCGCGTAAAGATACTCGGATCCAAGAGGTGGCTCCGGCGCGCCTTCCTTGGTATAATCTAGCCTGATATGCAGTGGTTGAATACGATAGTCGACGAGGTCACGGCCAAGCACCCCGACGGGCGAGATATTGATAGAGTCCGGCAGCTCGCCGAGCGGCACGTACCATTTGGGGCACCTGCGCGAACTGGTGACCTGTGACGCCATCCTGCTTGAACTGCGCCGCCGCGGCCGGCAAGTCCGCCATGTCCAGTTCGTGGACGATCTGGACGGCTTGCGCAAGATCCCGGTGAATATCCCGAGTGATTACGAGCAGTATCTGGGACGGCCTATCTGTGATATCCCGGCACCGGACGGTTCGCAGCGTTCATATGCCGACTATTTCTTGCAGGGCCTTATCGACGCCTGCGCCACGCTGGGCATCGAGGTAGAGTATGTGCGCGCGCATGAACGCTACCGCAGCGGCTGGTATGTCCCCGCTATCGAGCGCTCATTGCAGCGGATCCCAGAGACTCGCCGGGCCTTGGAACAGGTTTCGGGCCGTCAACTCGAAGAGAGCTGGTCCGCCGATCCAGGTCATGCAAGAAGGCAGACTCAAGAAGCGGCCATTCGAAAGCCTGGATACCGCCGCCAAGTCCATCGAGTATCTTGATGCCGATGGTACTTCCCAAATCATCGGCTACGAGAAGGGTGATGTGAAGCTCGATTGGCGCCTGGATTGGCCGGGCCGATGGTGGCTGCAACATGTGTCAGTGGAACCCTCCGGCCGTGATCATATGACCAAGGGCGGTTCGTACGACACCGGTGTGGCCATCGTGCGGGACGTCTATGAAGCCGAGCCGCCATACCCCGTGGCCTACGATTTTATCAATATGGTCGGCGACACCAAGAAGATGAGTGCCAGCAAGGGGACTGGCCTGGATGCCATGGAAGGCGCCAGTATCATGCCGGCCGAGGTCGTGCGCTACTTCATCCCTGCGGGCGGCGCCATCGAAGCGGCTGTATTTCGATCCGGTTGGCGGCGTCGTGCAGCTGATGGACGAATTCGCGGCTTTCGCCGCCCAAAACGGACAAATCCGAAAGCGAGCAGCAGCTCTGGGAGATCTGCACACGCGGGCAGTCGGATAAGCGCACTGTCAGCCGTGTGCCGTTCTCACTGCTGGTCTCGAGCTACCAGGCGGCCCTTAAGGATGCGGATAAGACTCTGGAATTCGTCAAACGTACCGAATATGCGGCCGTGGCCGAACAAGACGCCGATATCATCCGCAGTGAACTGAAGTTCATCAATGAATGGCTGGAGCGCCGCGCGCCCGAAGATGTCAAATTCGCCCTGCAAGAGAACGTGGATGCGGGCCGGTTCAGTGAGCAGGAGCGCCGTTTCTTCGGCCTGCTGGCCGGGAAGATAAAAGACGCGCCTGAGGACGCCGACGGCGGCTGGTTTCACGATGCCATCTACGCCTGCAAGGACGAAGCCGGGCTGGAGCCCAAAGCCATGTTTTCAGCCCTCTATAGACTTTTGATAGGCAAAACCAGCGGTCCGCGGGCCGGCTGGTTCCTGAGCATACTGCCACGCGATTGGCTGCTCAAGCAGCTGTCGGCCGCAGCATAAAGTCTAATCGCAAAATAAAAAGCCCCGCATAAGAGCGGGGCTTTTTAAGGTGTCGCAGAGGTCTATCTAGACGGTCTGCTTGCGCTTGAGGTACAAGCGGCTCAGAACGGTACCGGCAATGATAGTACCGGCTACCAGGCCGATGACGTTACCCCGCGCCGGTGTTCGGCAGAACAGTCGGGGTAGGGGTGGGTGTAGGAGTCGGTGTGGGGGTTGGTGTCGGGGTCGGCACTTTTACTTTGACGACGGCCACGTCGCAACCGCTCTGCGGGTTGTCATTCACGATGCTGTTGCCCGTGAAGCAGGCTTTGTTGGTGATGACATCACCGTTCGTGGTGTCGGTAACCTTGACGCTGTAAGTCTTGACGACCTGGGCGCCCGGTTTGATGGTACCGAGGTTCTCGGTAATGGTGCGCTGGGCAGGGTTCGAGACCAGCTCGATGCCGGCCGGCAGGCTATCGGTCATGACCGTTCCGGCCATGTCGTCGTCGCCATTGCTGGCGGCAGCACCGGTGTTAGCAATCGTCACGGTGTATACCAGCACATCGCCGGTAGTAGCGCTGACGGCTGTCGAAGCGTCGTTGGCATCGCTGCTGGCGGTGCCGGCAGTCTGGTTGGCAACGAACTTGGTTATAGTGCCCTGGGGGTGCCAAGCGTATGCCGGGGCGGCGATGAGGCCGGCCATCAGCAGGGACGTAGCGCCGGTAGCAGCTATCGTAGTAATGCGTTTCATATCTTATGTAACTCCTTCACTCACAGAGGGGATTAGTATATCTGCCCACCTCGATGAATGAGCTGTATTATACACTTATTTGTCAAATTGTCAATATGCTTGTGGTAATACAATTACTGACGGCCGGAATAATGCTATACTAAGTATAGTATTATGGAATTTACCGATGAACACTTCCAGGAACTGATTGATAGGGCCTTCGACAGTCTTCCAAAAATCCATCGTGACCGAGTCCAGAACGTGGCGATTCTGTTCGCCGATTGGCCCACGCCGCAGCAGCGCGAGGAGCTGAAGCTCCGGCACGATCAGACACTGCTGGGGCTGTACGAAGGTACGCCGCTTGCTCAGCGCCAGGGGCGCACCAGCATTTATCCGGACCGCATCACGCTGTTCAAATACCCGCTGCTGACCCAGGCGCACGATGAAAAGAGTCTCCAGGAGGCCATCCGCCATACGCTCTGGCATGAGATCGCGCATTACTACGGCTTGAATCATGACCAGATTCATGAACTGGAGTGACTTCTGTATTTTGCACATCTCGGGCGAAAAACTCCGCTGCTCATTCCGCCGTACCTCCAGTACGCCCTTCATTCCGCTGCTCGCTTTTCATCCCAAGCTGCACTAAAATACAGAGGTCATTAACGAACACGATAGGGGTTTTATGGCTGAGTTAATCACAGTAGCGGTACTGGCAGGGACGACACGGGAACAGCGCGAATCTATCAAGGCGGCACGGTACGTGGCGGAGTTCGCGGGGAAGTTCGAGGGCGTGGAGGTGATTTTCGTCGATCCTAAGGAGTTCAACTTCCCGGGCGACGGGAACGACCCGGAGGGCAAGGACCCGCGTTATACCGACATCGTGCGGCGGGCCGACGCGTTTTTCATCGTCACACCGGAGTACAACCACAGTTTTCCGGGGTCGCTCAAGCGGATGCTCGACAGTGAACTGGAGCTGTACAGCCACAAGCCGGTAGCATTCGCCGGAGCCAGCAACGGTAACTGGGGCGGGGGTGCGGGCGGTGGAGAGCCTGCTGACGGCAGTGCGCGAGACCGGATTGGTGGCGCTCAGCTGGGATGTCTACTTCCCACGGGTGCAGGATATTTTTGCCGAAGATGGCAGTATGCGGGAAGAGCACCGCGAGCGCTACGAAAAGTCGCTTGGCAAGCTGTTCGACGAACTGCTTTCCTTCGCCCGATTATTCAAAACCATTCGTTAGGTATAAATACTGTTACTTTTGCAGCCAAAAGCATGCCCTCAACTTGATTGGGGGTAACCAAAACCTCGCAGCCCACGCTTCCAGCTCTCGGTGGGCTGTTGTCAAAGCCTACAACCGATTTGAGAACTCGCTTACGCTCAAACACCTCAAATCGCTCCTACGGAGAAGTTGTAGTTTTGACTAACATCCCGGCCGGGAGCTTCCAGATTGGCTGGGCCATGGCAGGATACAGGTGGCGGTGAACTGAAGACCTATTCCTTGGGGGCAGTGTCTTTGGGGGTCGTCGGAGCTGCCGGAGCGACACGGCCGGATTTACCGAGGTAGGCAGAGCGGATCTGGAACAGCAGGTAGAAACCGATAGCCGAACCGATCAGGGCGCCGATGAAGTGGCCGACCTTATCGTAGTCGGTGAACAGGCTGATGATAGCGTAGACCACGTTAATCAGGGCGCCGTAGTACAGATAGTTCCAGCCCTGCTTCTTGCGAGCCTTGAGGCCCGAGTAGGCGGCTACGTACAGGACTCCTTCGATAACGAGGACGATCACGCCGAGCCAGAGCGCCAAGGAGTAGCGCGAGGTGCTCACGCCGCAGGCGCTGGTGGTACCGTAAGCGTTGCAGACGGTGTTCAGGTAGTTGGTGAGGCCGTCGACGGCGCGGGCCCAGTGCCACAGCGACCAGGCCGAGAGCAGGGTAAGGATGCCGACGATCAGGCTGATCCAGGGGGCCCATTCCACCAGGGCTTTCTTGCCGCCATCGGGCAGTTTCGGGGCCTTACGCACGAAGATTTCGTCTAGTTTTGTTTCCCAGGTGCTGGTTATACCGGCCATTTGCTACGCTCCTTTAGATGATGATTTTACTGTAGCCCGGTGTTGTAAAATACGCAAGCTGATTTTCAGCTGAACCCCAGTTTCGGCCGGCCGCCGAGCAGCGTATACTAAAAAGGAAAGAGGAGGTGACCATGAAAGCAATATGGAACGGCAAGACTATCGCCGAAGCAGACAAGGATGATCTGATATATATAGAACAAAACTGGTACTTCCCGCCGTCGAGCGTGAAGCAGGAATTTCTGCGCAAGAGTGATACACCATACACCTGCCCGTGGAAAGGCGTGTGCCAGTATTTCGACGTCGGAGAGGGTGACAATTGGGCTAAGGATAATGCCTGGAGCTACCCTGAACCGAAACCCAGCGCCATCGATATCGTCCACAAAGACTTCAGCAACTACGTGGCCTTCTGGCGCGATGTGACCGTCAGCGAGTAAGGTCGGCCATGGCGCATGTGTATGAGCAGGCTTCGTTCGGGCGGCGGCATCGTGCCGTTTGCCGATGCCAATCTGAGTATCGGCAGTTCGGCGGTGCTGTACGGCCTGAGCGTTTATACGGTGTTCCATCTGGCGCATACCGCGAAGGGTTTGCTGGCATTCCGGCTGCCGGAGCACTGGAAGCGGCTGCAGGAATCGGCCAAAATCATCGGTATGGATGTGCCGGAGAACGCAGCCGAGTATGACCGCTTCCGTGGATTGGTGGATGAGTTGGTGCGAGCCAATAAGATAACGCGCGACGTGTTCGTGCGGACCTCCATCCACGTGGATGCGTTGCTGCCCGGGACGCGGTCGCGCGGGCTATCCACGGTGCTCAGCATGTTTATCTATGATGCCGATCCGATCGTGCCGCGCGCCGGGGCGCGGCTGAAGACCAGCCTGTGGCGGCGGGTGCCGGACACGTCCATCCCGTCGCGCGCTAAAGTGAACGGCGCCTATGTGAACTCGGTGCTGGCCCGGCAGGATGCCATCGACAGCGGCTACGACGACTGCATATTCCTGGACGGCAGCGGTCATGTCTGTGAACTGAGCGCGGCCAACATCTTCATGGTGCGCGGCGGCACGCTGTACACGCCGGATACGCACAGCGATCTGCTGGAAGGTATCAACCGAAAGAGCGTATTGCAGATGGCGAAAGACCTTGGCCTCCAGACATCTGAGCGCTCGATAGATCTGACGGAAACTGTATGTGGCGGATGAGGTGTTCATCTGCGGTACGTCGGCCTTCTTGACGCCGGTACTGGAGATAGACGCGCGGATAGTGGCAACGGGGGCGGGACCCATTACCAAGCAGTTGCAGACAGTGCACGCGGGCGCATTACTGGGTACATCGGATACATATAAGCAATGGCTAACGAAAGTAGGAGGGTAAAGATATGGAGCAGGCGATATTCGCGGCAGGGTGTTTCTGGGGCGTGCAGTTTTATTTCGACCAGGTGCCGGGGCGTGACGGCTACGACTGTGGGTTACACCGGCGGTACTACTGAGAATCCGACGTATGAAGAAGTGTGTACGCACACTACCGGACACGCCGAAGCTACGTTGATCGAGTTTGATACGTCCAAAGTGACGTATGAGACGTTGGTGCGGCAATTCTTTCGCATGCACGACCCGACGCAGCTGAACCGCCAGGGACCGGACGTGGGCGACAGCTATCGCAGCGCGATCTTTTACGTAACGGATGAACAGAAAGAAATGGCCGAAAAGGTGAAGGCCGAGCTGCAGCCGAAGTTCGGCGGCAAGATCGTCACCGAGATAACCATGGCTGGCCCGTTCTATCGAGCCGAGGAATACCACCAGAAGTACACCGAACGCACCGGACGTGGTATGTGTCATGTGGCGTATGCTCCTGTCGACTAGCGGGGAAGAGAGCCGGACAAAATGTATTCCATTTTGCCCGCGCGATGAGAAACCTGCTTGCAGGTGTCTCATGTGTAATACCGGCCGGGGTGCCTGCCACGTCGATTACGCGCCGGTCTAGGCCGGTTCGCTATGCTATAGTTTAGGCTATGGTACAGAGGAAAAAGGGTCGGATTGTCCGGGCTGCCCGGCGCGCGGTGATATTTGATTTTGATGGCACGATATCGGACAGTTTCGACTATGTGTTTGATTTTTTGCGAACTGAGGCCGGTAATACGCACGACTTTACGGAGGGGGAGCGTAAGCAATTGCGTGAGATGTCCATGAAACGCCTGGCGCTGCACCTGGGCGTCAGGCCATGGCGGCTGGCAAGTATCTACTTCAAGGGGCGGCGGGTAATGCGGGCGCATATGGAGCACGTCAAACCGTTTCCAGGCATGGACGAAGTGCTCAAGCAGCTGTACGCGGAGGGTTATGAGCTGTATGTGGCCAGTGCGAACAGCGGCAAAAACATCCGCCACTTACTCAAGAGCCAGGGTATCGCCGGCTATTTCAAGGCGGTTCGTGGCGGCTCCGGCTTCATGGGCAAATCCACACTTATCCGGCAGATCATGCTGCGCTACCGGCTGCAGGCCCGCAGCACCTGGTACGTCGGTGATGAGACGGGCGATGTGGTGGCCGCGGCCCTGGCCGGCGTGCGTTGCCTGGCGGTCGGTTGGGGGTTCGCCGATCCCGAGAAACTCAAGCAGGTTGATCCGGCAGCGTTTGCCGACCGGCCGGCTGACATACCCAAGCTACTGGACGCATCGTGGAAGAAGTAACCATTACGAAGCTGGTGCACGGCGGGCAGGGGCTCGGCGAACTGAGTGACGGCCGCAAAGTGTTCGTGTGGAACGCGCTGCCGGGCGAGACGGTTAAAGTACGCGTTGTAAAAAAGAAACGGTCGTACGCCGAGGCGATTGCGGAGGAGGTTGTGAAAGCTTCGCCAGAGCGTGCCGAACCTCGCGAGGGAAAACTACTTGGCGACCAGTCCGTGGCAGATAATGACATTCGAGGCAGAAAACAAGTACAAGGCTGAGATAGTGAGCGAACTCTTCGTCCACGAAGGCATCCGACTTCCTTCGACCGTCACCCTGAGTGGCAGCGAAGGGTCTGTTCCTGAAAAAGAGCAGATGCTTCGCGCTGCTCAGCATGACGGGCTGCAGGTCGTGACTGCCGGGGACGAATGGCACTACCGCAACAAGATGGAATATAGCTTCTGGGGCGATGACGATGGTCTGCACCTGGCGCTCCACCTGCGCGGCAGCCACGGCAAACAGATCGTGCAGGGCAGTGAACTGGCGCTGCCGGCGCTGGATAAAGCAGCCAATGCCATCCTGGCTGAACTGAATAAACTCCATCCCAGGGCAGGAGATTTGAAGACAATAATTGTTCGTTGCTCGCAAAAAGGTGAGGTAGTAGCCGCACTGTATACAAAATTGGACAGCTTTACAAAAATAGTATTACCGAGCGAAGCAAAAGGGTTGCGCGTCTACCGCAGCAACCCCAAGAGCCCGGCCAGCGTGCCGACCAAGCTGCTGTACGAGCTGGGCGACTGCACGCTGCAAGATGACGTCCTGGGCAAGCCGTTCGCCTATGATGTCGACAGCTTTTTCCAGGTGAATCTGCCCGTGTACGACAAGGCGCTCACGCGCATCAAAGAGTATGTGCAGCCAGAGCCGGTCGATATGTATGCCGGCGTCGGCAGCATCGGGCTGAGCGTCGGGTCGCGGCAGCTAATTGAGCTGGATCCCGCGACGGCGGCGATGGCGCGGCTGAACGCGCAGGACAGCGGCGCCGAAGTGGTCGAAGCATCGACAGAGAAAGCCCTGGAATACATCGTGTCTGATAAGCCAGTCATCTTCGACCCGCCGCGCGCCGGCCTGCACCAGAAAGTGGTGGAGCGTTGCCTGGAAGTGAAACCGCCGCAGATCATCTACCTCAGCTGCAATCCGGCCACCCAGGCCCGCGACCTTGCCTTGCTACAGGAAAAGTACACCATCGACTTCTTCGAGACCTACAATTTCTTCCCCCGTACCCCGCATATCGAAACGCTCGCTATCCTAAAACGAAAGTCACGTTAGAGCGTTATGGGCTACCTTGTCTATATCTTGGCTTTGCTCTGCGCCATCGGCGCGTACCGGCTCAGCCGTCGCCAGCGGTCCTACCCGGACGTCCTGAAGCTGGCGAATGGACATAGTTATATCTATACATTGGGCGATAATTTGCCGGGCGAGGCCGTGAAGTTTAATGGTATGGACATACAGTTGCCGCATGCTTTGCCAGATTTTTATCTGGACGCAAGTCACGATACTCGCCGCCACGGACCGAACATGCACTTTGCGGCTGGCCAGCGGATTCGTTTGGAAGGGAACTTTGACAGCTATTTCCGGCTTTTTTCACCGAAGGGAACGCAAGTAGACGTGCTGAGCGTACTAGGCCCGGATGTGATGCAGACACTGATGCAGCATAGCTCAAAATTCGATATACAGCTGCACCGCGATCATCTGCGCATCATTGCACCGCGCAAAGTATACGGCCTGGACTCCCTCTCCGGGTCTGCAGACCGGGAATCTGATAGAATAGTAGCGATGAGTGCCATATTAACCCCCGATGAAATCGATGCTATGCGTGAGAGCGGGCGGATGCTCGCGACGATTCTGCAACTGATCAAAAAGCAGGTGAAGATAGGCATGACGCCCAAGGATATGTCAGCACTGGCAGCCGCGGAACTCGAGAAGATGGGCGGCAAACCCAGCTTCAAAGGTTTCGAAGGCTACCCCGACATCATCTGTATATCCACCAATAACGAAGTCCAGCACAGTATCCCGAATGATCGGCCGTTCGAGTCCGGCGACATCGTTAACTTTGACTTCGGCGTGACATACCGCGGCATGATCACCGACGCTGGGATCAGCGTCAGCATCGGCGGTCCGGACAAGACCGATAAAGCCGGCCGCCGGCTGCTGGCGGGCACCGAGCGGGCATTGATGGCCGGCATCGACCAAGTGCGGGATGGCGCGCGCGTGGGCGACATATCGGCGGCGGTGCAAGCGGTGCTTGAGTCGTATGACCTGGGTATCGTGCGGGAGCTCGTGGGGCACGGCGTGGGGCACGAGCTGCACGAAGACCCCGAGATTCCGAACTACGGCAGCAAAGGCACCGGCCCCACCCTGAAGGCCGGCATGACCATCGCTATCGAACCCATTACCACGCTGGGTGATTATCACATCTTCCAGACACGCGACGGCTGGACGCTGCTGACTGTTGACGGTTCGCGCAGCGCCCAGTTCGAGCACACCCGTGCTCGTCACCGAGACCGGCGCCGAGATTCTGACGCAAGTGTGAGCATTATAATATTATTGCAATATGAACCTCTCTGATAAGCTCAACCCCGACCATACCGCACTCATTGTGGTGGACATGCAAAATGATTTCTGTGCGCCGGATGGCGTCATGGGCCGCATGGATAAAGATGTATCAGGTATGGGTGCACTCGTCTTGCGTCTCCGGGCATTGATCGAGGTCTGCGAGTCCAAAGACATGCCCGTGCTATTCACGCAGCAGCTGTACGACCGCTCGAAACTCAATGATTTGCAAAAGGAACAATACGACCTCGACGGCAAACTCGTGACGTGCGACATCGAAGGAGACGGCTGGAAGTTTTATGGCTTCGATCCCCCGGTGAAAGATGTTTACCAGAAGTACAATTACAATATCTTCTCGAACCGAAAGCTGTGCGACGACCTGGTAAAAGCGCACATCAAGACCCTTATAATTACCGGTGTGTCTACGCAGATATGTGTTGAGACGGCTATCCGCAACGGCTTCGATCTAGGCTACAAAATAGTCGTGCCCGCCGACATGGTGGCGACGACATCGGCCGACCGGCAGGACGCAGAGCAGGACGCTGAACCTGGTCAGCAAAACTTACGGGGTGGTTTCTGATTCAGCAGCAATCATCGCTATCCTCGAAAACCGATAGTTGCCATATCTGAAGCATAGGCGCTATACTGGCCACATGCGCGAAGGCTCAGCCGCTCCAACTTACGTCGGCCTTGATATCGGTACGTCCACCGTCAGGTGTGTTGTGGGCGTGCGCGATCAGAACGACCCCGGCCTGATATCGGTCATCGGCCACGGCTCTTCGCCGAACCAAGGTATGCGCAAAGGCGTGGTGATGCACATCGATGACGCTGCCGAGGCCATTATCCAAGCGATTACCGAAGCCGAGCGCATCAGCGGGCGTACAGATACACCAGGCAACGGTGAATGTGAACGGCGGCCATGTCACCGGGCTGAACAGCCGTGGCGTCATCGCCATATCCAGCCCCGACCGTGAGATATCCATCGAGGACCGCGAGCGCGTCGAGGAAGCTGCCACCATCGTGAAACTGCCGCCGAACCGCGAGATCGTCCAGGTGTTCGCCAAGAATTATCGGCTCGATGGCCAAGACAATTTGAAAGATCCAGTGGGTATGCACGGCGTACGGCTGGAAGTGGACTGCCACATCGTGACGGCGGCTTCGCCCAATCTGCGCAATCTGGATTTGGCGCTCGAGAAGGCGCAGGTGCGCCCGCAGCACCATACCGTGAGCAGCCTGGCCGCGGCCGAAGCCGTGCTCGACCGCAAGCAAAAGGAAGCCGGGACGTGCGTGCTCGACATCGGTGCCGGCACGACCAACCTGAGCGTGATTGAAGACGGTGAGATCCAGCATGTGGCAGTCATCCCCATGGGCGGGACGCACATCACCAACGATCTGGCAATCGGTCTCAAAACGGACCTCGACATCGCCGAATCGGTCAAGGTGAAACATGCGCGCCTTGGTGATGACAGCGATAAACCGTTGCGCGTCACGCTGGATGACAAGGTCCACAGTTTCTCGGGCGGGGAAGTGAACATGATAGTTGAAGCCCGTGTCGAGGAGCTGATGGAATACGTCGAGAAAGAATTGCAGCGGATACACCGTTCCCGCAAACTGCCGGGCGGCGTGGTTATCGTCGGCGGCACGGCCAACCTGCCGGGTCTGGCCGATTACGTGAAAGAGAAATTGCAACTGCCGGCTCGGCTCGGCAAAGTCCGCGGCCTAGCCGGACTGGTCGACACCGTCGACACGCCCGTCTTTGCGACTGCCGCGGGGCTGATGCTGCTCGATATCCTCCTGAGCCCCTATATGGGCTGATCAGCCGGTCTCGAACAGTATCATCGGTGGGAATCTGGGCTCGTCGCTCAGTAAGCTCTTCGGCCGCTTGAAGCCGTAGATAGAGGATTTCACCTGCAGGACCGGAGGCCCGTGGCCAATGATATCCGACAGGCCATCAGCCGGCTCCACATCTAGCTCCGCTTCCAACGTAGGCGTCTCATAGTCTGAAAGGGAAACCCCTCGGGGTTTCCCTTTGCCTGCGCCCGGCGCTTCGCGCCGGGCTGGCACCCTTCCGGTCCTGCAGACCGAGGGCCTGGGGCAGAGTAAGGGCTGCAAGTGAGGCGTGGTGACACGAAATGTGCTCGGGGCTTTCGTGACCGCTCGTAATTTGGCGACAGGCAGTACCCAGCCATATCCGGCTAGTACCACTATATGTATACGGGCAGGGTTGAACTCGTACTCACCAGCCGGTATACTGCTTACATAAGCAAGTGAGCAGAGGAGCGTCATGGCACAAGCAGTTGATCCGGCAATCGAGACATTCGCACGCATTAAAGTAGTGGGTGTCGGCGGAGCCGGCGGTGCTGCCATCAACCGCATGGTCGATGCCGGTATAGAGGGTGTCGAGTTCGTCGCCATCAATACCGACGCTCAGGCGTTGCAGAACTCCAGGGCTGCCGTCAAGCTCCACATCGGCAGGATACTACCCGGGGCTTAGGTGCCGGTGCCGACCCGGCGGTAGGTGAAAAAGCGGCCGAGGAATCCCACGACGAAATCAAGCAGGCGCTCACCGGTGCCGACATGGTCTTTATAACTATAGGTGCCGGCGGCGGTACCGGCAGCGGGGCGGGGCACGTGGTGGCCAAAATCGCCAAAGACCTTGATATACTTGTTGTAGGTTTTGCAACAAAGCCGTTCGCGTTCGAAGGTGAGAAGCGTCGCCGTAACGCCGATAGCGCCATCGAGAACCTGCGGTCCAGCGTCGACACGCTCATCATCATCCCGAACGACCGGCTGCTGCAGACCATCGACCGCCAGACGCCGCTGCTCGAGGCTTTCAAGGTGGCCGACGACGTCCTGCGCCAGGGTGTCCAGGGCATCTCCGACCTCATCACCGTCCATGGCCTCATCAACCTTGACTTCGCCGATGTGAAGGCGGTCATGGCTAATGCGGGCAGCGCCCTGATGGGTATCGGCCGTGCCAGCGGTGAGAACCGGGCTATCCAGGCTGCCACTCAGGCTATCGAGAGTCCGCTGCTGGAAGTCAGCATCGACGGTGCCCGCGGCATCCTCTTCAATGTCATCGGCGGCAGCGACCTGGGCATGCACGAAATCAATGCGGCTGCCGAGGCTATCACGGCGGCGGCCGATCCGGACGCCAACATCATCTTCGGTGCCACCATCAGCCCCGAATTGGAGGGAGAGATCATTATCACCGTCGTGGCGACCGGTTTCGATGCTTCCTACTTCGCCAAGCGGCAGACCGCTCCGGCGGCATTCAGCAGCGACGCCGAAGAGCCCGAGCCCTCAGCACTGACGCCGGCCGCTTCCTTCAGTCCCGACCAGGACGTGCCCGACATCGACATGGACCTCAAGCAGCACGCCGATGTCGCCAGCGACTTCCACAATGAAGAACCGATGCCGAACATCTGGTCCATCACCGAAGAAAAGGCTGACGACGACAAACTGCCTCAGGCAGTGGTGTCACAGCACGAAGAGGATGAGCTGGAGCGCCCCTCGTTTCTGCGCCGCCTAGCCAAGCGTGCCCCGCATAAGGACGAATCGGGCGACGGCGACAAGCCTTCCGACAGCGACGGCGCTGCTCAATAACAGGGGTCGTCCAAAGCGCTTGTGTATTAAATAATACACCATATTCTGGCTTGCGGAGCACTACGGCTGGGGGTATGATTAGTCATGAAAACGCTATATGTGGCAACAGAGACCTCTCTGATGGCTCTCTGTCGCTCGCAGCAGTAGTACCTTAAAGAAACTTAGGAAGGAGGCCAAGATGAAATGCGGCCAATGCAACGGAGATGACACCAAAGTCATCGAAAGCCGGGATGTTGATGCCGGCCAGGCGGTCCGCCGCCGCCGCGCCTGCGTACTCTGCGGTCATCGCTTTACGACCTACGAGCGCCTGGAACGGCCGCAGTTGGTCGTCGTCAAGAACGATGGCACCCGCCAACTATTCAACCGCAGCAAGCTGCTGGCGGGGCTGTACCGGGCCTGCGAGAAGACGCCGGTGACCAGCCTGCAGCTGGAACGGCTGGTGGGCAACGTGGAGCAGCAGCTCTACAACTGTGCCGACGCCGAAGTGCCTTCAGGCAAGATAGGCGAGCTGGTGATGGAGCAACTGTCGGAACTGAACGAAGTAGCCTATGTGCGCTTCGCCAGCGTGTATCGCCGGTTCAAGGATATCGCCAGCTTCGAGCGCGAACTGTCACAGATACGGGAACGGCGATCCGTCAACCCGATCAAAGCCTGATCCTCCCAGGGGAATCCCAGAGAGCCATGCAGTCGGCTCTCCCTGAAGCTTAAGCCGCTTTGGCTTAAGGTCCACGGAGAGCTTGCCGAAGACTCCGCTAGGTATCCCGGGAGAGGGAAGGCCGAAAGAGTTAGAGGAAACTCTAACAAAAACATATAACATAAGAAGATCATCAGAGGTGGTGATCGGAGGGAGCGAGGGTAACAACTATGGGAGAAGCAACTAAAGGTTCGGTGCGCCGCTATTTCACGGAAGCGAAGAGCAAGGGCTACGACAGCCTGAAGTGGGTCAAGCGCGATTCGGCCATCAAGAACCCGTTCACGGGCGAAGCCGTGTTCGAGCAGAAAGATGTCGAGATTCCCGAGAGCTGGTCGATGAACGCGCTGAACATCGTGGCGCAGAAGTACTTCACCGGCACGCCGGGCACCGAAAGCCGGGGAAACCAGCCTGAAGCACCTGATCGACCGCGTGGTCGACACGGTAGTCCGCCAGGGCCAGCAGGAAGGCTACTTCGACACGGCCACCGAGGCCGAGACCTTCCGCGAAGAACTCAAGTTCATCTTGGCGAGCCAGCGGGCGGCATTTAACAGCCCGGTGTGGTTCAACATCGGCGCGCCGGAGCGGGCCCAGCAGGCCAGCGCTTGCTTCATTCTTTCCGTGGACGACACCATGCCGGCCATCCTGCAGTGGTACACCGACGAAGGCATGATCTTCAAGGGCGGCTCGGGCAGCGGTGTGAACATCAGTGCCATCCGCTCCAGCAAGGAAAAGCTCGGCAAGAGCGCCGGTACGGCTAGCGGCCCGCTCAGCTTCATGCGCGGCGCCGACTCATCGGCCGGAGCTATAAAAAGTGGAGGCAAAACACGACGCGCGGCGAAGATGGTCATCATGAACGTCGATCACCCTGACGTCGAGGAGTTCATCTGGTGCAAGTCCATCGAAGAGGACAAGGCTCGCGTGCTCGAGGCGGCCGGCTTCGATATGTCGCTCGACGGCAAAGATATCTTCAGCGTGCAGTACCAGAATGCCAACAACTCGGTGCGTGTCACCGATGAATTCATGGAGGCCGTCGAGGCTGATGCCGACTGGGACCTGAGGGCCGTCACCACCGGCAAGACCATCCGCACGGTCCGGGCCCGCGACATCTGGCGCCAGATCGCCGAGGCTTCCTGGAAGTGCGCCGACCCCGGTCTGCAGTTCGACACCACCATCAATAAGTGGCACACCACGCCGGTGGCCGGACGCATCAACGGCAGCAATCCCTGCAGCGAATACATGAGCCTGGACAACAGCGCTTGCAACCTGGCCAGCATCAACCTGTTGCACTACCTGAACGACGATTTCAGCTTCGATATCGAAGCTTTCAAACACACCACCGAGCTGATCTTCACCGCCCAGGAAATCCTGGTCGGCTACAGCGAATACCCGACGGAGCGCATCACCAAGACCGCCAAGGCCTATCGCCAGCTCGGCATCGGCTATGCCAACCTGGGTGCCATGCTGATGGCCCAGGGCCTGCCGTACGACTCTGAAGAGGGCCGTGCCCAAGCCGCAGCCGTCACGGCGCTGCTGACCGGCCACAGCTACGCTACGAGCGCCCGTATCGCCCGCAAGGTCGGTCCGTTCGCCGGCTTCCACAAGGACCGCGACGGCATGCTGCACGTGCTGCGCATGCACCGCGAGGCGGTTGACCACATCGACGCCAGCTTAGTTGCCGAAGATCTGCTAGCGCTGCGACCCAGGCTTGGGACGAGGCGATTGAGCTCGGCGAGCTGTACGGCGTGCGCAACTCTCAGGCCAGCCTGCTGGCTCCGACCGGTACCATCGGACTTATGATGGACTGTGATACCACCGGCATCGAGCCCGACCTGGGATTGGTCAAAGTGAAGAAGCTGGTCGGTGGCGGTACCATGAGCATCGTCAACCAGACCGTACCGCGCGCGCTCAAGGCGCTTGGGTACACGCCGCAGCAAGTCACTGACATCGTGGCTTACATCGACACCGAAAAGACCATCCTGGGCGCCCCGCACTTGCAGAAAGGCCACGAACCCGTCTTCGCGTGCTCCATGGGTGACAACGCTATCCACTACTTGGGCCACGTCAAGATGATGTCTGCCGTGCAGCCGTTCCTGAGCGGCGCTATCAGCAAGACGGTGAACCTGCCGGCTACCGCTACCGTCGAAGACCTGGAGCAGCTCCACCTGGATTCCTGGAAGATGGGCTTGAAGGCCGTCGCTATCTACCGCGATAACTCTAAGGTCGCCCAGCCGCTTAGCATGGCCAAAAAAGATGGTGCTAAGGAAGGTGCCGAGGAAAGCCATGCTGCGCAGGCCGCCGCAGCCGCGACTGCCGCGCTGGCAACCGCCGCAGCTCCCGCCGCTGCCGAGACCGCGGACAACCGCATCATCGTCAAAGGCGCCGTCCGCCGCCTGCTGCCGCGGGCCCGCAACGCTCGTACCTACCGGTTTGAGATTGCCGATCTGGAAGGCTTCTTCACTGTCGGCGAATACGAAGACGGCACGCCCGGCGAACTGTTCGTCAATGTCAGTAAGCAGGGCAGCACGCTGTCCGGCGTGATGGACTCCTTCGCGATTTCCATCTCCCAGGGCCTGCAGTACGGCGTGCCCCTGAAGCGCTACGTGAAGAGCTTCCGCGGCTCAAGCTTCGCGCCCGCCGGCATCACCGACGACAAGGAGATTCGAACCGCCAGCAGCATCACGGATTACATCTTCCGCCGCCTGGCGCTCGACTACCTGAGTTTCGATGACCGGCTGGAACTCGGCCTGGCAACGTTCGATGACATGCCCGAAGCGCAAACCAGCCTGCTGGAGGTCGCAGAGCCCGCACCGGTGCAGGTCGCGCTAGTGTCGGAACCGCAGCCGGCGGAGGGCCCGATCATGGCCGCGAACCAGCCGCATCCGGCTAGTTCTCCTTCGGTCAGCGAGGCGCCATCCTTTGGTACCGACGACAGCATCATGGCCGATCCGGCCGCGCCGCTGTGCTACAACTGCGGCAACCAGACCCAGCGTGCCGGCACGTGCTACGTGTGCTCGAGTTGTGGCTCTACCACCGGTTGCTCGTAGGAGTCCGGCCCTTGTCTGAAAAGACCCCCGAGTCGGGGGTCTTTTCTCTTCGCCTCCGGCGTGGCTGCAGCTCGCCCAGGAAAATTCCTGGGCATCACTCCCATCGTCTGAAAGGGGAACCTCCGTAGTCCGAGCTATTACCCTACCTTGTACTTATAGACCGTTCGACGGTTCCCTCGAGCCTACAGAAACAGCCCGACTGGGCTGTTCTGCCCTTACGCTTGCGCCCGCTGAAGCGGGCTTGCTATCCCTCTCCGGTCCTGCAGACCGATGGGCGTTCTGCTATACTGTGTGCATGAAATTGGTAGTGCTTTATCGGCCGAACGGGGAGTTCGGCAGCGGTGTGGAGGAGTTCGTGCGCGGATTGCAGACGCGCCATGATGTGCCGGATGAACAGATCCGGGTGGTTGATTACGACAGCCCCGAGGGAACCGCTATGGCCGGTACGTACGGCCTGATGTCCGAGCCGAGCCTGATCGTCGTCGACGACGATGGGGGTTACGTCAAACACTGGGAGGGCAGCGAACTGCCCCTGCTCGAAGAGGTCGCCGGCTATCTTCACACCGGCCAGTAGGGCTTGCAAACCACCGGAGTTAGCGCTACCATACTGACAGTACATGCGTTGTGGTTGACACCACATGAGCGGCTATCAACCGCGAAGCAGCGAGAAGAAGGGAATTATAATAAAATTATAATATTCACCCCTGTAGAACTCGACGGGCAGCCCGTAACAGCGCTAAGCAAGTGCTAAGAGAAGGATCACTTCTTTTAGAATCCGGATGGTACCGTCCCAGAACCTGGGATTCCGGAGTCTGAAAGAAGTGATTTTTATTTGAAAGGAAAATGATGCAAGGAACGACTGAGTATCTGGAATTCGCTAAAGCCGTGGCGCAAGACGCCGGCGATATCATGCGGAAGTATTTTGGAAAAAGCCCGGACTATGAATTCAAGACAGACGAGACCATCGTGACCATTGCAGACAAGGAAGTGAACAGCCTGGTCATACGCAAGGTCCAGGAGACATACCCGGGCCACTCCGTAGATGGTGAAGAAGAATCATCTGCTACGGCGAGTGACCACGTATGGGTCTGTGACCCGATCGACGGTACGAATCCATTTGCCATGGAGTTGCCGGTGTCGGTCTTCTCATTAGCTTTGGTCGTCGATGGCAAGCCGCTTGTGGGTGTCATCTATGATCCCTTCTGCGACAAGCTGTATGCGGCTTCCAAGGGGGCCGGCGCTTATGTGAATGACAAACCGCTGGCTGTAAGCAAGGATGGCCTGACGGTACGGTCGCGGCTGAACTTCGACTGGTGGCCCGAGGCGGAATATGATGTCTTGAAGCCCCTGCAACAGCTTTCCCGCGATACAAAAACATATCTATTGTCACCAGGCAGTACTACCCATATGGCAGCGCTTGTTGCCGAGGGGGCATTCGTGGCCAGTGTGTTTCCCGGGACCAAAGGAAAGAATGTCGATATTGCCGCAGCCAAGGTGATCGTAGAAGAAGCCGGTGGCATCGTGACGGATCTGTTCGGTAAGGAACAGCGCTACGACAGGCCTATAAGGGGCGCCGTAGTTAGCAACGGTGTTGTTCATGATGAAGTGGTGCGCTATCTCGTGAATAGCTTCCCGGCAGGAGGAGACAAATGAAGTTTACGGCGAACAACCGGCGCAAAGCCATCGAGTACGAGAAGGACTGGGTAGAGAAGTGGAAGGCAGATAAGACGTTTGAGAAGTCGGTGGAACAGCGGCCCAAAGATAACGCCTATGTATTCTACGACGGCCCGCCGTTCCTGACCGGCCTGCCGCACCACGGCTCGCTGTTGTCGAGCCTGGTCAAAGACGCCGTGCCGCGCTACTGGACCATGCGGGGCAAGCGCGTCGAACGCGTCTGGGGGTGGGATACGCATGGGCTGCCGGCCGAGAACGCCGTCGAGAAGAAGCTCGGCATCACCGACCGGCACGATATCGGCACCAAAATAAGCCTGGAATTGAGTACCAATCGTAGCGGCGCGCGAAAGCATGATCCAGACCAGCGACGAGTGGGAAGTCAGCATCGACCGCATCGGCCGCTGGGTCGAGTTCAAGGGTGCCTACAAAACCATGGACAAGGACTACATGGAGAGCGTCTGGTGGGCGTTCAAGGAACTCTACGACAAGGGTAAGATCTACGAAGGTGAAAAGGTGTTGATGTACGACACCAAGTGGGCCACGCCGCTCAGCAAGGCCGAAGTGACGATGGATGCCGGCGCCTACCAGATGGTGACCGACCCGAGCGTCTACGTGAAGTTCAAGCTGCAAGGTGAGAATGCCTATCTGTTAGCATGGACGACGACTCCTTGGACGCTGCCGGGCAACACCGCCGTGGCAGTGCACGGGACGCCGACTATACAGAGGTCGAGATGGAGGATGGCACCCATTTGATACTCGCCAAAGCGTTGCTGGAGAAGGCTCTAGCGGATGAGAAACACAATGTACTTAAATTTACAACAGTTAGGGAGTTCAAAGGTAGCGAACTGGTCGGCAAGAGCTACGAACCACTATTTACGGATCGGGGCGAAAACGCTCACAAAATCTGGCACGCCGACTATGTCAGCACCGAAGACGGTTCCGGCATCGTCCACCTCGCGCCGGCGTATGGCGAAGAGGACTTCGATCTGGCTAAAGAACACGGCATCCCGGTCGTGCACGTGCTGGACGAGTACGGCATCTATACCGAAGGCGACTGGAAAGGGCAGGAAGTCTGGAGCAGCAACAAGCAGATCGCCAAGGATCTGCTGGAGCGGGGTATCGTCTGGAAGATCGACTACATCCGGCACGAATACCCGCACAACCTGCGTAACGGCAACCGCCTGATGTATCGTGCCCACCCCAGTTGGTTCATGGACATCGCCGGCCAACGCGAGCTGATGCTCGAGGAGAACGAGCACGTGACGTGGTTTCCGGAGCACATCAAGCACGGCCGGTTCGAGAAAACGGTGCAGCAGGCGCCGGATTGGAATCTCAGCCGCGACCGCTTCTGGGCGACGGCCATGCCGGTGTGGAAGAGCGAAGACGGTGACATCAAGGTGGTCGGCTCATATGCGGAGCTCAAAGAACTCAGCGGCGTTGAGCTGGATGATTACCACCGCCCTTGGGTCGACGACATCGAATTCGATTCAGAAGGCAAGCACTACAAGCGCATCGACAAGGTGTTGGACTGTTGGTTCGAAAGCGGCAGCATGCCGTTCGCGCAGTTCCACTATCCGTTCGAAAACAAGGAAAAGTTCGAGGCTAACTTCCCGGGCGATTTCATCGTGGAGTATGTCGGCCAGGTGCGCGCCTGGTTCTACTACGTGCACGCCGTGAACGTCGGGCTGTTCGGCAAGAACGCCTTCAAGAACGTCATCGTCACCGGCAACGTGGCCGGCAACGACGGTTTCAAGATGAGCAAGAGCCGCGGCAACTATACCGATCCGGGCATCCTCTTCGATGAATATTCGGTGGACGCCTGGCGCCTGCTGCTGCTCGGCAGTCCGCTGCTGAACGGCGAGGATTTCAGTCTCAAAGACAAAGAGGTGCAGGACGTGCAGCGCAAGCTGGCCATGATCTGGAACATGTACGATTTTCTAACCACCTATGCGGCCGTCGACGGCTGGGAGTGGCCAGCCCGTAGTCAAACCCAGGCATCCGATGCAGGCGAGGGGCCCCTGCAAGATCCGTTGGCTTCGGATCCTAGCTGGGGTTACGGCAATACGCTTGATATCTGGATCGTATCACGCCTGCACCAGCTGCAAGCGCACGTCACCGAAAGGATGGACGCCTACGACGTTCCCGGTGCTCTGGAGCCGGTATTACCGTTCCTGGATGACGCCAGCAACTGGTATGTCCGCCGCAGCCGCCGCCGCTTCTGGAAGTCCGGCGACAGCGATGACAAGTACAACGCTTACTGGACGCTGCACTACGTGCTGACGCGCCTGAGCATCATCCTGGCGCCGTTCGTGCCGTTCCTGGCCGAGGAGCTATTCCAAAAGCTCACCGGCGGTGAGATGGGCGAAAGTGTGCATCTGCTGGATTGGCCGCAGCCGGGAGCGATCGATGAAACAGTGGTCCGGGAGATGGGTGAACTGCGCAAGGGCATCGAAAGCGGACTGTCGCAACGCGCGGCTGCCAAGATAAAGGTCCGTCAGCCGCTGCCGTCGGCCAGTGTCTACCTGAGCAAGCTGCCCGATGATGGCGAGAGGGCTTGGCAATACACTCAAATCGTCAAAGAAGAGCTGAATGTCAAAGAAGCCAGCCTGGCCGAAACGCTTACCGAAGACCAAAAGGGCCTGGTCCGCGAGACTGTCATGGACTTCGAAGTCACGCCGGAGCTCAAGCGTGAAGGCCTCATGCGCGAGCTGGTGCGGCAGGTCCAGGCCGCACGCAAAGCCGCGGGCTGAATGTAGACGACCGTATCGTATTGTCTATCATCTCTGATGACGAAGAGGTCAGACAGACCCTCGCCGAGCACGGTGATACGATCAAATCGGAGACGTTGGCTACCAGCTTGAACGAGGGCAAGCCGGAAGCTTACAGCACCGACCTCAAGGTAGAGGGCTTCACGGTTACCGTCGCCCTTGCCAAAGCCTGACTCTTTACAGAGGCGGCCATATCTGTTAAGATGTGATGGTATTTAAATCCGTCCTAAGGAACAGTGATGAAAAAAGCAGTCATAACCACCGGTGGTCACCAATATGTTGTCACCGAAGGTGAAACCATTACCGTCGAGCGCCTCAAAGATGCCGGCAAGAGCATCAAGTTTGATGCGCTCCTGTTGATTGACGGGGACAAGACCACTGTCGGCGCACCGCTGGTGAGTGGCGTCAGTGTCACTGCCAGTGTGGTTGATAACGAAGCTAAGGCCGACAAGGTCACAGCCATCCGTTACAAGGCCAAGAAGCGGGTGCACAAACTCCACGGTCACCGCCAGCTGCAGACGGTTCTCAAGATCGACAAGATAGCTTAAGCCCCGGCTTGCGTCCTTAACTTAAAAGCCCTCCCGCTTAAACAGGGGAGGGCTTTTTGTATGCATAGTGTGCAGGGGTTCAGAAGGTCTGTGGATAAGTAAGCCGCCAGAAACTCACAATAGATAGTATGTAGTTATAGAAACAACATATTCAATACAACGTTTAGACTTTTGCATGTACGCCTGCCATACCTTTAACACTAGCGGAATCATTACATTGGTGTAAACAATACATCGTATTACAGATGATAAAAAGCAAAACTTCGGTGGCTATCTGAAAACAGATTTTATACCTAGCTCTATTGCTACAGATATGCGAAAGAGAGAAAATAGAGGGGTGTTAAACAAAAACAAGTTCTAACACAAACCAAAACTTTCAAAAAAACCAAAGCAAAAATGCTCAAACAAACACCGGAAAGTCGAGTACTCTTTGTGCGCAGATTCACATCAGCGCTACTCGTTCTTTTCGGTGTTTTTTCTTTGGCTTCGTTCGCCTTTATAAACGCGCGCGCGCCTGAACGGGCCTACGCCGCCACTGCTAGCACTGTCAACTTCCAAGCTCGCCTGCAAACGAACGGCGGCGCCATCGTGCCGGACGGCAGCTACAACGTCCAGTTCAAGCTCTATAACGACAAATCGACCGGCAGTGCTCTCTGGACCGAGAGCTACCTGAACACCGCCGGCCAGGGGCTGACAACCGTCAATGGCTATCTGACCGCCAACCTCGGCAGCATCACCGCTTTCAGCGGCATCAACTGGGATCAGCCGCTGTGGCTGACCATGAACATCGGCGGCACCAGCAGCAGCGGCCCGGTCACCTGGGACGGCGAGATGAATCCGCGTTTACCGTTGACGGCCGTACCGTACGCCTTTGCCGCCGGCCAGCTGGCTACTACCGGCACTTCCGACCGATCGACCCTGAGTATCCAGGCGCCCACCGGCACCGGCGACCAGAACTTCGTCATCCAAGATCAGGGGGGCCGGCGGCACCTACGACCTGCTGACCCAGAACCAATCCGACAACCGCTACATCCAGCTGCAAGGCGGCTCACCGTCGCAGCAGTCGGGGAATATCGACATCGATGGGACGGCGACGGCCGGGACGGCGCTGCAATCGCCGCAGCTCAATAGCTCGAGCGGGACGGCGCTGACCATCACCGGTAATGCCGCCAGCACCTGGAGCACCTCGGCGGGGCTCCTGAGCATTTCCGGGGCCGGCGGGGTCAGCCTGGACAGCTCAGTCGCTGCCCAGACCATCTCGATCGGCGGATCCGCCGAAACGCATACCATCGACATCGGTACCGGCGCCGCCGCTCAGACCATCGCCATCGGCTCCGGCAACTCGACCTCGTCGCTGTCCCTGGCATCCGGCACCGGTGACCTTACCCTGAACACCCAAGGTACCGGCACGCTGGGCATCGGCAATAACGCCGTGTCGCAGAACATCGTCGTCGGTAACACTACCGGCGGCACCAACGTGTTGGTCCAGTCCGGCACCGGCGACCTGCAGCTGCAGACGCAAGGTACCGGGACGCTGGGTATCGGCAATAACTCGGTCGCGCAAACGGTGCAGATCGGTAACACTACCGGCGGGACCTCGGTGTCCATCAGCGGCGGCAGCGGCGGAGTGACGGTCGGCGACAGCGCTACCACCGGTGCTATTACCTTGGGCCAGGGGACTGCCGACAATACCATCAACATCGGCAGCAACATCGGCATCGGCAACACCCAGACCATCAACATCGGCAGTTCGGCTGCCGGTTCTACCGACCTGACCATCGGCTCGAACAGCGGCAGCTCCTCGCTGACACTCCAGGCCGGCAGCGGCGATATCAGCTTTACCGGCAGTGATGCTACCAACTACAACATCGGCGGCAGCACGTCCACCGGCACCATCACGGTAGGCCAATCCACGGCCGACAATACCATCAACATCGGCAACGCGGCGCTCAGTGCCAGCACGCAGACGGTCAATATAGCGACGGGCGCCACCGGCAGCGGCAGCGATGTGGTCACTATAGGCAGTCTGATCGGCACCAGCAGCACGACCATCCAGGGCGGCACCGGCAATGTGACCTTGGCGACCAATGACTCGAGCGCTTCGGTCATCGCCAAGTCTGCCACCAACTCCGCCGTAGCCTTCCAGGTCCAGAACGCCAGCAGTATCGCCATGTTCAATGTCGATACTTCCAGCGGTATCATCACCTTCGGTACCGGCGCCAACACGGTGACGTTCACGCCGGGCGGCGGCCTGGTGGCCAGCGGTACGGCCCGGCACACCAAGACCATCGCGCTGACCCCGCAGTATGCCGGCGCGGTGCTGGACAGTGGCAGCGACAGTGCTTGCACGACTGCTAACAGCGGTACTATGTCCACCGGCTATGACAATACGAACAATACGACCTTCTACGATTGGGCCCCCGGCGCGGCCCTCACGCAGTGTTACGACCTGGTGGTGCGCGTGCCGATCCCGACTGACTTCGACGGCTGGACCAGCAGCACGCCGCTTTCCATCAGTACCTACAGCGCCGATCACACCACCGGCACCGTGAAGATAGATGCGCGGGATACGACAAATACCGGCGAGGCCAGCTGTAATTATGCGGACGCCACACCGGCCAGCGATAGTACCTGGACCGCCAGCGGCAGCAACTGTACTATCAGCGGTACGTACACCGGCGGCGGAACGATGACGCTGCGGATACGGATGAGCGGTATCAATGGCAGCGATGTGCGTATCGGCGCGATCCAGATGTCGTACTACAGTAAGTTCTAGGAACCTGACCTGAGCTATCCCCGGTTCAATCTAGTAGCAGAAGGCTCCGTGGAGGGACCCTCTTACCTTCCGTCATTCCCGCGCAGGCGGGAATCCATCCTCTGGGATTGTCATTCCAGTCCTGAATCAATACTGAAGCAAGTTCAGCACATGGTTCAGGATAAACTCCAGCTGGAATCTTACTCCCTTGTCTTTTCCCGGGAGCTACCTCTTGTCCCAATCACCGTCTCTTGCATGTTACTTTTGACCGCAAAAGTAACCAAAACTCTCCGGCCCTATTCCGCTCACTCGGTCAGCAGTTGTGCTTGCTGACAACCCTCCGGAAAACTCGCTCCTATGGGTCGCTCGGACAACTCCTCCGGCTCTTCACTAACCGTTCAGAGAAGTTGTCAGAAGCACGAACAGCTGAGCCGGGTGAGCTCCGGAAGGCCGGAGCGCCGGGTGGGAATCTGGCTCAAGTGGGCAGGGTGATGAGCTAAGTGAGTGGTGGCGGGATGTGGCGGGCCGGGGAAAATGAATACAGGGACTAGAAGGCTAGCAGTATATGGCTATACTGCTTGTGGTTTACGGAGGGGCTCATTTCTGTTACGCTAGTGGCAAAGGGAAGATATGAAATACATCATCGCGGTTACCAATCAGAAGGGGGGAGTGGGGAAGACAACCACTGCCGTTAACCTGGCCGCGCAGCTTGCTACGCCTAAGCGGCGGGTGATGCTGGTGGATCTGGATCCGCAAGGCAATGCTACCAGCAGCCTCGGGATAGATAAAGCCCGATTGCCCGCAACATTGTGCGACGTACTAGTTGGGCAGGCCGAGTTGAGTTCTATAGTGCAGCCCACCAGCAATCCTAACTTGTTCGTGCTGCCCTCGAACCCCAATCTGGCCGAGGCGGAAGTTCAGCTGGTCGGTATGCAGCACCGCGAGCATCGTTTGGCGGATGTCCTCGCCAAGGTGGACGCCGAGCTCATCATCATCGACTGTCCGCCGGCGCTCGGACTTTTGACCATCAACGCATTGACGGCCGCTAACGGCGTGCTTATCCCGGTACAGGCCGAGTACTTCGCACTGGAGGGTTTGGGCCAGCTCCTGAACACTATCCAACTGGTGCGCGGCGGGCTGAATCCACGATTGGATATATTTGGTGTACTGTTGACGATGGTCAGCAAGCGGACCGTGCTGAGTGAACAAGTTCAGAGTGAGGTACAGACACATTTCGGCGACAAGTTGTTCAAGACGACTGTGCCGCGCAATATCCGCCTGGCCGAGGCGCCGAGCTTCGGCAAACCATCTTCGAACACGATAAGTGGTCCAAGGGTGCGCGGGCATATAAGCATCTGGCTGACGAAGTGGCCAAACGCCTAGGCTAACCCTCATGCCATTTATAGACTGACGCTCTGCAGGACCGGAGCGGGATAGCAACCCGGCCTCCCGCAGGGAGGCCGGGTATGCGTAAGGGGAACCCCTACGGAGGTTACCCTTTGAGACGATCAGTGTAGCCCTCCGACGGCGAAGCCACATTGCACTTCTGCTCCTTCCTAATCGGTGGCGGCAGGGCCCGATTCATGCTAAAGTATAGGGACAATGGCAGGGGCAAAACGAGGTTTGGGGACGAGTTTTTCGACATTGATTCCGCAGAATTTTGATGCAGGATTACTGGCCGATGACAGCGAGCGCGTGCAGAAACTGGCGGTCGCAGTCTTGTCGCCGAACCCTGATCAACCGCGCCAGCATTTCGATGAGACGGCGCTGCAAGAGCTGGCGGCGAGCATCAGACGCTACGGCATCGTCCAACCACTGGTGGCGAGTCCCGAGGGTGATACGTACAGGATAGTCGCCGGCGAACGGCGGTGGCGGGCGGCGCAGATCGCGGGGCTCAAGACGGTGCCGGTGATCGTGCGGACAAGCAAGGAGCTGGAGCAGCTGGAAATCGCCATCGTCGAGAACGTGCAGCGAGTGGACTTAAGCCCGCTTGAACAAGCCGTGTCCATCGAGCGGTTGCACCAGCAGTTCAATCTCACGTACGGCGAGATCGCCAAGCGGCTGGGCAAGGCGGAGACTACCGTGCACAACACCGTGCGCCTGCTGCAATTACCGGATGCGGCGCGCGAAGTGCTGCGGGCCGGCGAGATTACCGAAGGCCACGCGCGGCAGATCCTGGCACTCAAAGATATGCCGGAAAAACAGAGTGAACTGCTCGACCTCATCACCAAGAACGGCTGGTCGGTGCGCCAGACCGAGCGCTATGTCAGCTCGCTGAAGGCGGGCGTCAAGGAGCGGGCCAAGGCCGAGGAGCGGGTGAGCGGCGATACGCCGGAAACCGAGCGCCTCAGCCAGCGCTTCGGCACCAAAGTGCGTATCCACCGCACGGCCAAAGGCGGCCGGGTGGAGATCGCGTTCACATCCGACGACCAGCTGGCGAAACTACTAGCTGATCTTGAGCAATAGGAGAACAACGTTGTTCTTAGATGTGAAGCTGGTCTCGCGTAAGATAATGCATCCAAAATGATGGATTTATTCCGTCATTTTGGATGCACATATTCAGGAAAGAGCAGCCGGAGTCGCTTTAGCGACACCGCGCGATGAGAGAACCTATCTCGGTTCTCTCATGTACTAGAATCGTTCAGCGTCGGAGATGGGATAGATACGGGCGGCGAGTTTGCCGATGACCTGGCTGGTCTGGATCGGGCCGAAGATACGGCTGTCCAGGCTGTCGCCGCGGTTGTCGCCGCAGACGAACAGCTGAGTGCTGCTGAGCGTGATGTCCAGATTGTTGTCGGTGGCCGGGATGGCACCGTTCTGACCGTAGGGCAGCGTGGTGTCAGGGTCGAAGCCGTTCGGGTGCTGCTTGTTATAAATGGTGATTTTCTGATCTTTGATGACGATGTGGTCGCCCGGCAAGCCGATGACGCGTTTGACCAGCTGCTTGGTGTCCTGCGCATCACCGTAATTGCTGAGGCCCGATTCGGTAAGGATAATGATGTCGCCGCGCTTGGGTACGTATTGGTGGTGGGTGATGCGGGCCCAGGTGCGCGGCAGCTTCCAGACGATCAGCCGGTCGTTATTGTGCAGCGTGTTCTGCATGCTGGGGCCGTCGACTTGATAACTTTGGAAGACGTAGGCGGTGAGCAGGATGGCGATGGCGGGCGCCAGCAGCAAGATACCGATGGTGGAAAGTGTGCTGCGCAGGCGGTGTGTCCGGCGGCCGGGTTGGTGCGGCTTGTGTAGTGTCGGCTGCGGTGCCGCGGTGTGTTCCGCGGGTTCGCCGGGCTCTGGTTTCGGTTCATTCACCGGCTCTACTATACGGCAATGGGGCAGAATAATCTACCGGCCGAAGTGGGGCCGGCGTTTGGCCGGAGCAAGGCTAGCGGGTATAATAGACCGGTAACTCGCTTATGGATATAGACGGTATCAAGACACCTGCTCGGCGCAGCCCGCCGCGCTCAACTGATGGCATCGTGCCGGCGGCGCATGTCCGGCGTACGCCGGCCGCTTCTAAGCCCCGCCTGGCTTCGCCCGTCGCCGTGCCCGCTGCGGCTGCCGTGTCAAACGATACCGCTGCCGCGGAGTCCAAGCTGTTCCCGTTGCCGCGCTACTACGCGCCGGAACGACCGGCCAAGGTCACCCGCAAACGGGCCAGCAAGAAGATGGTCATATTCCGCTCGGCGGCTGTCTGCCTGCTGGTGCTGCTTTCGACGGCCGGTTTCCTGGGTTGGAAAGCCTATAGCAAATTTCACAAGGTGTTCCATGGCACCAGCACGGTAGCCGCGCTGGCCAGCAAGCCGGTCACACCGGACCTGCTGAAGGGGGAGGGCGACGGGCGCGTGAACATACTGCTGCTCGGCATCGGCGGGCCCGGACACGACGGGCCTGACCTCACGGACACCATCATGCTGCTGAGCGTCGATCCGGTCAACAACACCGCGACCATGCTCAGCGTACCGCGCGATCTCTGGGTCAATCAGCCGATCCCGTACTTCGGCTCGCAGCAGAAGATAAACGCGGCCTACGAAAGCGGCAAATATCATTATCTCGGACACAATGACGCCAGCAGCGCTAACGCCGCGGCCGTGGAGGCGGGTTTCTCGAACCTTGATGCGGTCATCAAAACCGTGCTCGACGTGAATGTGAATTACCATATGCTGGTCGATTTCCAAGCCTTCAAGCAGGCTGTCGACACCGTGGGCGGCGTGACGGTGAACGTGCCGACGGAACTGTACGACCCGACCATGGCCTGGGAAAACCACAATAGCCCCATCTTGGCTGCAGCCGGCGTGCAGCAGATGAACGGTACCCAGGCGCTGCTCTACGCCCGCTCGCGCGAGACTACCAGCGACTTCGCCCGCGGTCAGCGGCAGCGCCAGATCCTGGTAGCGCTCAAGGACAAGGTGCTCACCGCCGGTACGCTTAGCAACCCGGCCAAGATAGACGCGCTCATGAACGCGTTCGGCGACAATGTCTATTCCGATCTGAGCACCCAGGGAGCGACGCGGCTGTTCAGCATCATGCAGAAGATCGGCGACAACAATATCGATTCCATCGGCCTGACCGATCCGCCGCACGCGCTCGTGACGACCGACCATGTGGGCACTACCTCGGTCGACCGGCCGCTGGCCGGGTTCAACGATTACGCCGACATCCAGAGTTATGTGCGCAGCCAGATACCCGACGGCTACATCATCAAGGAAAAGGCACCCGTAACGGTAGTGGGCGCCACTACGGCCGTAGCGACGGCTGCTACGACGCTGCTCAAAAGCTACGGTTATGATGTGACTGCGACTACGACGGCCTCGGTGAGTTCGACCCAAGTAGTCGACTTGTCAGGCGGCAAGGATCCGTTCACGCTGCACTACCTGGAAGACCGCTACGGTGTCAAAGCGGTGAAGTCATCGCCGGCCGGCGTCACCGTAGCGCCGGGTAGCGCCAAATTCATCGTCCTTACCAACAAGTGAGATGGCGCGTAGCACGCCAAGCATAAGCGTTCGTACATGCTTTCCGTGAGGTTTTGCTATAATAAGGTCTAAATGAGGCCGTTAATCACTAAATTGACGCCGAGCCGCGGGTTCAGCCATGCTTTCTACTTTGTCTACAACGCGCTTTTGCCGCTGCTGGTGTTTTTGCTGGTCCAAACCAACTTTACCCAGCTAGCCTTAAGCCTCATCCTGTTAAGTAAGTGGCGTATGTTCGCCGTCCGACCACGTTTCTGGCCCGCCAATATCCGGGCCAACGCTATCGACATCATCATCGGGGTGTCGGTGTTGGCGTTCATGGTCGCCACCGGCAGTGAACTGTTCCGGCTGGTGTGGGCGGTGGCCTGGGCCGGCTGGCTGATCGGCATCAAGCCCAAGGCCGATACTCTGTGGGTCAGCCTACAAGCCCTGATTGGCTTCGTCGCGGGCCTCTCCGCGCTGTTTCTGACATGGGATCACGAGCCGCTCTTCGTGCTGGTCGGTTCGGCCGGCTTGTTGTGCTTCTTTGCCGCGCACCACTTCTTTTACAGCTTCGAGGAGCAATACACCCGGCTGCTGGCCTACTTCTGGGGCTATTTCGGCGCGGCACTGGTGTGGATACTGGGCCACTGGCTGTTGTTTTACGGCCCGGTGGCGCAGCCCACGCTGCTGCTGTCGGCACTGGCCATCGGCCTGGGCAGCCTGTACTGTCTGGACCATTTCGATCGCTTGAGCGGCGGCATCCGCCGGCAGGTCGTGTTCATATTGGTGGCAGTATTACTGTAGTACTGGCCTTCTCCAATTGGGGAGACAAGATCGTATAATGATAAATTTCCGAGATAACGGGGAGGGGAAAATAGATGGCAGAACCATTTCAAGATGATAATTTGACGACCGACGACCGGGGCACGGCCATGCTGCCCGAGGTGGAAGGCGCCGCGCCGAGCCGCGGTAAACGGGCCAAGCCGGCACCGCTTGGTGCACCGGACCCGGTGCAGGGCGCGCCCGGCGCAACCGTCGCTCGGCCTGGGCAGCCCGGACGCATACCGCGCGGCGTTCCATCGCCGCAAGAAGCCGCTGACGTTCGCACTGGGCGTGATAGTCATCTTGGCCGTCAGCTTCGGCGGCGGCTGGCTGGGCGCTTCGGCCCATCACGATACCGTGACCAACGTCACGCAGCAAAAGGTCCAGCTGGAAGGCGAAGCGGCCGTCATCAGCAACATCGCCAAAAATGTCGGCCAAAGCGTCGTCTCGGTCGATGTGACCACCCAGGCGGCGGATAGCGACAGCAATTCCATCGACAAGCTTCTTCGGCATCGGTGATGGCGGGCAACGCCTCGCAGACCCAAGAGGATGCCGGCACCGGCATGATCCTCACCAAAGACGGGCTGATCATGACCAACCGCCACGTGGTGCCCGACGGCACTACCAGCGTCAGTGTGACGCTGAGCGACGGCACGTCTACAACGACGTCAAAGTCGTGGGCCGCACCAGCGACACCGATAGCTTGGACGTAGCATTCCTGCAGATCCAAGACACCAAGGGCAAGTCGCTCACGCCGGTGACATTGGCGACTCCTCGAAGGTCAATGTGGGCGATCAGGTGGTCGCCATCGGCAACGCGCTCGGCCAGTTCCCAGAACACCGTTACCAGCGGCATCATCAGTGGCTACGGCCGCAGCCTGCAGGCCAGCGCGTCGGACGGCTCAAGCAGTGAAAACCTCGATGACCTGTTCCAGACCGACGCCGCCATCAACGAAGGCAACTCCGGCGGTCCGCTGGTGAACCTCGACGGCGATGTCATCGGGCATGAACACGGCGCTGGCCAGTGACAGCCAGAGCATCGGTTTCGCCATTCCCATCAATGATCTATCGGGTCTGGTCAGCAGTGTCGAACAGACCGGCAAGCTGCAGCGCCCGTACCTCGGCGTCATCTACGTGCCTATCACCAGCGACATCGTCAGCCAGTACAACCTGAGCGTCAGTAACGGCGCCTACATCCCGACGGCCCGATCAGGCGGGCGAGACAACGGTTATTTCCGGCGGTCCGGCCGACCAGGCAGGCATCCAGCCGGTGATATCATCACCCAAGTTAACGGTACGGCCATCAACCAGACCACTAGTCTGACTTCGCTGCTCGATAAGCAGAAGCCCGGTGATAAAGTGTCCCTGACCATCAACCGCGGCGGCAAGCCCCAGAACATCGACGTCACGCTGGGCACGGCGCCTACCAGCTCGTAACAAGCCCTCGGTCTGCAGAACCCGGAGAGGGATAGCAAGCCCCGGCTCTGCCGGGCGAAGCGTAAGGGGGAACCCCTACGGAGGTTCCCCTTTGAAACGATAGACTGCAGCCACGCCAATAGGCGGAATGGGTAGGGCTACCGGGAAGATCTCTTTGCTTCAGTCGAGATGATGGCGAGGGAAGCCCTATTTGAGTTCGAACAGCTGGATGAAGTCGTCGGTCTTGCTGAGCGCGAACCCGACAGCTTTGGCTATGCCCGCCAGTTCGGTGTGCTGCGGGGGCAGGGATTCGGTGAGGATGTAGCGCGGTTTCCAGTCATTTGCTTCGATCTGATCGAACATGGTGCGGTACATATCCAGGCCGTCTTTGCCGCCGAAGAGCGCATGCTTCGGTTCGTGCGTGGCTGCCGTGTTGATAGCGAAGTCATCCGGTACATAGGGCAGGTTGCAGAGCAGGATGTCGCAGGCACCGACATGCGAGAGCAAATCGCTTTCGTAAACATGCACGTTGGCGCCAAGTTTTTCGGCGTTCAGTCCGGCGGTTTCTAAACACTTCGCGTCGATATCGCAGGCTTGCACGAATGTATCGGGCAGCTCCAGCGCGGCAGTGATGGCGATGCAGCCGGAGCCGGTGCCAACATCCAGAATGCACGTGCCCGGACCTGGCGTTTTCTGCTCGTCGCTCATGTTGTCATTCCAGCGAAGGCTGGAATCCAGTTTTGTAGTGGTGCCTCCGGCACTATCTTTTTGACTGGATCCTGAATCAAGTTCAGGATGACGGGAAGGGGAGAAAAGGCTTTTGAGGAGCTCTATCATGGTTTCGGTTTCGGGGCGGGGGACGAGCGTATGCTCGTTCACGGCGAACTCGCGGCCATAGAATTCGGCCTTGCCGCGAATGTATGCCAGCGGCATATGCTGAGCTCTTTGAACAATTTTAGTGTTCAACTTTTCAACCATTTCAATCTGTAATTGCTCCTCCGCATGCGAAAGCAGCCACGCCCGGTTCTTCCTAGTGCTATCTTCTAGAAGCACCAAACAGTCTAGCCGCGCGGTGCTGATTCCGGCGTCTTTTAGTGTAGTCTGAGATTGCTTCAGCCAATCAGCGATCTTCAT
>JBBCFY010000002.1:0-117944 GCA_037200465.1 Candidatus Saccharimonadota bacterium | reverse complement strand
AGGCGCCTCAGGCCCGAGTTACACCGTAACTGCTGCGGATGTGACCACATATCAGAGTTACGTCGCGCAAGACGGTTCGACCGTGCAGGTGAATGTCGGAGAGCAGCTGACCGAATATCAGGCACTCGAGGCTATGATGCTGCCCTCGGCCAACAACATCGCCGATTCATTGGCCGCCTGGGTGTTCGGCAGCCACGATGCCTATGCTGCCTATGCCACAGCATTCCTGCAGTCCCACGGCCTGAACCAGACACACGTCGGCAGCGATGCCAGCGGCTTCGATCCGAGCACCACCAGCACGGCCAGCGATCTGACGGCGCTCGGGCTGTTGGCCCTCAAAAGCCCGGTACTCATGAGTATCGCCGGTGAGAAATCGGCCGATCTGCCGGTGGCCGGTACGGTACGGAACTACGATGAGGTCCTGGGACAGAACGGCATCACCGGACTCAAGACGGGCAACAACGATGCCGACCCGGGGGCGTTCCTGTTTACCGGCAGCGCGACCATCGGTGGCAAGACGATCCCGCTCGCCGGGCGCCGTCATGGGCGACCCGGACCTGCCCACGGCGCTGCAGGATGGCAGCAACCTGAGCAGTTCGCTGCGGCAGAATTTCGAGCAAGTCACTGTGGCTACGGCCGGCCAAGCGGTCGGCAAGCTCACGACCGTCTGGGGCCAATCGGTACCGATCACGGCCGGTAACGCATTGCAGTTGGTCCGCTGGAAAGCCACGCCACTCACCGAAACGCATCAGCTGAACGCCGGTGTCCGCAGTGACACCATCGGCACCATGAAACTGTCTGCCGGGCAGGCCACCTCGCAGGTGCAGCTGCGTCTGGCACGTGCCGTCGCGGGCCCGAGCTTCTGGTGGCGCCTAACGCGGCATTAAGGGTATACTGGCCGTCATGCAATCTCATTTCAGTGCCGACTTTTTCCAGGGTAACCGAGCGCGTCTGCAAGCGTTGATAGGGGATAGCGCGCCGATTATCCTCACCGGCAACGGTGTCATGCAGCGCGGCGGCGACGAACCGAGTCCGTTCCACCAGGACAGCAGCTTCTGGTATCTGACCGGCCTGGACGGGGCCGACCTGACACTGGTCATCACGTCGTCCGAGACGTTTATCATCGTACCGACCCTCAGCGCCGTGCGCGAAGCGTTCGACGGCGCCCATGATCCGGAAGCGTACCGGCAGCGTTCCGGCATCGACAGCTTCCTGCCCGAGCGGGAAGGCTGGCAGCGGATCCGCGCTGCGCTGCAAGGCCGGAATGTCGCCACCCTGGCCAGCCCGCCGCCGCACCTGAGATCGCACGGCATCCATACGCTGCCGTTCCGCCGCCGGCTGGTCGAACGGCTCAAACGCCAGCAGGCCGGACTGAAGATCCGCGATATCCGCCCCGAGCTGGCGGCCATGCGCAGCGTCAAGCAGCCGGCCGAACTCAAAGCGCTGCAGCGCGCTATCGACATCACTACCGATACACTCAGTGACATTGCTAAAAACGCGCTCAAGCAGGCTAAAAACGAGTACGAATTAGACGCGGCGCTGGGCTACGGCTTCCGGTTGCGAGGCGCGCCGGGCATGCCTTCGCCCCCATCGCCGCCGCCGGCAGCCACGCCACCACGCTGCACTATATGGCGAATAGCGGACCCATCTCGCCGGACGACCTCATCGTGCTCGATGTCGGTGCCGAAGCCGAGCACTACGCCGCCGATATCAGCCGCACGGTTTCGCAGCAGCCCATTTCCGGCCGCAATGCCGAGGTGTTCAAGGCAGTCGAAGCCGTGCAGGATTACGCGCTCGGCTCATCAAACCCGGCATGCAGTACCGCGACTACGAAACCGCTATTGAGACATACATGGGCCAGCAGCTGCTGCGGCTCGGGCGTCATACGCGAAGCAACTCGTGAGCAGATCCGCCGCTACTACCCGCACGCCACCTCGCACTTCCTCGGCCTCGACACGCATGATGTCGGCGACTACCGTCAACCCCTAACCGCCGGCATGGTCATCACCTGCGAACCGGGCATATATCTCCCCGAGGAGGGAATCGGCGTCCGCATCGAGGACGACGTGCTGATAACCGAAAAAGGCTATACAGTGCTGAGCCGCGCTTGTCCGCGTGCGCTCACTCTCGTACAATAAGCATATGCAGAAAACGCACCAGGGCTTCATCTATCGCTTTCTGATCCGCTGGCTGGTGTGCTCCCCTGGGGCTCTGGATAGCGGCCGGCTTGTTGCACGGCAGCGTCAGTTATGGCAACCACGTGGGCGTGGTCATCGTGGCCGGCTTCATTCTCGCCGTCCTGAATGCCATCATCAAGCCGATCCTGGTGGTCTTAAGCCTGCCGGCCATACTGCTGACGCTCGGGCTGTTCATGCTCATCATCAACGGCGTGACCGTCTATCTGGCCAGCAAGCTGGACCATAGCCTGCAGATCAGCAGCTTCGGTGCCGCCATCCTGACCGGCGTCATCATCGGCCTGGTCAACTATCTGGTCACTGCCATCTTAGAGGAGCGGAATTAGTGCGTGCCGAAAATCATATCTCTGATATACTGGAAGCACTATGAGTGTGAGTGTATATAACTACGTAGCCGTGGCAGCCATGCTGCTCATGGTGCTGCTTATATTGGTGCAGACGCGCGGTGCTAGCTTGGGCGCGGGTCTGGGCAGTAGCGGCGAAGTCAACACCGAACGGCGCGGTACGGACAAGACGATTTATCAGCTGACTATCATTTCGGCCATCGTTTTTGTGCTGTCGCTGCTGCTCGGCATCATCATTACCTAAGAAACCGGGCGAGATTTCAGGCGATACTATGGTGGAGAACGCTAGATGAGTTTGGTAAGCCGTGCAACCCAGCTGCGCCTGCGACGGGCATTCCGGCGGCGCCAAAAGCAAGTCGAGGCGGTGGCCGAAACGGCCGAGAAGCAGTTCGACACCAATCTGGTAGGGCGGTTCGACCGCTTACTGCGCGTCAAGCGGTTCGCTGCCGGCTGGTTGGTACTGGTGCTGCTCGTGACGCTTTGCACCATCGTGCAGACACTGGGCCTGAGCGCCTATTACCAGAAACAGCAACCGTGCCCGGTGGCATTTATAACGAAGGTATCGTGGGCACCTATAGCAATGCCAACCCCATTTACGCCACCGGTGCGGTCGACACAGCCGTTTCACGATTGATTTTCGCAGGCCTGATGCAATATAACGATCAGAACCAATTGGTCGGTGATCTGGCCAGCGGCATGACCGTCGACGCGACCGGCAAGCACTACACCGTCACGCTCAAGCCCGGGCTGACCTGGCAGGACGGCGCGCCGCTGACCGCCGACGACGTGGCGTTCACCTACCATCTCATCCAGAACCCCGACGTCGGTTCGCCGCTGCTGCAAAGCTGGCAGAACATCACCGTGACCGCCGACAACAAACTGACGGTATCGTTCACGCTGCCCAACGCGTTCGCCGCCTTTCCGTACAACCTGGTCGGCGGTATCGTGCCGGAACATATCCTGAAAGATGTGCCCGCATCCCAGATGCGCGCGGCTACCTTCAATACCACGGCTCCGGTAGGAGCAGGGGCCTTCGCCTGGCAGGCCATCCAGACCAACACGGCAACCGATCCCGACAAGACGGTCAGCCTGATAGCCCTGAAACCTTTCGCTCACTACGCCGGCGGAGCCCCCAAGCTGGACGGCTACGTGCTCCGCGCTTTCGGCGGCCAGGACGCTATGGTATCGGCTTTCCAGAAGCGCGATATCAATGCCATGGCAGGCCTCGATAGCGTGCCGGCGGGTCTCGGCAACAAAAGCGGCGTGGATGTTACCAGCTTTCCGTCTACCGCCGCGCTTATGACTTTCTTCAAGACATCCGGCGGCGTACTGGCCGACGTGCAGGTGCGCCAGGCACTGGTTCAAGGAGCCGATACGAGCGCCATCGTAAGCGGCCTGGGCTACGTCACCAAACCCGTCCGCGAACCGCTGCTCAGGGCCAGCTCGGCTACGACGCCAAATATGCACAGGCCGGCTATGACCCCGCGGCGGCAAACGCCATCCTGGACAAGGATAGCTGGGTACGCGGCACCGACGGCGTACGCAGCAAAGCCGGCCAGACGCTTTCGTTCCATCTGTATGCCAATGATACGCCCGAGAACCGCCGGACGGCGGGGATGCTTTCCAAAGATTGGGCGGCACTCGGCGTGCAGGCAACGCCGGTCTACCAGTCCCCTGGCCGATTTCCCAAGCCACGCTCGAGTTCCACACCTACGATGCGCTCCTGTATGGCATATCTATCGGTGTCGACCCCGATGTCTTCCCCTATTGGGACAGCAGTCAGGCCGACATCCGCGCTACCACACGGTTGAACTTTTCAGAATACAAATCACCGACTGCCGACGCCGCTCTCGAAGCCGGCCGCACCAGGCTTGATCCCGCCCTGCGCGTCATCAAATACCAGCCGTTCCTGCAAGCCTGGCAAGCCGATGCACCGGCACTCGGCCTCTATCAACCGCGCTTTCTCTACATCACCCGCGGCACCGTCTACGGCCTAGCCGACCACCCGCTTAACACCGACAGCGACCGCTACGACTCCGTCCAGAACTGGGAAATCCACACCGCCAAAGTCACCAGCAACTAGACCTTGCGATTTTAGCCGAAAACAGATAAGATAGCGTAGTTCATTTACCTCCGTGCGGACGTGGCGGAATTGGTAGACGCGCTAGTTTCAGGTACTAGTGAGCTTAACACTCGTGGAGGTTCAAGTCCTCTCGTCCGCACCAGAACGGACTTGCTTGCCCTGCAAGTCTAAGAAACACCGGTAGAATGGGCTAATTAGGGTGTTGGTGTAGCCCGGATAACTCCAAGTGAGTCCTTTGGGGAATAACCAACACATCAGTACGCGTTTACGCTCTAAATCAGAGGTCGCAAACGTATAATTTAGATTCGTGAACTTGTCCTCGATAAACTTACTTATAGCTTCAAAATTATACTTTTCCAGTACATTGTCGTTCTTTGCGGCATAGATACCCTTTATTTTTTCTTCCAATACTTTATTCTGTTCTTTGAAGATATCGTCCGAGTAGACACCGCTTAGGTTCTTCTCTATGAGCGCTTGCCGCGTCGCGTAGACTTGTTTTAGTTCAACTTCGGCCCTATCCCGCATCTGCATGACTGCACCCATACGCAAGCGATACGACTGGCCGTAAATAAGCGTGAATGAGTTTTAACCGTTTGGGGTTTGAGACTTATACGTGCCAGGAGCTTCTCCCCGCTCCTCGTCAATAGCCTTCAAGGGTACATTGGATTTCGCCCCGCATCGTTTCACGCAGTAGTAATACGGGTATAACTGATTCTTGCCCTTCGACCATGAGCCGGTCAGTGGGCGTCCACACCGAGAACACGACACGAGTCGTCGCATCGGGAAGTCTTCGCTGTCCAGACTACGCTTACTGGCATAGGGGCCAGCATTGCGGTTGCGTCCGTCTAAAATTGCCTGAACACGGTAGAATAGCTCCTCGGATACCATGGGGACGTGCTGGCCTTGTACTTCGAGACCGTATGTCTTGGATAAGACCTTACCGGCATAAAACTTATTCCGAAACACGCCGCTGAGTGTCTGCGGCCGTAACCGAGCATCTTTATAGCCTTTGCGAATATCTCGAACGCCCTGGGCATCGAGTATCTTAGCCATGTCCCGCAAGCTCTTAGTGCCAGTGCCCATTAGCTCCCAGGGCTTGCTGCATGATCGTAAAGTTCTCGGGATTCTTGACAGCGTACCCATCTCGCTTCATATAGCCGAGTGGGACACTACCGTTGTGGAGACCGCTTAAGAACCGTGCCTTCATCCCGTTCCTTGAGCGTTCGCCCCGAACGTCATTGTCCATCTGGGCGAAACCAGCGAGCATGGTCTCAATGAAGCGTTCAGTTGGCGTGTCGCCTGTGGGTTCACTGGCTGAAATGAGCTGGATGTCAAAATCAGCTAGTTTCTTACGGATGGCTAGGTAATCAGCTGTCTGGCGGGAGATGCGGTCCAGCCGGTAGACTATGACAGCATCGATGTCCTTTTTATGCACACGGGAATACTCCAGCATCTCAATCAGCGTAGGCCGATCACGGATTGTTTTAGCTGAGCGGCCCTCTTCCCGAAATGTCTCTAGGATAGTGAGGCCTCGTCGTTCCGCTTCTTTCTTACATATGTCTGCCTGAGTATCTAGCGAGTAGTTATCGACTTGTTCTTCCGTGGATACACGTAAGTAGAGGACCGCTTGCTTCGGCGCTGCTGGTGTGGCATTCAGCGGGGAAGCATTCATGGCTTAGCCTAGCAGCTCCAGCAAGGTTTGACCGTCAAAGGCGGTGCGTTCGTAGACATCTAGCCAGCTATCTATGAGGTGCTGTAGTTCGATAAGATAGGTTTCGACTTCTTCATCTGATGCCTCAGTAAGCGCATCACCCATAATTTGACGAACTCGTTCGGACTCTGTTTGTTCCTTATCGGAAAAGATGCGCTTGAGGGCAGTATCAATAGCCTCGGTGCTGCGGCGTGCGGTCGTGTCGAGAGTAGCCTGAGGCATAGGCTCAGTATTTCTTCTACCCATCTGAAGGAGGTCGAGTTGCTTAAATGATGCCATATGTTACCCTCATAGTTATCATTATAGTGTTAGTATACTATCACTATAATGTGTACTTCAAGGGCTTTTTGCAGTATAATCGCACAAACCTGTGGATATCCTAACCATAGGATACGCATAAGCTTATACTGAATCTGTTAATAAATAGTAATGAGTCAGCCTTTCTTAATACTTCGTATATACGGTAACGAGATACGTACTAATGGCACACCACCAATCATCCCCGGCACAACCTACCACAGCCCAACTACAACTGCTGCTCACGTTATATAAGTTCCGCTTCGCCACGACTTTTCTTATCGCCCATAGTTATGGAAGTCGCTATCCGCGTGTTATCTATGCAAGACTGGCTATACTTGCAAAGCATGGCTACGTCGGCAAGCGGTATTCTTCCAAAGATCGGATAGACCGGAAACCGGCAGTCTACTATTTATTGCCGCAGGCGGTACGCTATTTACGGACACTCGATACCACGACTGATCAAGCGCTGCGGGCAACTTACAACGACCGCACCGCGACTGAGAGCTTTGTACAGCGCTGGCTCACGGTCTTTGAGGCGTATGTTGCCCTCAAAGACGACTACGGCGACCAGTTTGACTACTATACCCGCAGCGAGCTGCACGGCTATGACTTTCTGCCCCAACCAAGACCAGATATGCTACTGCGACCCACGAAGCCAAGTAAGCGACATGGCAGCGGCTATTTGCTAGATTACTATGACGATACCAGCCAGTCGTTCCTACAGATCCAGCGACTCCGGAATTACATTACGTGGGCTGATAAAGAAGCCTGGCAGAAAGCGACCGATATGGATCTTCCCGCTATTCTTTTGGTCTGCCAGACAACCCAGCGAGCAAAGCAGCTTCGCCGCACGATGCGCCGACTCTTGGAGCGTACATATGCTGACCTTACCTGCATGACCACGACGCTGGAACTACTGAAGCAAGGCGGAGCTGTCTGGCAACTACTGGATGAGGATGCACCGCTACGGCGTTTGTAACTTATACCATAACTTCCGTTGTCTGTTTTTCAGTATCTAAAGTAGATCCAGGCGGGGTTTGCATATATAAGGTCGTCGAGCCTTACTTATATGTGTCGGAACTTGCTATGGATATGCTCAAAGCCGACGTTTAATGCTTCCTGACCTTGGTGCGTCTAACAGGTTTTGCCGCTGCAAGCATAGTCTTTAGGGCTGTCCAAGCCGGTCGATCACTGCCATCAGCGTTTCTAACGGGAAAATTACCTTCTTGACTACCTATCCCGTCATCAGCAGTAAGCGTTACATCATCAACCCAGAACACCATACCGGCCGCAGGGTTATTATTTGCGGTTTCAAGTCGTGGCTCTGTAGTAACAATGCCTGTACCTGTTGGAATTGTGGTCGTGAATGTCAATTGTGTCCAGCCCGGGTTGCAGTATGTCCAACCGCTTAAGATGTTACTGACATAGGAGCCGCCAAGGGCGTAAAACTCGTGCCACAACTGAAAAAAATTGGCCGCCCGGTGGACCATATACCCACGCGCTTAGCGTGTAAGATTTACCGACGTCAACGTTATCCCCGCCATTCCGATAGGCCGCAGCAGGTGTACCTCCAGTTGCCGTAACTTTGAGCGAGCTACTACCGGAGTGAGACTTCGATGTATCTAGAGCGATGGTTGCTCCCAAACCAGTCCAAGCCGCTAGGTCAGTAGCCGACTCAAACGTTCCGTTAAATTCGGCCGCAGCTCCTTCGGCAAGATCAAACGAATATACAGCAACTATAGGACAATCGAACTCATCTAGAGTTCTCGTTACGGCACGGCTTAGGTTTGTAGATTGCTGTGCTTGACTGACTGCCGTGGTTGCTTCATCACCGCCTGTAGTCCATCCGATTTCTGTCACCCAAATCGGTTTGTTTATACCTGCATCCTCGAGAATCCCCTGAGATATTGAGATGCTCGTTGAAAAGTATCTGTTAGTAGTACTCCCCGTTATGTCATCAGGACCAAGATTCTTAGGATCGGGATATGGATGCACCGCGAATGCATCAACTAGGCTAGCAATATTCTCGGGAGCGGCTAGAAGGGGTGCTAGCCAGTAACCATTGCTATAATCAGCATTAAGACACCACCAATCTCCACAGACTAGTAGTTTAATAGAAGGGTCAACGGTACGAATAGCAATAATTGCGGCGGCGGCTAGTGTTGCATATGCGGTTGGCGAAGCACCCGGCAGCCAAAACCAGTTGCCATTTGGTTCATTCCAGATCTCTAAAGAGATGAGCGGACGGAAGGTTAATGAACCAGGAGCCGTAGACCAAAGTGTACCATTTTGTCCGTAGCGGGTGGCGATAGCAGCAGCAAATGCAGCGTACTGTGTTGAATTGGAAGGTGGTGTGAAGATTGAGCTGCCATCATTTGCCCATAACGCGCAATAATCTACAATACCCATAACTTGAACGCCATTCGCTTGTGCCGCTAACATCGCAGTGTCAGTAGCAGTCCAATCAAATGTTCCATCGGATGGCTCGATTATATTCCAGCTGAAGTCTATCCTGACGATGTAGACACCTGCCGCCTGAAGTTGTGCGAGGACAGAACTTGCCGTCGACGGGTTCGATGTCAAACTATTTACATTGAAGGCTAGCCTACCGTTAATGTCTGTCATGAATTAGTAACTCACTAGTGCCGGTACCTGATACGTCGAAGATATGCTCGGTGGCGTAATGGATGACGATGGTGTTAGGGATGGAGCAGAAAATACATTGGCACCAGGCGCTGTCTCAAGTGTTACTTGTGAAGCGCTAGATGATGTAATAAATCCAAAGTAGTAGAGGCCGGCTGTCACGGCCTGTGTGCTCGTGAATGGCACGGTTTGCATAGCATAGGTCCCGGTCTGTGCAACTGAGGCACTCTGTACGAGTAGCACACCGGATGCATTACGGAGCGTTACTTTGATATTCCCGCTGACTGCAGAACCGTTCTCAAAAGCCAAGCCCGTCAATGTGCAGGCCGTGATAATCTGTACTGGCACAACGCACTCATAGTTTGCGCCAGCGCTGTTTGTCATGGCTGCCGTATACGGATTTATGCCCACACTTCTAAAGTGAGTCGAAACACTCGTTGGTGCAGCTGCGGCTCCAATATCAGTAGGTGCCAAGCCGGTCGCTATGACGGCTGCCTTTGTGACAGAGGTTGTAACAGCAACTTGCACCCAGACGCCGGATTGCACCTGGTACACAGGATTGCCCGTTTGATCCGTTGCCGTGTAAAAGGCTTTATCACCTGCAGCAGAAGCAAGCGGACGAGCTGCTAGAGTACCATAGGTTGCAACATCCGTTGTATCGAGTACTTTAACAGGATTAGAAGGCGTCGAAGTACCAAGCCATTCTGCCACAACGTAGGTGCCACTAGAATCTAGCTGGTAATAGAGCTGGCCCTGATTCAGTGAACTGGGTGGCCCTATAGCTTCCAGCGTTATACCGGCGGGCACGGCCCAGGTGCCATCGCCACGTAGATAAGTACTGCTGCTAGCAGAACCGGAACCTAGGTTAGTTGCAGGGATTGGAGTTGGTAACGCGCTACTTACCGCGGCCGATAGTAGATTTCCGTTGGTGTCATGCGCCACCTGTAGGTAACCATTGAGAATAGCGCCCCATGTGCCATCATCGGATCCGGGTATGGGTAATCTTTGTGATGTCATGTCTATCTATCAAACCTTCATCGCAACATTCGTACTATGTCGTAATAATACGATTGATTGCCATAAGCGTCAAGGAGGCTTAGTTCAACTACATACTACTTCTTCGCTGCCGAAGTATTATCTGGAGAGGGAGGATCTTCGATTTGGGTCTTTAGTAACTCAAGCGCCCTTTCATCCCCTCCATTTTTGAAGGCCTCCCACTGAGAGGCTGTAAGCGTTTGATATTCTACATTGACGGGCGTTAGAGTGTCTCCGTCATCAATCATAATGACGGGCCTAACTTCCCAGCTAACAAATCTCATGCGGGCCACTATGCTACTCTCGCTAGTAACAGAAATGGATTATCCTGTTGTGACACGCCTGCCTCGATTACCGTAGACGGTGGTGTGGCTAAAGACGACAAGGTCGGGTAACTAAACATCATCTTGGGTAGCGCATTTCCAGGCACAGGATTAAAGGCGGCTGGTAACTGCGTGGAAGCAAGCCCACCGCCACCGCCTTCCATAGCGTATCGTGCGAATGCAGCGCTCGTGTTGTCGGTAGCAATCATCATGTCTAGTTGCTGACCTGCAGTCACCGTTAAGGCTGGATCGGCAATGATCTGCCAACCCGTATTGGGGCAAACGACTGAACCCGACGAATATAAGAGAGTACGCGTGCCGGAGCCGCCTGTCTGGTCACCAGTATCATATATATAGACTCCTACGTTGCCACTTTTTGTCGTGACTTGAACTGCAATGTCGTGTAGCGTACCGTTCTTAGGAACAATCACACGGATACCGCGCGGTCCAAGCGCAGCAGGTGCACCACCCGAGGTAATCTGCGACATACCAAAGCCAGGCGGTCCCACAAGGTTGGTAAATTGGGGTGCACTATATGAGTTAGCCTGGGTCAAGACATTGGATGTACCAACTTTTAAAGCGTAGCCGCTATTAACAGTTAAACCGCCGCTAGTGATAATTGCTATCTGATTACTAGGGCCTGCCTGCCACCAAAACTGACTGTCGGGAAAACCACTCGTGCCCACATCAAAGTAAATATGGGAGGCATGACTGGTATTATCAGTCCTGAGGGAATTTACAAAAAAAGGCCGATGCTGTACCGATGATCCATCAGGAGAAATATATTGGATATACCATTCATTTGTCAGAGCATCATGATTGTACCCTTCGTTCCCAGATAGTATTTTGTAGTTGCCTTCCACGCCGATATACCACTGTGGTTCAGCCGTGACTTGGCGATCAGGGTTATATCCAACCTTCCAGAGTGGATCGACTACGCTATTATACGAGGGCGCATCAAGCGAGACACCCATCGGTGCCACTGCGCCGCTTGCAATTTTAAAAATTGGTACATATATTCCAGAAAGATCAGGAATATCGCTAGCTGTAGCTATCGAAGGAGCACCTGTTCCTGTCGTATTCTTAAGTAATCCTGTGCCAAGGCCAGCTAAGCTTGTGCCGTTTATCTTAGTAACTGTAGGGGTTGGGTATGTTCCCGTGAGGTCGCCTCCAGCCGAACCATTCGGTGGCAATGCTGTCGGGATTTGTCCATAAGCAGCAGCGTCGGTGCTAACCGTACCATTGGCTAGCCCTGTAATCTTCTGGGCGTTGAGAGTTACGCCGGCAGTAGGGGCATCCACTTGATCAAGCCGTGGCATGGCGTGGACGTGATCAGCCCGGGCAGCTTGTGCGCTACTCCCGGCAGCTTGGGTACCTAATGGTTGGATATCGCTAGATGTGGCATCCAGGGCAGGAATAGTTGGTTTACTGCTAAGGTCGGTGTAACTGCCACTAGTGGCCACCACAGCAAGACTTGAGGTATTGGCTTTGGCATTTAGATCGGCCGTTAAGCTGGCAACATCGGCCTCATCGATCTGTTGGTTAGTCCATTTGCCGGCTATGCTGTCGTAGATGAGTGCTTGGTTATTGCTCGGAGAAGTGATAGTGACGTCAGTATTACCTGCTAGCGCTGAAGAACCGCCATTCGGTACGGCCCAAATGCCATCTCCGCGCAGGAAATTAGAAGATGAAGCGGTGCCGGAACCTAGCTTGGTGGCAGGGATAGGATTCGGCAGGGCGCTAGAGACTGCTGACGTATTCAATGTGCCGTCGGGGTTATGAGACACCCCTAAGAAACCATTGAGGATGTCCCCCCAAGTGCCGTCATCTTGTCCGGGGTTCGGTAGTCGCTGAGTGTTCATTACATTTGTTAGCAAAACCTCATGATCGTATAATCTTTAAACATATAGTACAGGGGTAAAGCATAAGGGTCAAGGAGACTGACGAGACACCTAAGGCCTTCTTTAGTTCGATAATTTCTCGAACGATGGCGGGTGGGTGATGATTTTATGATTGCTTGTAATGTATGGTACGCGAATACATTCTCGTCCTTAGCTAAGACCGTATAGCCTTCCCAAACACCTCTTTAGGCTTCTTTGCCCGTGATTTCTTCGCACTCTTCTTCGATTTCACAACTGCAGGCTGCTCAGCCACATACTCATTCCCATACAATCGCCGAGACAAAGCTTTCACCTCATCAGCTACCACTTCATCTCCGTCGTCCTTCAATAGCAACGTCTCCCCAGACAACGGCTCATGCGACTGCACGGCCGCCAACCGCATGTAAAACTGGAATGTCGGCAGGTTCAATATCTCACCCTTTTCAATATATGGCTGGAACAATGGCAGCAGCAATTCTTCATCCATGGGACTGGCTGACCGGAAGCAAATCACCGTGCCAACATTGGCTAAGATAATACTCACCATCCGTAGCTGCTCTTGCTGCGACGGTGACTGCTCCGCCATAGTCAGGAACAGCTTGTACTTCCGCGCCTCGCTCAACATCTGTAGGAACGACATGGTGGCGAAGTTCTGGAACTCATCAACATACAGATAGAACGGCTGCCTGTCGGTCTGGGCTTGTCGTGCCCGCCGTAGTGCCGCCAATTGCAGCTTAGCCAGCGTCACGGTACCGAATAACGCTGACGTATCCTCGCCCAGATTACCCTTCGAGAAATTGCAGATCAGTATCTTGCCACTATCGAGTATAGCCTCGAAATCAATGGTGGACTTCGGCTGTTCCAGTACCCGCCGAGCGGACGCCGAGAACAGGAATCGTCCAATCTTTGACGTTACCCCGGCACTCATCTTCACCCGCTGGAACTCGCCAGCCTTGCCCAGTTCATTCTTCCAGAAGTTCTTGAGGTCCTGGTCGGTCAGGTTCTTAATGACACTCTTCTGGTAGTCAATATCCGTTAGCAACCGGAAGATAGTAAACAGCGTCGCATTTTCTACGGTAAAGGCGGTATGGATGGCGTTACGCAAGATGTACTCGATACGGTGGCCACCACTATCGTCATCCGAGAAGACTTTCCGGAAGACCGAGATAATTGATTCGGTAATCCGGTCCTTCTCGATCAGTATCTCATTGTCGCTAAGGCCCACTGGTAGCTCCAATAAGTTCAGCCCAATCGGGTACTCAATATCGATCGGATTCAAGTAAATAACGTCCTTCAGCCGCTCCTCCGGAATCTGACACAAGATAGTCTCCGCCATGTCGCCGTGCGGATCAACGACGGCTAATCCTTTGCCGTTCTGGATGTCCTGGATAATGGCGTACTGCAGCATGGTTGTCTTGCCGTTACCGGTGCCACCTAAGATATAGACATGCCGTTCGCGTTCGTCAGCGGATAAGCCGATCAAGGTATCGCTGCCATGGTAGGAATTCCTACCGAGAATAACATCATATGACTGCTCATCTTCCCGCTGCTTGAGTGCTACTGGTGCTGGCAAGTTGCGGCTACGTGAAGCCTGCAGGTTCTCTGGCCGGGCTGTCTCGCCGTATGGAAAGTGATACAGACTGGCAACTTCCGCTACCGACAATACATTAGCCTGCTTCATAAATGGCGTTGGCAGGCGCTGTTCGAACGTCTGCATGCGCCGCCGGGAGAGATATTTTCGGAACAGGAAGAACGGTGCTGGTTTAGCGACCAGTCCTTGGTAGCCTGGTACCGCAAAGGCACCAAGCGCCGCCTGCATACCATCGGTCCGCTCGTCGCAGTGCAAGCGGTCGGTGCTCAGTACCATGGTACGGATACTGACCTGGAACAACCGCTGCGACAGCTTATCATCCAGGCCACCGAGCATGGCCTGGTAGGCTGGTGTCCGGGCAGGTTTCTGTTCGCTGACCAGCCGCTGGGTGTAGCGGCGCATTGAGGCCTCGTCAGTCGGCCGGGTCATTTCGGTAATCATACCGAGGAGTGTCTTGAGTAGCCAGAATGGGAGTAGTATGAGCATCCAGAGCAGTCGCCATAACAGGCTCTTGGGCTGCCAGAGATTCGGCTCCCTGCCGACGAGGATATTATTACGGATCGAGCTGGCCTCATGCGGCGCCACTGGCGACAGTACTAGCTGGAAAGCGATTACCTCGTCCGGCTGCAGTTTTGTCATGGAGCCAGTGATGTAAGCCATGGGATCATGCTGCGACAGTGAATCGTGCGAGGCTAGTGGAAACGCGAAGTGTCGAGCTTGCTTGTATTCGCTAAAGGCCATGACGGAGTCATGGGGTACCTGTCGTTCAAAGTAATCCGTAGCTTCACTGAACCGGACATCCGGCAGATAGGCGGCCAGTTGCTGCTCGAAGACCGGCGCATCTGCCCGGGCCAGCCGCACTAGATAGCGGATACCATCGCTGCGGGTGGAGGCGATCTCAAACGAGAAAGTACTGATGCGTCCTAGCAGATGGTTGCGCCAGGGCTGTCGCAGGCTCATGGTATGCAGCACGCTGAATAACTGCTCAGTAGCTAGTGGTGCCTTGCGTAAGAATGCCGGCGGGATGAGTTCCAGGATAACGGCGGGTTGGTCGCGGAGAGCGCGGAAGTTGTAGAGGCGACGGAGAGTATCGGCGACCGCAATAAAGAGACTAGCTAAAACGAGGTAGAGATAGAGCCATCCTATAGTCACCGTTGCCCCGCACTCTGCCCACCACTGTTAGGGTTGGTATGGGCATAGTAACCGAAGTAAAAGATGAGGTCAACCATGAGCTTTATACTTTGCCAATTATATTAAGTAATAGAGGCAAGTGCTAAACTGTAGCTATTAACTGACGAAAGCCCGAGGCATCCATAGTGGCCAAAAAGACACCGGTACGCGTTTTACTCTTAAAACAAGCTGCTGATTACGATGATGTCATTGATCATCCGAGCAGTCTGCACTCTAAGCCGTTCACTGCCCAAAATTCCAAATTGTTCTGGAAGAGTAATCCCGTCAAATCTCCCACATGGGTCACCAGTATCTTTCCAGGGGAAACTGACCTAGAGGCAGCTATCAAGGCAAGCTCCGTCTCGGGTGCTCTTATAGTCAAGGTATCCGACAGGATGTTTGCTATCACTTTCGGGCACGGCAAGTCGCTCATAAAGCATGAATACATCGAGCCGCGGTTTGGGCTTAAGGTCGTATTGAATGAGGTTGATCCAGATAGCCTGAGAAGTATCGACACAAAGAGCTTGGATGGCTTCTTGAGCCACACCCGCGAGCAGGTACCTAGCCTAAGTCCGCTATCAAGTTTCGGGGTAGATATCGAGAAGGACTTTGTACGGGCAGTTACCGGAACAAGTGTTAATGCGGGAATCGGCAAGACAATTACTGGTGCAGATGCCTTTGCAAGCTCTCTTGAGATTACTGTTACCAATGCTGCCACTACGCTGCAGAAGCTTTTAACCGCCAGCAGTAAGGACACCTATAAAACCCGGTTTGACTTCGTCGATAATATCTCTGAGGCTTCGAAGGCCTTGAGCGCTACTCTTGATGATAAACTCGTCGAGTGTATTGTTGCGGGTGAAACGCAAAATATTTGGTTGGCCCCACCGGAAATAGTGGATTGGGAGGATCACGGTGGCTTTAGCTTTACGCCGCGCGGCAAGGTGCACGATGACATAGGTCTAAAAAGCTATTTGGCTGAGAAAGTACCAGATATTGCTGCACTGACCATAGCGAAGCTTCGAGCACATAAGCTGCTACACCTAAATGCCGAACTTAGTTATGACAAGGAAAACTGGTCAATCTACAAATGCCTCTATGCCGAGATCGAGGACGGTACTCTAAGATATATCCTTACAGACGGTAAATGGTTTGAAGTAAATAAGGATTACCTGCTAAAGGTTAGGACTTACCTCGCTCAGAACCTAACGGAGTGGAACGGCCCGGCATTTCCCGATTACGATTCCAGCGAGATGGCATTGTTTGACGATAAACAGCATCGGGGCGAAACGCGTTACAATGATGAATCGTTTGCAGGTTTAGGTTACTCCCTTATGGATCAGAGGATGATAGCTCATGGTGGGGGTGGCAGCACGATTGAGCTGTGTGATATGTACAAGGATAATCTCTATATCCACATCAAGAGGTATACACGCTCATCAGGGCTCAGCCACCTCTTCAATCAGGGTAAAGTGTCGGCCGAGCTTATCAGAAACGACCCAGAGTTCCGTACGAAGGCAATAGCAAAGCTACAAGCAGAGGGTATTTCCACGAACCTGTCTACAACCCGCCCTGACATGTCGCAGGTGCAGGTTGTTTTCGGCATAATCTCTGCAGCGCACGGGGAGTTAAAACTACCGTTTTTTAGTGAGGTAGCGCTAAAAAATGCGGTTCATTTCTTAAAGACCACACTAGATGTAGGCACCGTGAGTCTAATAAAAATTCAGGCAGTAAACGACTCTGACTAAAATTAAACTTCGGAATGATATACTATCCTTATAATGACTAGTGATGCTCAAGCAGATGCTCGTAAAGCACTTGGTCAGACGTTTCTTAAGGCACGTCAAGAGAAACGTCTGACGCAGGCCCAGGTAGCTGATTTGGCCAAGGTGCATATTAATTTTTACGCCCGAATGGAACGGGGTGAAGAGAACCCTTCGTTTGAAAAGCTCCGTAGTGTTATGCAGGTATTGGGTATTAAGTCACTTGAGCTCAACTAGCGCAGCTGAGATCCACTCTAATATGTTGCTACAAGCGTTATAATATTATCTATGACGTTTCAGCCCCAACTTAAGAAAATCGCCGATTTTGGCTCTGGAGAAGAGTGGATTGCTCGTACCGAGATGACCATGCTTGATTTCTTACCGTTTCTTAGAGTTGATAAGAGCGCGGAAGATGTCAAGGCGAATGGGACACTTAAGGAAGCTTTTGATGAAAAGAAGGAGGCTGCAACTGGTCTAGCTATGGCAATAGCCGAAGAGTTAGGCCAAGCTTTCATTGATCTCCGTCGGCTACGCGAAACAAAAGGTGTGATGCCAACAGAGATTGAAGTATCTAAGGCGTATAGAGATCTTTACGGGCACCTATGGGCAGCATACAAGGGTCGTTTTCAGGATTTTATGAAGCTTCTAGAGTACAACATTCATTTCATCTTTGATAAGGATAGTAAGTTCGACAGTCTGGCGGCTAATTTTACAGTCGCACACCCCAATGTGAATGGGGAACTAATAGAACGCGTCAGATCAGACCGAGCTACATGGCACGAGGCGCTTCATACTTATCGCGATGACGGAGAACATAATGTAAAAAAGCCTTTGTTCACTGGCCATCCGATGCATAGCCTACATACCGCCGAAGTCATATTTAGTAACACATGGCACGCGATAGAAGACGTGTTCATCCATTGTATGGAAGAAGAGCTTGGTGAGCAGCTCACAATCTTTGAGATTCCGAAAGAAAGACGTGATACTATGGTGCCGAAAAAGTATGCCGTAGGACTTAGAGTGGATACCGCCACGAATCAAGTGCTCAGTAGGACATAGCCTCAGCCTATTATAGTCAATCTGTTATACTACTTCAGTGTCCTGAAATGCCTTGACTATTTCATCCAATGATTTCAGAAGGTGTTGGTATGAAAGCCGCTCAAGGGCACCAAATTGGATAGAATCGGAAGGACTTCTTTGGAAGTCCTTTTATTTTGGTATGATACGAATATGAATGTATTGGTTACGGGAGTGTCGGGATCGGGTAAGACAACCATAGCTGCCGAACTTACGAAGCAGGGGCATGATGCCTGCAACATGGACTACGTTCCCGGTCTATGCTCCTGGGTCAACCTCGCAACGGGTCAGTCCGAGCCGGACTTTACCATAACTTCCGCCCAAGACTGGCAGGACAAATATGACTGGCTTTGGGATGAACAGAAGCTAACGGAATTACTGGCAAATTCTCATGATACTTTCTTTTGCGGCAGTTCCGGCAACCAGCAACGGTTCTATAGTTTATTTGGCAAAATATTTTTACTAAAGATGAATGCGCAGCTTATTAGAGATAGGGTTTTAAACAGCGAGCGCGAACATGACTACGGGAAACTGCCCGGCGAGATCGATGCCATCATCGGATACCACGAGAGTTTTCAGGAGCATGCTATCGAAGCCGGGGCAGTCGTCATAGATGCCAAGCGGCCGCTGACTGAAATAGTTGACCTTATCCTCAAACAGAGCATGGCACCATAGAAGTGTCTAATCCCCACTCGTGAGAACGATAAAGGCCCTACTAGTCTTCAACCAATACTCTCGGAAGATGCTGCACTACAGCAACAAACAGAATCAGCCAAATGCTCGGTTTTTTGGTATGCGGCGAAGTGTTTATGCTATCATAGCTACCAGATATGAAACACGCTGGAGGGCCGAGTGAGTAAGGTAGCTCATTATTTACAGGAACATTTGCTGGGCGAAGTGATGACGAGTGCCGACGCGCGCAAATACTTCGCCACCGACGCCAGCATTTTCACGCTTACGCCGAACCTGATAGTTTATCCGCGCAACGAAAATGACGTGCGCAAGACTGCGCGTTTCGCCTGGCAGCTGGCCGAACGCGGACGGGTCATACCCATCACGGCACGCGGCAGCGGCACCGACCTGGCCGGCGCGGCCATCGGCAGCGGCATCCTGCTGGTGTTCCCGGCGCACATGAACCGTATCGTGGAGCTGGACCCCAAAAACGGTTCCGTCGTGGTCGAGCCCGGCCTGAACTACGGCCGCCTGCAGCAGACACTGCACACGCACGAACGGTTCCTGCCGCCGTACCCGGCCAGTTACGAATACTCCACCATCGGCGGCGCGGTCGCCAACAATGCCGGCGGTGACAAGTCCATCAAATACGGTGCCACCCGCGCCTACGTGAAGAGCCTGCGCGTGGTGCTGGCCAACGGGGAAGTCATCGAGACCTTCCGCCTAAGCAAACGCGAACTCAACAAGAAGCTGGGCCTGAGCACATTCGAAGGCGAAGTCTACCGTGCACTCGACGCGTTACTGGAAGAAAACCGGGAGCACATCGAAAAACTCGACCTGCACGTCACCAAAAATACCGCCGGCTACGACCTGCTCGACATCAAGCGGCGCGACGGCAGCTTCGACCTGACGCCGCTCTTCGTGGGCAGCCAGGGGACGCTCGGCATCATCAGCGAAATCACCATGGAGACAGAAGTCTACAACCCGGCCAAGGAACTGTTCCTGGCCGAGTTCGACAGTATAGAGAACGCCCAGAAAGCGGTACTCGCCCTGCGCGACCTGCCGAACCTGCCCAGCAGCTTAGAGCTCGTCGACAGCCAGCTGCTGGAGCTGGTCGACCGGCTGAACCCGAACCTGCTTAAAGGCATCATCACCAAGCCGTTCCCCAAGGCCGTACTGCTGGCGGAGTTCGATGACGCCGACCGCGGCCGTAAAAAGATCGTCAAGCGGGCCGAGAAGATCTTTGACGCGCACGCTACGAAGGTCATCCGCGAGCACGATCCGACCGCCCAGTCGCGCCTCTGGAAAGTGCGCCAAGCTTCGGCCAGCGTCACCGGCCACAGCGAAGGCCAGCTCAAGTCCGTACCGATCATCGAGGACGGCATCGTCCCGCCGGAAAAACTGGAAGAGTATATCGCCGGCACCTACAAGCTGTTCGCCAGCGCCCAACTGCAAGCCGCCATCTGGGGACACGCCGGCGACGGCAACCTGCACATGCAGCCATTCCTCGACATCGGTCAGATTGGCGACCGCCAGAAGGCCTTCCGCCTGATCGACGAATACTACAAGCTCGTGCTGTCACTGGGCGGTTCCACCAGCGGCCAGAACAACGACGGCCGCTTGCGCGCCCCGTACTTGCCGCAAGTGTACGGCCCGGAAGTCTATGATCTGTTCAAGAAGGTCAAGCAGCTATTCGACCCCTACGGCACCATGAACCCCGGCGTCAAGATGAATGTCGTGCTCGACGACATCAAGCCGCTGCTACGCACCAGCTACTCGCTCGACCACCTGTACGACCACATGCCCCGCAGCTAATCATGCGCGTATCGGAGACCGCAGTCGTCATCCCGGCCCACAATGAAGCGGCACGTATCGCTCACGCTATCTGGTCGGTCGGTATCCAGCCGGAAATGGAGTCCGACGTACGTCCGGCAGTAATCGTAGTCGATAATGATTCGACCGATGGCACGGCCGATAGGGCGCGAACCATGGCCGGCTGGTGCAAGGAGCAGTCTTTCAACCTGCATGTCATCACCGAGCCGGAACCCGGCATCGCTGCCGCCTGCAACGCCGGCTTCCGTTACGCAGTCGAGGAACTGGATGCCCGTGTAATCGCGTGCATCGATGCCGATACGACACCCTGGCATCTCTGGTTCCCGTCGCTTTTCAACCGGCACGCCAGACAAGACGACCTGGCTCTGCTGTCGGGACCCGTAGATATGCATTTCGACGGCAGCGTACGTATGCTCGATGATATCCTGGGCCACGCGGCGAAAGGTCTGGGCAAGGCCATAAAGGCTGCCCGTTACCGGGAGCTCGGCATGCTGCGCTTCGCCCCCGGCCACAATATGTCTACTACCGCCGAAGCCTTCACTAAGGTCGGGGGCTTCACGCCGGATGCGAAAATCAGCGATGACGTGGATTATAACTTGAAAATCATGCGGGAATTCGGTGCCCGAGCGCTCGGCTTCGAACTCAACATGAGAGCATGGACCTCCGCCCGGCGCCTGCGGCAGCTCGGCTACCTTAGGACCGCGCTGTACTATGCGACCGATAAGGTACGGCCGTAACCACTTGAGTTTTTAGCCGAAAACAGATAAGATAGCGTGGTTATTTAACAACGTGCGGACGTGGTGAAATTGGTATACACGCTACCTTGAGGTGGTAGTGCCGAAAGGTGTGGAGGTTCAAGTCCTCTCGTCCGCACCAAGGGTGATTAGCTCAGTTGGCTAGAGCATCTCGTTTACACCGAGAGGGTCGGGGGTTCGAGTCCCTCATCACCCACCATAAGATGATCAGAAAAGTTCTGGTCATTTTTTGTTAGAAGCATAATCTCAATCTGTTAGGACGTTGCGCACGGGGGCGGATTCTGCTATACCTAATGGATACATGGCTAAAGTTGTCCCGACCAAACCACTGTTAATATTGCTCTACGGTTTTCCCGGGGCGGGCAAGACGTTTTTCGCTCGCCAGCTCTGCGAGCAATTGGTGGCAGTGCACGTGCAGGGCGACCGGATGCGCGGCGAGTTGTTCGAGAACCCTACCTTCAGCCGCGATGAAAATCAGATCATCAGCAGCCTGATGGACTACATGACCGGCGAATTCCTGAACGCCAATGTGAGCGTGGTGTACGACACCAATGCCATGCGGGCGGCGCAGCGGCGCAACCTGCGCAACATGGCTACCAAAGCCGGTGCCGAAACCGTGCTGGTGTGGCTGCAGATAGATGTCGAGAGCGCGTTCGCACGTGTCGCGCGGCGCGACCGGCGCAAGGCAGATGACAAATTTGCTCAGCCCCTGGACCGCCCGGCCTTCGATGCCCTCAGCGGCGGCATGCAGAACCCGCAGCCCAATGAACGCTACGTGGTGGTAAGCGGCAAGCACGTCTTCAGCACCCAGAAGAGCGCCATGCTGCGCCACCTGTTGGACCGCAAGCTTATCAACCTGGATCTGCAAGCCCACCAGATCGGCAAGCCCGGCCTCGTCAACCTGGTACCTAATCCTGCCGCCGGCCGCGTGGACCTCAGCCGCCGCAATATCACTATCCGCTAAGGAGCCGACGTGGCAACGAAAATCATAGAGCTGGCCGACATCGGTCAGATAACACTTGTGAAGCGGGCGCAGAGCCGGAGTCTCCGTTTGAGCGTGACACCCGGCGGCGTACGCGTCAGCATGCCGCGCTGGACGCCGTTTGCGGCCGGCGAGGCCTTCGCCCGCAAACATACCGACTGGATCATTCGTGAGCTTGATAAACAAGCCAAACCACCATTAGAGAGTGGCCAGCGCATCGGTAAAATGCACTACTTGCGGTTCGAGCAGGTCCTCGGCAGCCAAGCGGCCGGCAGCCGGGTGACTGCTACCGAGATCATCATCAAGGTCCGGCAGGGCGAGGCCATCGACAGCCCCGGTGTACAGGAGCGCGCCTACGGTGCGTGCGTCCGTGCCCTCAAGCGTGAGGCTGAACGGCTGCTCCCGCCGCGGCTGCAGAATCTGGCCGCCAAGCACGGCAAACGCTACACCAGCGTCGGCGTGAAGCAGCTCAAGCGCCGCTGGGGCAGCTGCGACAGCCACCGGGCCATCACCCTCAATCTGTTTCTGATGGAGCTGCCGTGGGAATTCATCGATTATGTGCTGCTGCACGAGCTAGCCCACACGCTGCACATGAACCATGGTCCGGACTTTTGGCGTACGCTGACCGCCATGAAGCCGAGTGCGCACCGCCTGTCCAAGGAACTCCACCGGCACCAGCCTACGATCGGCACCTGGCAAGCCTGAGTCCTCGCTTCGGGCACGCCGCCTATGGCATAATAGAGTCATCGTGACCGACAAACCCAAACACTCCCAACCCGACGGTCAATCGGCCGCCGCCATCGCTGCGCTGGAGCACGAACGGCTGACCAGCCTCATCGGCAGCATGGCTGACGGGGTGATCGCCGTCGACGATCACACCAAAGTCGTGCTCTATAACGGCGCGGCCCTCAGCATCCTGGATGTGAACGGCACCATGACCGGCCGGCTTTTAAAGCGCGTGCTGCAGCTGTTCGACCAGAACGGGCAGGCCGTGGACGTGCAGAAACTGGTGGAGGACGCCAAGATCCCGACCAGCAGCCGCGACTACGTACTGCACTACGGTGACGGCAGCATCGTCAATTTGTATCTGTCCATCGCGCCAGTGTATCTGGGTTACGGCGCCGAGGGCGACCGCGGTTTCGTACTGCTGCTGCGCGACATCACCCGGGAAAAATCACTCGAAGAAGAGCGCGACGAGTTCATCAGCGTAGTCAGCCATGAGCTGCGCACGCCCATCGCCATCACCGAGGGCAACATCAGCAACGCCCAGTTCATCGTCAGCCATGCCGGCGACATCGAGGAAGTCCGGGGAGCGCTCGACGCCGCGCACGAGCAGGTATTGTTCCTGGCCGGCCTGGTCAACGACCTGGCCACCCTTTCGCGGGCCGAACGCAACGTGCTCAAGGTGGAGGTCGAGCCCATCAACGCTCACAAGCTGGTCGAAGATCTGGCCGCGGGTTATCACGATCAGGCTGCCGCCAAGGGCTTAGAGCTCAAGACCGATCTGGATCCGCATCTGGAAGTCCTGCAATCCAGCAAGCTCTACAGCCGTGAGATCCTGCAGAACTTCGTCACCAACGCCATCAAGTACACCGAGAGTGGCAGCGTGACCATCGGCGCTACGTCCGATCCCAAGGGTGTCAGATTCAGTGTCAGCGACACCGGCATCGGCATCAGCAAGGCCGACCAGGAGAAAGTATTCGATAAGTTCTTCCGCTCCGAGGATTACCGAACCCGCCAGAACAATGGCACCGGCCTGGGTCTGTACGTGACTATGAAGCTGGCTCGGCTGCTGCACGCCGAGATATCCATCGAAAGCGAACTGAACCACGGCTCTACGTTTACTATCTTCATCCCGAATCTGAACCAGCCGGAAGCTACCGCAGCCGAACCTACTGCTTAGGCGGCCGTGGCGCGACCTGCATCACGGGGATGCAGACGTTGCGGCCCTTCCAATCGACCGTCGAGAACTCGTATTTCCACAGCGAGATATGCAGCAGGGCCAGATCGATACAGAACGCCACCGGCATCAGCAGCCAACCGAACCAGACAGTGGTCAACCGGGCACCTACGGCGACCAGCGCGTAGGTCGATAGCAGGCAAAAGAGCGCCACGCACCACACCGCCACGTACGCCATGGTGTGCGTTAGCCTAGCCGCGAAACAGAGGCCGATGAGGGGACCGAGCAGGAACAGCAGCTCGAACAACGACACCAGCGCCACCAGCTCCAGCCGGCGATGCAGCTGCGGATAGCGTACCCTTACCGACGTACCGTACTGCTCGCCGGCCGGCTTGTTGCTGTAGATGCCCAAGGATTCGTCGCTGCGCACGAAGCTGTAGGCGTCGGTCACGACGGCCTGGCGGGCCAGCGGCGCTTCCGGGTTCACCGACCGGCTGATAGCTTCGAAGCCGCCCATCCGTTCCAACGCCGCCCGCTTGATGAGCCAGCACGTGCTGAGCACCGGCGGCCGCTTGAAAAAGCGGCGCGGCAGACAGATCTCCCAGTAGTACCGCATGGCTTGCAACAGCGAGCTGCCGCTCGCTTGGGACCGCAGCGGCATGACGCTCAACATATCCTTGTTGCGAGCCTGCAGCAGCGTTACCAGCTCGCGCATGCTTTGCGGTTCCAGGCCGGCATCGACTCCGCAGAATAGCAACAGCTCGCCGCTGGCTTCGTGCGCCAGCTGCGCGTAGGCATAGTTCTTGGCAAGCCAACGTGATTCGTCCGGCACGCCGCCCTGGATGAACCGTACGCCGGCGTGAGCGTAACTGCGGATGATTTCCGGCGTACGGCGATTGGCCGAGCAATCGTCCAGTACCAATATCTCGAGCTTGGGATAATCGCTGGCCGTCAGCGCCTGCAGACAGCGCTCCAGCTCCTCGGTCTCGTTCCGGGCCGGCACTAGGACGCTCAGCGACGGCAGTTCCTTGTCGCTGAGTGTCTTCCAGTCCGCCGGTAAGCCGGCGTGCCGCCAGGTGTGCGTGCTTGCCCGCAACAGCACGACGGCACACAGCAGCTGCAGGGCGACCCCTATATCGAAGATCGTGGTCACGATATGGAAATGCGTCGCCAGCCCGCTCACGACGACCGTCAGCACCTGGGCGGCCACTAGCCAGCCGAATGCCCGGACCGCTACCGTCCTCAGCTGCGGCGCCGGCATGCGTGCGGCCGACACCCGCAGCAGGTTTATCAGGCGATACAGCACGAAGGGTATCGTCCAGATCCACACCTGCCAATCCAGTACTATCAGGGCTGCCGTGAAGCCCACCAATAGCAAGCCTAGCGCGCCGCAGAGTACCCTGCGCATAGTGGGCGTTACCGCGGCGCCGCCGCAGATCAGGCCCTCAAGGACCGTTTCGGCCACCAAAAGGCCGACAAGCCAATACATGCTTCTACTATAGCAGCTTGACCGCGCGGGGCCGAGTTTGCTATGCTTGACGAGTAACGCCTACAAATACTGTAGGCTTTTTAATTGGCCGAGCTGAGCCAGAGGTGAACAAAACGTGGCCCGAATAGTAACAAACCCCAGTCCCGCCGACAACGACGACGAAAGTCTGGTCCGCGTCTTTTTCCGAGGCTTTTTCTGGCCGCTCAAGATGATCGGCAAGGGCCTGGTCTGGATCAGCCACCGGCCGCCGCTCAAACAGATAGGTCACGGCTTGCGTTGGTTCTTCCGCCTGCGGGTAGTCCGTTTCATCGGCCGCATCATCGGCTTCAGCTACATCCGCGGCAGTTGGCAGGAGCTCAAACAGGTAACCTGGCCGACCAAGCGCGAAGGCCGCCGCCTGACCACCGCCGTTATCATTTTCTCCGTCGTCTTCGGCGCGCTCATCGCCCTCGTCGACTTCGGCCTCGACAAACTATTCAAGCAAATCTTACTGAAATAAGGAGTACCTAGTGAATACCAAGCGTTACGATACAAGCAAACAGTGGTACGCCATCCACACCTACAGCGGCTACGAAGAGAAAGTCGCCGAGAGCATCCGCCAGCGCGCCGACTCCCTGGACATGAAAGATAAGATTTTCGCTGCCCTCGTGCCTAAGGAAAAGCAGATCGAGATCAAGAACGGCAAGCGCCGCGTGGTCGAGAAGCGTATCTTCCAGGGCTACGTCCTCGTGCAGATGAAGATGAGTGAAGACGCCTGGTACATCGTGCGTAACACGCCGTCCGTGACCGGTTTCGTGGGCAGCGGCACCGAGCCGACTCCCGTCGACCAGGACGAAATCGAAAAGATCCAGAAGCGCATGGGTCTGGAGCAGCCGAAGCACAAGATAGACTACAGCATCGGCGAAGTCGTCAATATCACCGACGGCCCGTTCAAGGGCTTCGACGGTTCGATCAACGAGATCGACCCGCAAAAGGGCAAGCTCAAAGTCCTCGTCAACATGTTCGGCCGCGAAACACCGGTCGAGCTCGACAGCCTGCAAGTCAAGCGAGTCTAGCTACGTGTCTTCTGGTATCGCCGAAGGGTATATAGAGCAGTCTGGGCTTTTCGAGTCACCGGAACCTATTCCCATAGCCCATGCCATACAGGAAGATGACAGTCCCGAGCCAGCCAGTTCCACGAACTGCGAAGGCCAGCAAGAGTTGCCGTTCGAAGCAGTGCAACCCGAAGCATCCCGCTGGTCCAGGAAAGTTCATCGGCCCCGGAAAGCTCCCTATGTGCCGGCGGACAGTAAGAAAGAGTTCACACTCTCGGACCTTACAGACGAAGAGCTTCGCTCACACCGAAAATGGAATATTGCTATGGGCACAATCTGTCTTGCTGCTGAGGGCGTTTGCATAGATCTGGCCACTGAAAATGAGTACATCCGTCCGGCAATAGTGGGTGCTGTCGCCAGCTTAGCCCTCGCGGGCGTATTCATCCGCACTGTCTATACTCGCATCCGCGAAGCACATCGCCGGAGAACAGCTACTCCTGCTCCAATACCTGCCGCAACCTCGCTGCCAACCGGCCACAAAGATTGCCACGGCCCGATATACACGAGCGGTGGACAAATCGACTGAAAACTGCTAATATCTATCTGTTACGCACTACTTATCTCTGCGAAGCAGAGTCAGAGAATCATGGTAGGAGAACTAGTAGCTACGCTTCAACTGTAGTGAACGTTCGTTAAGTCTAAGGAGACAAACTATGGCCAAAGTGGTCAAAGCAAATTTAAAGATGAAGATCAAAGGTGGCCAAGCCAGCGCTGCGCCGCCGGTAGGTTCTACCCTCGGTCAGTATGGGGTGAACATGATGGATTTCATCCAGCCGTTCAACGACCGTACTAAGGACATGATGGGCAAGACCGTCACCGCGCACATCACCATCTACGATGACCGTACGATGGATTTCCGCGTGGTCGCCGAACCGACCGATGACCGCATCCGTGCGGCACTCGGTATCCAGAAGGGCAGCGGCCGGCCGAACAGCGAAAAGGTCAGCAAGAAGCTGAGCCAAGCACAGTTGCGCCAGATCGCCGAGGAAAAGGCCGCCGACATGAACGCCGAAGATGTCGAAGCCATCATGAAGATGGTCGCTGGCACCGCCCGCAGCATGGGCGTCGAAGTCGAAGGGTAGGCCTCAGATGGACTACTGGGAGGGAGTGTTTCGGAAGGGTAGCGAACAGCTCGCGAAAGTGGCCGAACAGACGGAACGAAGGGCGAAAGGTCCTGTTCGAAGACTGGCGGCCGAAGTAGCACTCAGTGCTTCACATGGAGCCGCTCAATTGGCAGCCAAAGTAGCGACACAACGTACCATCCAAATGGAAACATCCGTTTCTCAGGAGGCAGACCAGCCACCGATCGAACAAGAGAATAATTAAATTGTGGGAGGCTTTACAGCCGATAACACCACGAAGGAGATAATGACTATGGCAAAAGCCACCAAGACCAAAGACGTTCCGGCTGAAATCGAGAACGAAATCGTAAACGCCGAGGTAGCAGAAGTTATCGAAGCAAGAGAGGAAGCACATGGGGTTGATCACAAAGACGCTGAAGCTCGCGCTCAAAGTAGCAGCGACCAAGAAGTAATCAAGACGGCCAAGGCCGGCCGGCGCAGCGCCAAGGGACAAGCCGACACCGAAGCCAAGACCGAAAAGATCGAGGCGCAGCTGCACCGCGACGAAGAGAAGGCAGAAGCAGCCGACAAGCCGAAGCAGCCGGTCACGCCGACTCGCTCACGGCTGGAGCGCCGCAGCAAGGGCTATCGGAAGAGTGCGGAAGCTATCGAGAAAGACAAGGTGTACAGCCTGGCCGAAGCCATGGACCTGGCCACCAAGACCAGCAGCGTCAAGTTTGACGCCAGCGTCGAGCTGCACATCAACCTGGGCGTCGACCCGCGCCAGGCCGATCAGAATATCCGCGCCAATCTGGTATTGCCACAAGGTACCGGCAAAACCATCCGCGTCGCCGTGTTCGCCGATGACAAGATCGACGGTGCCGATTTGAGCGGCGTCGACACCATCATCAAAGACCTGGAGAAGGGTGCCATCAACTTCGACATCCTGGTTTCCACACCGGCCAACATGGCCAAGCTCGGTAAATACGCCCGGCTGCTCGGTCCGCGCGGCCTGATGCCGAACCCCAAGAGCGGTACCGTCACGACCGATGTCGCCAAGGCAGTCGCCGAAGCCAAAGCCGGCCGCGTGGAATTCCGCGTGGATAGCACCGGTATCGTACACCTGGCCATCGGTAAGGTCAGCTTCGGCGGCACCAAGCTGCTCGAGAACGCCAACGCCGTCATGGCCAGCATCCGCGCGGCCAAGCCGTCCAGCGTCAAGGGCAACTACATCAAAGCCGTGCACGCCACGACCACGATGGGCCCCAGCATCACCGTTTCCGCCAACGAATAAACTAGCCGCAGCGATATAAGATATAAAATAAGCGCCCTTCGCGGCGCTTATTTTATTTTCACTGCCGGATTTCAGAGGGAGAAGGCGGAACGGAGATATTGCCGACGGAGTTTTTAGAATAATTTTGGATACTACTATCGAAACTTCTAGCGCTTGCATTGCCACGGTTCGTTCGGCAGAATGTGAAACAATGTCTTATCCTGAGAGTTCCATGCCGGTACCCCTTCGTGGATCCGAACTCGCAAATGATTTCCTGACAGAGCTTCATGCTACCCGTAAGGGCGATGAGGCCGGCCTAGTAAGCATGCAGCTTGAAGGTCAATGTCCCGAAGAATCTTCGATAGTTTTTTGCATCCTTGAGTCAATGATTGATGCCAAGATGCGGCAAGTGGACGCTAAGGTAGTGATAGATAGTCGTTATGTAGATACCATGACACGAATTGGTAACCGAGACTTTCCAGATTGGGCACCGCTAGTCTCGGCTCGAGACCGCGCAGAACGCCGCGAAAATCAGGCAAGAACAGGCGACTGGTTGCGGCGGCTAGACAACTATAAGGTGCTGGAGAGGAGAGAACCCCATCACGCCGAACGCGGATATGTGCCGCATCTGCGCCAAATAGGCAGTTCTCATATAGGACAGGCGTTTGCTACTCGTCACATGAAAGGTGCTTACGTAGCGCATACTCATGGGGGACATTACCGCATGGCTGTCTACGACCAACTTGACAGATTCTGACCTCAGAGAGCCAAGCGGAAGGCAGGAACTTGGTATGCACAATTTGGCAGTTCGTACTTCTGGGCGTGTTGCCGGCTTTATTATGCGAGCGCTCACCGAAGGTTTTGGCGGCTCAAGCGGAGTGCATACCCTTCAGGATGAAGCTGGCCTGGTAGTAGTGCACGACATCGGTAATTCAGGCGAACCGGCTCGTTTACCGCGTATCTTAACGGAAGCCCTGGAAGCCATCGACCCGAGCCGGTCATCGGCAGTAGTAAATCCCTATGAATACAGCCTGAAACAACCCAAGACCATCGTGCTGCTATCGCAGTATCCTCCTGACGGTTTGCTTTTTCATGCGTTGCGCCACGCGAGTGACATTGTAGGCGCCGGTGTATATGTGCCGCTCGAGCCGGAGGGTGACTATCGGGCAGAGGCTTTTCCATACAATCTCGCGTTTCGCCACTATAACGCGCGGAAGAGTAAAACCGATATCGTGAGTGAGCGACGCAGCCAGCCATCGCACAGCAAGGCCTTAATCGTCACCTACGATGACGGCTCGGCTAAGCTACTACTCGGAAGTGATAATTTTGCCACGCATCTGCAAAAGATGGTCCGCAATGAAGAACTTGCTCTTGTCCTATCCGTGACCTCAAAAGAGGACTCCATATTCGCCACATATGGTAGCTTGGTAGAAATGCTCGCAGCTCAAGGTGAGATATCGCCTGCGGTCGCCCAAAGCCTCATAATTGACATAAAAGACGCATAATAAAAAGTCCGGGCAGGCCAGCCCCCAAATCTATCTTCTGGCAGCTAAACACATCCTCTGCAAACTTATTTTACTTTCATAGCACGATTCAACGCTGTCAGGATACGGGTGAAGTTGCGGACGCCGCCGGGGTAGGCGATGTACCTATCTTGCCAGTCGGGTTTGTATTTATCTTTGAACCGGTGCAGGCCGCTGAAACTGTAGAGCCGGTCACCGTTGCTGTAGACGAAGCGTAGGGCGTTATCCACGAGCGTCTTATCTTTGGAATCGACGGGGTCGTCCAGGCCGGCCAGCGGCGACAGACCTAGATTGAAGGTCGTACAGCCATCTGCCAGCAGGTGGTCAAGCAGGCCCATCAGCAGGAAATCGTTGCAGTTGCCAGGGGCCTTAGCGCTACAGCGCAGCAGGTCATAGTTGGCAGTATGCAGTGCGAATGTCGGCACCATATTTATGAAACCCTGTATCTGCAGGGCTTCATCACGGACAAGAGCCAGTGGAGCCTGCTGAAAATAAGCGTCGTTGTGATAGCCCAGCATGAAACCGCGCTCGCTGCGGCCCGGCTTTTCCAACCATTGGTCGGATATTTCGCGCAAGCGGTTCAAAATAGCCTGGCTATGGGGCGGCTGCACGATTTCCACGCTATAGCCAAGCTTGGTGAAACGATTGCGGATCTCGCGGAAATATTTGCCGCTTTTGCCGGTCTGACGTTCCGGCCAGGCCGCCAGATCAAGCACGGCTTCTTCGCCGATTTTCTGCAGACGGAAACCACGCTTCTCGTACAATTTACGGCGGCTGGCATCGACATGGATGAACGCCGGCAGCCAATCGTTCACGAAGCAGAGCTCCGTGAACTGTTTGGTGAGCTTCGCGAACCGCTTCGGTTCGCCGAACGGATTGCCCACCACCAGCGCCACACCGCGGCTGACATGGTAGGCCAGCGCCGCTTCACCGGACTTATCGAAGTAATACAGCTTGTCGTGCGGCCAGAGCTTGAAGAAGTCATCGATGTCACTGGGATATTCGCGCAGCAAACGCTCGGCATGATCGCGCTGCGATGTCTGGTTGACCAATCGCATACGAATGGGCTGGAACAGGGAAATGGCCGCATAGCCCACCGCCGCCACGCTCAGCACCGACAGCGAATCGACAAACAGGCGCGCCCGGCGGGTGTATGCCACCGCATGGTCGTCGGTCAGGCCGAACTGGTCGACCGTCTGGTGCATGGCGGATGGCAGGCCGATCTCGTGGTGGAAGTCGTGGTCATCCAGGAGCGTAAAGCCGCCTACACCGTACGCGAACGCCACCAGCAGTACCAGCACGCTGACGCGGGCCGCCTGGGTAAAGCTGCGCACATCGCTGCGCACCTGGAAAGCACTGCGGCTCAGCCACAGCAACGCCACTATCAGTACCGGCAGCATCAAGTGCTCTATGCGGCCGGCAGCATCAAAATCGGGAAAAAGCACGAAATGTATGGCTTCAAGCAGGAACGACAGCGCGAACAGGACCATGGCAGCCAGCCAGGCAGTATATTTGCGCCTGAGCAAGAGGGTACCCAAGTAGGTGAAACCGAGCCCCGCGATCTGCGGCACGCTGACCAGCAAACGCGTCGAAATGATGGCCCGGATGAGCCCGCAGCTGATGCTCCAGGGCACCGGCGATGATTACCAGGCCGTAAACCAGCACGATATATGCCACGATCCGGGTCAGCAAAAGAGTGGAGCGAGGCTGCTGCATAACTCCATTGTATAAACATTGCCGGACAACCGCTAGCCGCAGTTGTAAAATTGTGCTGCATGGCTTGGACAATCTAAAACATAACCTTACAATAGTTGAAGCACGGAGGAATATATGAGCTAGCTCGTATATTCTGAGTACTGGGGACTATATCCGTAGGATATAAAGCACGAGCGGGTCGGGCGCCTTAAGGAGGGTAACAATTATTTCGCATGAGCGTATTTAGCAACAAACAGATCCGCCAGGCCATAGCCGACGACCATATCGTCTGCCATCCGTTCGATGACAAACACGTCAGCCACGCCAGCCTCGACGTCACGCTCGGCTATTATTATTACCGCATCGAGCCGGCCAACGAGCGTACCATCTACAACCCGTTCGACCGCGAAGATGTCGAACGCTACTTCGATGGACCCTACAAAGCCATGCCGCACGGTGAATGGTGCGCGCTCAATGGCTTTAAGCCGGTCGTCGGCATACCCGAAGATCATCCGGTAATCGCGCTCAAACCGAGCGAGCGCATCTTGGCACACACGCATGAATTCTTCGGTATCAAACCGCCGGGCGCAGCCGAAGTAAAAAGCCGCTCCAGCTGGGGTAGAAATGGCGTGGCGGTGTGTTTCGACGCCGGCTGGATCGACCCCGGCTACATCAACCGCCTGACGCTCGAGATTTACAACCTCAACCAGCGAGAGACGGTCATCCTGCCGGTGGGCGAGCGCATCGCCCAGATAGTGTTCCACGAGACAGGCGAGGTAGAAGGCAACTACGGCTCTGGGCGCAACGAGGGCTTCAGCGGCAAATATCAGAGCGGCACCGATTTGGAAACGCTCATCAAGACCTGGTCGCCCAGCCTCATGCTGCCGCAAGCCTACAAGGACTCCCGCAGTCTGCCGGTGAAAATCGAGGGTATGAGTTATGAGTAAGGGACTTTTCCTGTGCATCGAGGGCGGTGACGGCAGCGGCAAAGGCACGCAGTATGAGCTACTGGCCGCTAAGCTGGAGCAGCACGGAGTAAAACTGCTCAAAGTTGATTTCCCACAGTACGGCAAACCGTCGGCAAAACTCGTCGAACGGTACCTGAACAATGAGTTCGGCGATGCCACACGGCTCGATCCCCAGCTGGCTTCATTACCCTATGCCATCGATCGCCTGGCTGCCAAGGAAAAGATCGCGAAAGCCCAGGCCGGCGGTACGCTGGTATTGGCGAACCGTTTCTCGGCGTCCAACATGGCACATCAGGGCGCCAAATTTGCGGCCAAGCGGGAACGCATCACATTCTTTAAGTGGCTGCACGATCTTGAACACGTGCTCATGGAAATACCCGAGCCGGACTATCATTTCGTGTTACACGTGCCCGCTGCAATAGCTCAAAAACGCGTGTTGCAGAAGGCGGACCGCAGCTATACCACGAAGAAGCTGGACGGACATGAAGCGGATCTGAAATATCAGGAGCGCGCCGAACAGACCTACCGTGATCTCGTCAGTACGTTTCCGGAACGATTCATAGCAGTCGAGTGCGTTACGGACGGCCACGAAAAGACCCCGGCAGAGATTCACGCGGAAATATGGACGCAGGTACGGGAGCTAGCCAAGCTATGAACAAGGGTAAATACATTGTCATCGAGGGGTTATCCAATTACCGCGACCAGATCATCCAGCGCCTCGGCCAGGAGTTAACCGCAGCCCGGCTGCCGGTCAAGATCATGCGCGAACCGGAGAGCCAGAACGATTTGACCGCCCGGGCCATACACCGGCTCACGCACGATCCGCGCTACCCCATGATGAATCGTACCGAGGTGTTGCTCTACAACGCCGCTCGCGTCCAGTCGCTCGAGGTCATCCGCCAAGCCGTCAACAACGGCGTGCAGTGCCTGGTCGACCGCAGCTATTTGACGACCCTCGTCGTACAGTACTACGGCCTGGGCACCGTCCCGGATTACCAAAAGATCACCGAGGTGATACGGTTTGCAGTCGGTGACATGGAAGCGGACCTGACGATCGTACTGGACACCCCGGTAGTCGAGCTGACAAAAGATGTCCAGACTAAATTTACCGACCACCGGACCGATGACGGCTTTTTGGAGCGGGTCCGGGCCGGCTATCTGTGGGAAGCGAAACAACGGGGCCTGCCCGTAGTCTATGCCGACGATGATATCGATGCCGTCTTCAAACAGGTCTGGCAACATGTGACCGACACTTTGGCCATACGCGACAAAGCAGCCCCCGAATCCCAGCCGCAATCGGTTGCGGCGGTACTAGCCGCCAATCCGCCCGTGAAAGCCATGCCGGCAGATCCGCCCGCCGCACAGGCCAAATCCGAGGCCGCCGCTCCGCCTACGCCGCAGCCTGACGACTCGGTGTGGACCCGGAAGCACGATAACGGCTCCATGAGCGTGACGGCATCCGGCAAGGCAGAGCTCGCTAAGTTCGTGACCAATACCGAGGGTTCGGTGTATAGCTTCACCGAGGCTATCTCGCCCATCACCATCGCCGCCGCCATGGCCCGGCTCAGCCGCCGCGGCGACGACATGCGCGTGACGCTGCTCGATGAGTTCATCGGCAAAGTGGAAAAAGATGAGCAACTGCTGCACCGTGTCATCACGGCATACGGCGATGATTCCGTCCAGCAGCTGGGCGGCCAATACATCGTGGTCGAGAACGCCAGCAACCTGCTGACCAAGAAGCTGGAGTGGGGAAGACTGGCGTCCTATCTGGAACAATCTACCCGCTATATCTATTTCGACCAGAAGGACAGTAACGGCCATTACCGCTACTTCGTCCCGCCGGAGCTCAAAGGCAAGCTGCGCAGCCAGTATATCCGCACCATGAACCAGATTTTCGATACCTACTCTAAAATCGTAGCCGACCTCACCACCTATATCCGTGCCAATTCCAAGACACCCAAAGCCGAGCAGGACGCCGCCTGGCGCAGCGCCACCAAAGCCCAGGCCTGCGACGCCGCCCGGCCGCTGCTGCCGGTGGCCACGAAGTCTACCGTCGGTATCTATGCGTCCGGCCAAGCGCTCGAGAACCTCATCATGCATTTGCAGAGTGATGAGTTGCCCGAAGCCCGTGCGGTAGGGCAACAGATCCTCGACGAGGCCCGCAAAGTCATCCCGGTCTTTCTGGAGCGCGCCGATAAACCCGAGCGGGGCGGGGCGATGATAGCTTACCGCGCCAACACGTACGCCAACGTCAGGAAGCTGGCACTAGAGCTATTACCGGCCAACCACACGTCCGAGGAGGCCGAAGCCGTCACCCTCACCGACTACACCCCGCGCAATGAGCTCGATATCGTCGCCGACATGCTCTACGAACACAGCGATCTGCCGCTCGAAACGCTGCGGCAGGAAATCACCGGCTGGCCGTATGAGCGCAAGATAGACGTGCTGACGGCCTACATGGGCGAGCGCCTGAACCGCCGTCACCGTCCCCGGCCGCGCGATTGAGAAAATCCACTACAGCTTCGATTTGGTCTGCGATTACGGCATCTTCCGCGACCTGCAGCGCCACCGTATGGTCGACGATCTGGAATGGCAGCTGCTCAGTCCGCGCCTGGGTTATGACACGCCCAAGCTCGTCGAAGACGCCGGTCTGTCCGACGCGTTCGACAGCTGTTTCGACCTTAGTTTACAGCTCTATAGCGCGCTCCAGGCAGACTACCCGCTGGAAGCCCAATACGCCACGTTGCTCGGTCACAAGATGCGCTGGAAGCTCACCTACAACGCCCGCGAGGCATTCCACCTGCACGAGCTCCGCACCACCCCGCAGGGCCATCCCGGCTACCGCAAGCTGGTGCTGCAGATGCATGAGAAAGTCGCCGAAGTCCACCCGCTGCTGGCCGCGGCCATGAAGTTCGTCAATCTGGAGGAAGACCCCGAGCTCACCCGTTTAGCCGCCGAGCGTTATACCCAGTACAAGCTGGCCCAGCTTGACAGTACAAAGCCCGCGAAGTAAACTATAAGCAATGAATACTTTGGTGAAGCAGATTCTCATTGTCCTCGGCATCCGAGGACTGTGCTTCGCCACGGTTGAAGCCTCGCGATACTAACCTATCGCCAGCACAGTCCAAACAAATCAGTAGGCTTCAACCAGGAGCCTACTTTTTAATTCTGGAGACAAAGAAAATGACTGAAATGTTACTGAAAGGCGTGAACCCTGATGCCGCAGGCAATGGCGAAGTGCCGTATGACGTACTCGTAGAAGCCCGCGAGGCATATACTGAACGCCTTGCTAGACTCAGCACTGCCGAAGTCGTGGGCTTCGAAGACGATGACCGGGTAGCCGGCTGCGCCGACTAACCATGGAGAAGCGCGAGATCGCCGAAGCGTACCTGGATTGGCTCGGCTTGTCCAAATGGCTGGTGGCCGAAATGTTCAGCATGGGGTCAGATGACCCGGAGCTGAGTAATGCTTACGGCAATGTCCGTCTTCAGGCCTATATATTGTGCGATCGCTACCTCGGTATAGAATCTCCCGAGCCACCGTTGACGATAGCGGCATAAAGCTGGTATAATTCATCTGTTACCAAAGACAGTAGCGAGTAGAAATACTAAGAATGCTACCGAGGCATACGAAATCTTTTTTGTTTTCGAGCACTCATTCAGATAAGAGCCTTTGGATAACCCAGAGGCTCTTTCTTTGTAACATAGCATCAGCATATGGTCGATTGCTGGTGCAAATTAAAAACTAACGCTCATCCCCACGAAGGGAAAAGAGCAGCCCGAGCAGCGGATTCATTCCGATGCCCGGCGCGATGAGGAAAACCGCGAGGTTGTCCCCATGGAGTCTACATGGCACTAAAAAAAGCCGAGGAAGGATGCAGTCGTCAGCGAAGTCGCTGATCTGTTGAGCTCCTCAAAAATGACTATCGTCGCCAAGTACCAAGGCACTACCGTGAAGGCCATCCAGGCGCTTCGCCGAGACGCCAAGGGCAACGGCACGAAAGTCAAAGTAGTTAAGAACCGTCTGGTCATCAAAAGCTATCCAGCAGAACGATACCCTGAAAGACGCTGACACCAGCGAACTTACGGGAATGCTGCTGTATGCCTTCAATGCCGAAGACGAAGTCGCTCCCGCGCAAGTCTTGAACACCTTTGCCAAAGCCAACCCGACGCTTGAATTCGTCGGCGGCATCACGGCCGAGGGCAAGTTCATTGCGGCCAGCGAAGTCAAAGCTCTGGCGGATCTGCCAAGCAAACCGCAGCTTATCGCCCAAGTTGTCGCTACATTGCTCAGCCCGGTCAACGACGTTACCAACGCCCCTTTCCGGCAACCTGCACGCACTGCTCGACGGCGTCGAAGCGAAAGCCGTAGCCTAAAGGCTGCACGAATCCCGAATGTCGAAGTATCGAATTATCGGTACGGGAACAAATCGGGAATTCGGGAATTCTATAATTCGATAACCTAAATTTCATGAAAGGAAATTTACAATGGCTGATGTTAAGAAACTGGCAGAAGAGCTCACCAAGCTGACTGTCCTGGAAGTAAACGAACTCAAGAACGTCCTGAAGGACGAATACGGCATTGAGCCGGCAGCTGCTGCCGTCGCTGTTGCCGGTCCTGCAGCCGGCGCAGAAGCCGCTGTAGCCGACGAAAAGGCAGAGTGGGACGTGAACCTGAAAGATGCCGGCGCCCAGAAGGTTGCCGTCATCAAGGCCGTCAAGGACCTGACGGGTCTGGGCCTGGGTGAAGCCAAAGCTCTCGTCGATGGCGTACCGAAAGTCGTCCTCGAGAAGGCCAAGAAAGAAGACGCTGAAGCTGCCAAGAAAGCATTGGAAGATGCTGGCGCCACCGTCGAACTAGTTTAGTACTACTCGGCTTCTAATAAACACCCTCGCTCATATAGGGCGAGGGTGTTTAGCTATCCGACGAGTATAAGTATAAAAGTAGCTCCTTAAATGCCTTACTAATAATCCTAAAGCTTGCTACTATAACTGATATATTTTATACTATACATCTCAATTACCCCGAGGAGCCATTAAATATGTACCGACCAAGGAGTGTGTCCACGCATGAGCAAGCAGCTCGCAATGTAGCTAGTCTCGTAAGGCTAAGTGCCATAGCTTTAATTGGGGTGTATATGGCCAAGCGAAGCAGGTCAATCCTGCCATTTTATGCTGACGAGCCACGCAGATTATACCGCGAGGACGGTACCCCACGTGAGCTACAGGGTACGTTATTATGGTCCGCTCCGCCAAGCCCTGGACTAAGAGCACGTGATGATCTTATTGCCGGAGTTGTGACGCCCATAAGACGGCAACGTCCGCATGACGCCCTTATCCGTATCGATAGTCAATGCTTTACCTCATCCATGCCAGGTGATACCTCTTGTGACTGCCGCTGGCAGAAAGAGCGTGCCAAGGATCTGATCGAAGTGCACGGCAATGGATTACTGCTGTTACTCATGAAGGGACACGAGGGACGAGGTCACGGTCTGGGTATCAAGATTGACGCAATGGCTGAAGCCCAACAAACAGGCAAATCATTCTCGGAAGTGTTAGCTGATCATGAGCTACCACTCGATGTGCGGGACTACACTGACGCAGTGAAGATTTTAAGGGCGTCTCCGTATAAGTCCGCCAGGGTCTTAACTAATAATCCTGAAAAGCTCGATGTAGTACAGCAAGCAGGCATTACGGTGATCCGAGAGCCACTTTTACCACCAGACGACGTCTTGGGTATGCCAGATAGTGGCGTCAGCGCCGAATACCTCACGGAATGGTCCGAGAAGCAGACCAGGCTCGGGCATTTAGGAATGACCGGCTTCGATAATTAAGAATCAACTTCCAGGACGTATAGATAGGCCGGCAATTACCTAGGCCAGGTTCTTATACAAATGTTTCCTTGTTCTGGCTGCATACTTATCAGTTATCCACAGACTTTCAGAATTTGGCAGTTGCTTTGACTTGATATAGTGAGTATGGTACGGTTAGGGTAAGGTATATAGAAATATACGTGTGAGATAAAAGCGAGACAAACGGGACAAAAGAGATGGCAGAGGTACCAGAAAAACAAGTCAAACGACTCCGGGCTCTCTATTCAAGAGGCCGAGACGAACTTGGCCGCAGCGAACGAGCTGCTGGTCAGTCTTGTCGGCGACGACGAAAAGGTACAGGCCAAGATTACCGACGACGTCCTGGGCAAAGTCATAGAAGGCGTCTTCGACGGCCAGAACATGGGTCGGCTCTGACGGCAAGACCTATCCCGTGCCTGCCAACTACGCCAGCAAATCAAAGCTGGTGCAGGGCGACATCCTCAAGCTCACCATCGCCGACGACGGCGCATTCCTCTACAAGCAGATCGGCCCGATCGCTCGCAAACAAGTCGTAGGTGCCCTGAAGCTCGAAGGCGGGCCACTACTATGTCACCGTCGGCAGCAAAGATTTCCGCGTATTGCTGGCTTCCGTTACATACTTCAAAGCCAAGCCGGGCGACCAAGTCAGCGTCTAACGTCCCCGAAGACGACTCCCAGGCCGAATGGGCCGCTCTCGAAGCCGCTCTCTAGAGTATGCCGTGGCAGGTAGCTATCGGCATCTCGGTATTACTGAACGCAGCAACTAATCTCGTCCAACGGCGTTATTCCCAAAAGTCCACCGCTCCGCACACTTTTCCGCCGGCCGTTTCGTATATCTTCGGCGTACTACCAGTAGGATTCACGGCGGCGTTCGTATTTCTCCCGCATGACATCTACTGGAGCTGGTGGCTTGGTTTGCTTCTGCTGATTGAGGGGAGCGCGATGGCAATCTCCAACTGGACAGCCTTCCGCGTATCCAGCCGCATACCCGTAGCTCCGTTCCAGACTATTAACCGATTCTCCGAAATAGTAGTAGTACTCATAGGCTGGACCGTCCTGAGCGAAGGGCTCACCATCTTCCAGTTTATCGGTGCCACAATATTACTGGTCGCAGCCTTCCTGGCTATCTGGGCCCCGGTTAAAAATGCAGACGCTTCTTTCAAGCATCTCCCCCGTACATCCGTCATGCTTACGCTCATATCCGCCACGACTCTCGGTATAGGTCTGGGTTACCGAAAGGTCTGGTTACCGAAAAGGCCATACTGGGGCATATGCAGATCGGTGGCGGCTTCCTTACCGGCTGGTCCGCACAAGCTATAGCCATGCTTCTGCTAGCCAGTAAAGATGCCAGTCGAGCTAATTTTCGTACGTTCAAAACTTTCGAGATCAGATGGTCGGTACTGATGGGCCTAGTCAACGGACTAACCGGCGTTTTCTATGTGTATGCCATCGTTCACTCTGACAATGTCTCACTCATAACAACGCTGACCGCTATATCACTGCCGCTAACTGTCTTTGGGGCGTATCTGTTCCTACGTGAACGTGAGAACCACAAGCTGATGTGGGTCAGCTTGGGCATCAGCTTTGTCGGCCTCCTCGTCAGTACAATCAGCTAACAGGGCTTGTTTTTATTACATTTTGATGTTATTATTTATTTTATGAAATTGAATATGCATCGTGTCGCTGACGGACGAGAATCCGACTGGGAAGGCATGGACTATGATGATATGAATAAATATCAAAAGCGGGCTTTTGACACCAATGGCTTTGATACTCCTGGCAACCGCGTGACATTCGGAAGAGTCGTTCTCGCTGCAGCGAGCTTAATAGCCATTAAACGTGGTTACAAGAAAACCGGCTTCGTAGGGTTGGGAGTGAGCTTGCTCGGTGATTGGGTAGACGGTCATCGCGCTGAACAAACCGGCACCAAGATGACACGTAACGGCAACCTCGACGCGATCGCGGATATGGCTATACGGGCGGCCGCCCTCCCGGTACTTGCGTCGGAGGGGATTATTACCAAGCGGTACGCTGCTGCATTGGCAGTCCAGAATGGCACTATTTCGGCAGCCACGATGATTAACACGGCGATGGGGCATAACCCTAAATCAAACGCTGCCGGCAAAATAAAGACCGTCATCGAAGGGGTCAGTCTCGTGACGGCAGGTATAAATAATATTCAAGAAGGCCATGAGTCCACCGTGCTGCTACAACTTGAACGAACCTCAAAAGCAGCAGCCGTACTTGGTAACGCCGCAGCGGCTGCGGGATACATTTCCGAGATATTCAGACCGGATCCTTTGGCTCTTCCGGTGAACGTAGGCGACCACCAGTAAATTACAACGCCGTAAGCGCCATTGCCCGCGTATAATAGTAAGAACTATGGGGCAGGCGCTGTACCGGAAATACCGGTCGAAAAAGCTGGATGAGATAGTCGGGCAGGAACATGTCACGGCTACGCTTCGCAATGCGCTGAAACAGGGGAAAATCAGCCATGCCTACCTGCTGAGCGGACCGCGCGGGGTGGGCAAAACGAGCATCGCGCGTATCTTGGCGCACGAGATCAACGGCCTGCCGTACGACGACGAGGCGCATCTGGACATTATAGAAATCGACGCGGCCAGTAACCGCCGCATCGACGAGATCCGCGACCTGCGCGACCGCGTCAACACCGCCCCAGCCAGTGCCAAGTACAAGGTGTACATCATCGACGAAGTCCACATGCTCACCAAGGAGGCCTTCAATGCGCTGCTCAAGACGCTGGAAGAGCCACCCGCGCACGTGGTATTCATCCTCGCCACCACCGAGGCGCACAAACTGCCCGAGACCATTGTCAGCCGCACCCAACGCTATTCCTTGCGGCCCGTGCCGGCAGACCAGGTCATCGCTCACCTGAAAGAAATCGCCAAAGGCGAAAAGATCAAGATAGATGATGAGGCCCTGGCGCTGGTGGCGCAGCACGGCGATGGCAGCTTTCGCGACAGCATCAGCCTGCTCGACCAGGCCAGCAGCGTCAGCGAGCACGTGACCCGCACCGATATCGAACGTATCTTGGGCCTGGCGCCGGATGAGTATATAACCAAGCTGCAAGCAGCTATCCAAGACCGGCAAGCTTCGGCTATCGTCACCACGCTGAGCGAGCTCTACGCCCAGGGCTACGAAGCTGCGATGATTTCCGGCCAGCTGGGCGGCCGTCTGCGCCAGAACATTCTCGACGGCAAGGCAGCGGATCCGGCTGCCGACTTAGCGCTGCTTCAGAAACTGCTAGGCATCCCGGCCGACCGCAACCCGCGGCAGATGCTCGAAGTGATTCTGCTGCAGAACGCGCTGCCGGTAACTGCGAGCATTCGAGAGATGGAGCACGCCCCAACTCCTACGCCGGCAAAGACCGCCGCGCCAGCACCGCAACCGACCATTCTCGCGCCTGAACCAGAGCCAGCCAGCGAGCCGATTCCCACGCCTAGCGAAGCCCTAGAGACCGACGTCATTCTGAACGATAGTGAAGAATCTACCCGGGGGAAAACGGATCTTTCGACGCCGCTTCGTTCCGCTCAAGATGACGAGACAGTAAGCCCGGTTGCCACAGAAGCCACGACCGATGCCACCGAACTCTGGCAGCAAGCCCTCAACGAAATCAAAAAACAGTACAACACGCTCTATGGCATCGCCCGCATGGGCAGGCCGGAGTTTGATGGCGAGCGCCTGACACTCAGCTTCAAATTCGCCTTTCACCAGAAGCGCCTGAACGAGGCCAAGAACCGCAAGATCCTGGCAGACGTGGTCGAACGTCTGCACGGCAAGCCGGTCGAGATACTGTTTGTCGTCGGTGAAACGGCGGAAGCGCCAAGCACACGGCCGGATGTAGCAGCCATTAGCAATATCTTCGGCGGGGGCCGAGCTGTTAGAATCCTAAGCAGAGAGGGAACAGCTATGGCACAAGGCACACAGTCACCACCGCAGAATATCGACGCCGAAGCCTCGTTGCTCGGCGCCATCCTGATCGATACCGATGCCATCGTCAAGATAGCCGACACGGTTTCGGTACAGGATTTTTATGACCAGCGACACGCCCGCATTTACGAAGCCCTGGTGGCACTGTACGAAAAAGCGCTCCTCCATCGATGTGTTGACACTGGCCGACCAACTGCGCGGCACGGGTTTCTTAGAGATGGTCGGTGGTCCGGCCTACCTGACGGAGCTGACCAACTATGTGCCGACAGCCTCGCATGTCGAACAGTACGCCGACATCGTTGCCCAGAAATCTTTGCGGCGCCGGCTGATATCGGCCAGCAACGAGATGGTTACCCTGGGACAAGACGAGTCGCTGTCGCTCAAAGAGCTGATAGAAGAGGCCGAGAGCCGACTGTTCGCCGTCAGCCAGCAGCATGTCAAGCAAAGCGTAGTCAGCCTGGAAAATATCTTGGCGAGAGTTTTGAGCGGCTGGACGATCTGCACAAAGACAAAGACAAGCTGCGCGGCATCTCCACCGGCTACCGGGACCTGGACCAGCTGCTGGCCGGTCTGCAACGTTCCGACCTGTTCATTCTGGCCGCCCGGCCAAGCATGGGCAAGACCGCTTTCGTGCTCAATCTGGCGCACAAAGTCGCCACCCAGGCCAAAGAGCCGGTGCTGATATTCAGCCTGGAAATGAGCAAGGAACAGCTGGTAGACCGCTTGCTAGCCATTGAGTCCGGCGTGGACGCCACTGCCCTTAGGACCGGCAACCTCACCGACACCGACTTTGAGCGCATCGGCGAGGCCATGGGTACGCTCAGCGAGGCCAAAATCTACATTGACGACACCCCCGCCATAACCGTAAGTGATCTGCGCACCAAGGCCCGGCGCGAAGCCCACACGCAGCGCCTGGGTCTGATCATCGTCGATTACCTGCAGCTGATGAGCGGCGGCGGCCGTTATGCCAGTGAGGGCAACCGCGTGCAGGAAGTGTCGGAAATATCGCGGGGCCTCAAAAGCATTGCCCGCGAGCTGAACGTGCCGCTCGTCGCACTCAGCCAGCTCAGCCGATCGGTCGAGAACCGCAACCCGCAGATTCCACAATTGGCCGACTTGCGCGAATCGGGTTCAATCGAGCAGGATGCAGACGTGGTGGCATTTCTGTACCGCGAAGATTATTACAACCCGGAGAGCGAGCGCAAGAACCTCATGGATGTGCTCATCAAGAAACACCGTAACGGCCCGACGGGCGGCGTAGAGCTGTATTTCGACCGCGATAAGCAGCGCATCAGCTCGCTCGATAACACGCATTCTGCCGACCCATTCGGCGGATAGGATAGTGTATACTAACCCGTAAGACGCTTATGAATACCGTATCCTCTTACTTTTTCCGGTTCTGGCGGGTCACAGTGCTGTTGCTCAGCCTGGCCATCATCGCCTACGTGCTCTACTTCCACCGCCTCGGTAATCTGCTGCCCGGCTTCAGCACGCCGGAACTCACCACTCTCAGGCACACCGGCAGCTTGCACGCCATCATGGTGTATCCCGTGTATGCACCCTATGAACTCCTGGTCTGGCTGCTGCGGGCCCTCGGGCACCACGGGATCATCATCACCGGGTAGCCGCCGCCTGCTTCGGGGGTGCTGGCAGTCTTGGCCTTCACCCTGGTGATCAAGCCGTGGTACAGCTTCCGGACCGCGTTCCTAGGCACGCTGCTGTTCGCCACCTCAGCCGGATTTTTGCATTACGCGCGGTTCGGCTCCGGCCAGATACTGCAAATGAGCATACTGGGCTTCATCGGGGCGGTGCTGTGGTACCGGCATCACGAACGGCACCGAGTGCTGATAGGGTACGGCGTGGGCGCCCTGTTCGCCCTGCTATGGTATGTGCCCGGGATGGTCTGGTTCGAGCTGTTCGGAGTCATTTTGCTCCACAAGGGGATTCTGAGGCAGCTACGCAGCATGCCGACAAACATATCATCGGCTGGGGAGCGCTATTTACCGTGATCATCCTGCGCTCGCGGTGGCCTGGATCAAAACTCCTCACTTGCTGCTCGTGTCCGCCGGTCTGCCGCAGACCGCACACGCCCTAGTCCACACGCCGGCCAACACCCTGAACGCGCTGCTGTCCATCGGCATCTACAGCAACCGCAATCCGCTCTTCTGGGTCGGCCACGCGCCGCTGCTCGATATCGTGGAGTTGACACTCGGCGGCGTCGGCCTCTATTCGTACCTGTACCGGGACCGGTCGCGGCGCGGCGTCTTCTTGGCCGGGTCGGTCGTCATCGGACTAGTGCTCGTCGGCTTCGGCGGAGGCGTCTCCTTCGCCTGCCTGATACCGCTGCTATATCTGTTCGTCGTGGCGGGGCTGGACGGGCTGCTCAGCCAGTGGTTGAGCGTCTTTCCGCGCAACCCCATCGCTCGGTTCGCGGGCATCGGGCTGGTAGCCCTCATGTTGTTTTTCTCGGTCCCTGTATCAGACCCGTTCCTATTTCATCGCCTGGCCGCACAATAGCGCCACCCGCCAAGCCTTCGACCACCAATAGAATCTGCTACAATAAATACGTTACCAATGGGTAGGACGTTCACAGGATAGTGCAGTTTGTGCGCAAACCGAGCATCGAGGCTTGAATGTACTTATGGTACATGAGCCGAGAAGCGGAGGTTTGCACGCAAAATGTGCTGTCCTGTGGACGTCCCGTTGTAGATGAAAGGAATGTCATGAGCCGATTTGATCAGGCAAAGATGCTAATGCGCGTCAAGAAAATCCAAAAGGAACTCCAAAAACAAGTCATCACTGTGGAGCAGGGTGACGGCGCCGTCCGCGTCGAGATTACCGGCGAGCAGAAAATCAAGAAAGTCCACATCGACGCCAAAAGTGTCGACCTGGATGACATCGAGCAACTGGAACGCTGGATAGAGGACGCTGTCAAAGACGCTATCCAGCAGAGCCAGAAAATCGCCGCCGAAAAGATGCAGCCGATGATGGGCGCCTTGGGCGATCTGGGACTTTAAGCTCAGCTAGCGAGGGGCGTACCCCTCGCAACGCTCCCCATAGTCAGAAGACAAACCCTGAAGGGTTTTTCTACGCTACGCCAGACAAGCCTGGCTCGCTACTTTTCCGCACTGCAGACCGAAAATTATGAACCTATTACCATCCGCACTAGAAAATCTCATAGAAGCTCTGGGCAACCTGCCCGGCGTAGGTCCGCGCACCGCCGAACGCTATGCTTACTATCTGGTACGGCACGACCCGGCCAAGGCCGATCAGTTGGCGCACACGCTGTCGGATCTGCACAGCGGCATCAAATATTGTCCGAAAACCTTCGCGCTTATCGACAGCAGCGAGGATGTCTCGCCGCTCTATAGCGACCCGCGCCGGGACAAAAAGGTGGTAGCCGTCGTGGCCGAGCCGCTCGATATCGTCTCACTCGAGAAAACCAATGGCTTCCACGGCACCTACCACGTGCTCGGCGGCCTCGTCAGCCCCATCGACGGCATCGGGCCGGAGCAGCTGCACATCCGCGAGCTGGTTGCCCGCGTCGACGAAGACAAGGTAGAGGAGATCATTCTGGCCACCAATGCTAGCGTTGAGGGTGAGAGCACCGCACTGTATATCCAGCAGCAGATCGGCCCGGACCGCACAGTCAAGATCACCCGCCTGGCCCGCGGCCTGCCTATAGGTGTCGACCTGGAGTACGCCGACCAGATCACATTATCGCGCGCGCTCGAAGGCCGCCAGACGCTCTAGGCTGAACATTCCCTCGATAAGCTGCTAGAATAGAGTCCAGATGCAAGACAAGATAAAAGAACTGGTCGACAGCGCCAGAAGATAGTGGTAGTACAGGCCGACAACCCCGACGCCGATTCTTTGGGTAGTGCGCTAGCGCTCGAGCACATCCTGGGCGACTTGGGCAAAGACGTGTACTTGTACTGCGGCGTCGACGTACCGACCTACCTGCGCTACCTGTCCGGTTGGGACCGCGTACTGAACGATCTGCCGAGCCAGTACGATCTGGCCATCGTGGTTGACGCCAGCACGCTGACGCTCTTCGGCCAACTCGAGAAGAACGGGCAGCTGGGCACACTAAAAAGCAAACCGCTGGTCGTGCTGGACCACCATAACGCCAGCGAAAAGCCGCTCGATTTCGCAGCAGCCAGTCTTATCGACAGCTCCGCGGCCTCCACCGGCGAGCTCATATTCACACTCGCGAAGCAGTTTGATTGGAAGGTAAATGCCGAAGCCGCCGGCCATATCATGAGCTCCATCCTGGGCGATACGCAGGGCCTGATGAACGACCAGACATCGGCCAACACCTACCGCGTGATGGCCGACCTGACCGACCTCGGCGCCAACCGCCCGTTGCTCGAGGAACTGCGCCGCGAGTACAGCCGCATGCCCGAAAGCATCTACCGCTACAAAGGCGAGCTGATCGCCCGCACCGAGTTTTTGAGTGACAGCCGCATCGCCACCGTCACCATCCCGCAGGACGAGATCAATGAGCACAGTCCGCTCTTCAACCCCGCAGTACTGGTACAATTCGATAGCCTGCAGGTCACCGGCGTCAAGCTCTCCGTCATCTTCAAGACGTACGATAACGGCGAATAACCTGCAAGATCCGTACCAACATCAGCGCACCATCGGCGACAAGCTGGCCGAACATTTCGGCGGCGGCGGCCACAGCCACAGCGCCGGCTTCAAAGTGCAAGATGGGCGTCCATTCAACGAGGTAAAATCCGAGTGTATTGAGTTTGCCACGCAACTACTCAATAACCTTGAACAGGAACAACCTGATGACTCTCCTGAAAACCCTAACTTTGAGCTCGCCACGTATGAGCAAGGCAACAGCGAGGCCGAACGCTTGGCGATTGTCCTACCCGGCCGTCTTGATACGAAAGATTACGCGCACATACGCAGCCATGTGGACTTCCTGGCATCCCTCGGCTATCATGCGCTATCTTTCGACCCACCCGGCACTTGGGAAAGCCCTGGTGACATTAGTCTCTATACCACGACTAACGTGCAACAAGCGATACAAGAAATCATTGAACTTTTCGGCGATAAGCCAACCGTTATTGCCGGTCATAGCCGAGGTGGTAGTCATGCTCTGCTGAGCGGTGTGGCCTTCCCTGCAATCACGCATATGGTAGCCATCATGTCGCATCCCGGCCCGACAACTGTCGGTTTGCCGACAGAAGGCGGGGGTAGCACATTCCACACGCGACCTACCGCCAGGCACGACACGAACAGCGGAACGGAAAGAGTTTGACCTCCCTTACGCATACTTCCAAGATCAGAGTCGTTACGACGCATCGGAAGCCCTCAAAACCTGCCCAAAACCGAAGCTATTCTTTTACGGTACCCGTGACAACCTCGTAACTCCAGATGAGGTAAAAGAAGTGTACGACTTAGCAGCCAGCCCGAAAGAACTGAAAGCCTTGGAATCCGAGCATGATTATCGGCTGCATTCTCAGGTTATAATTGAGATCAATGAGACAATAGGAAAGTTCCTGGAACACTATGAAGCTGTATAACACACTGACACGTAAGGTCGAAGATGTCGTTCCCCGCGAAGAGGGAAAGATCAATATGTTCGTCTGTGGACCGACGGTGTATGATTACTCGCATTTGGGGCATGCCAAGACATATGCGCAGCTGGATGTGCTGGCGCGCACTTTGCGAGGAGCAGGATATGAGACATTCTATCTGCAGAACATTACCGATATCGACGACAAGATCATCGTCCGGGCAAACGAGAACAATGTCAGCTGGCAGGAGCTGCGCGACCAATACGAAGCCGAGTACCACAAAGACATGGAATCGCTGGGCAACACCAGCGTGTCGCAGTACGCCCGCGCCACCGATTACATCGCCGATATCATCCCGGCAGGTGCAGGTGCTGATGGACAAAGGCCACGCCTACCGCATCGACGATGGCATATACTTCGAGATATCAACCTTCCCCGAATATGGTAAGCTGTCCGGCCGGCAAGATGTGCAGAAAGACGATGCCCAGACCCGCATCGACCACAGCGAGGAGAAGCGCGGCTGGAACGACTTCTGCCTCTGGAAGTTCGAGGTGCCGGACGAACCGAGCTGGGACGCGCCATTCGGCAAAGGCCGGCCGGGCTGGCACATCGAGGACACCGCCATCTCCGAGCATTTCTTCGGCCCGCAGTACGACATCCACGGCGGCGCCATCGACCTCATCTTCCCGCACCACGAAGCCGAAATCACCCAGATGGAATCGGCCAGCGGACTTAAACCGTTCGTGAAATATTGGGTACACACTGGCTTCCTGACCATCGACGACACCAAGATGAGCAAAAGCCTGAAGAATTTTACACCATACGCGAGGTACTCGAAAAGGGCTACGACCCCATGGCCGTCCGCCTGCTGATGCTGCAATCGCACTATCGTTCGTCCGTGAATTTCACCTGGGAAAGTCTGGATGCCGCCAACAACCGGCTGCTGGATCTGCGAGCTCTGGCCGCACTGCAGTGGCAACCCATTCCGACTGATCTCCCGCATGATGCCACTACCATGTCATTCGAGGACGTCGGCATCGAGTTGGCCAAATATCTGCAGGATGATCTCGGCACACCGCAAGCCCTGGCGTTCCTAAGCGACGTAAGCAAGCAGATTCAGACGGTTCTCATCGATACCGCCATGGTCGCGCGGTTGCAGGCGATGCTGCGAGATATCGATACCGCGCTCGGCTTACGGCTCGCCGACGAGCCCGACATCACTCGTGAGCAGAAACAATCAATTACAGCGCGCGAACAGGCAAGGGCGGATAGAGACTGGGCGAAATCCGATGAACTGCGCGACGAGCTGCAAAAGCAGGGCATCGGCCTGCGCGACACCGAGCACGGCGCCATCTGGCACCGCTTGTAATTCAGGCAGCTTTCGGCTGTTTTTCTTCGCTTCGACGGCAGCAGAGCTCAGTATCTTGCGGTTTTCGAGGTAATCGAGCACGGCGACACGCAGGCAGCCGGCAATCGGTATGGCCACCAGGGCGCCGAGCAGGCCGCCGAAATTCGCGCCCAGCAGTACCGATATGAACACCAGCAGCGCCGACATGTTGGTCGCATTCGCCTGGATGCGCGGCTGGATGACGTAATTCTCGATCTGTTGATACAGGATATAATACGCCAGGATGATGACTGCCGCCGTCAGCGAATGGAATAGCGCCACGGCCGTGACGATGATAGCGCCGATGGTGTGGCCGACCATCGGTATCAAACCGCAGATGAACACGATGACGACGAGCGCCACCGGGTTCGAAATGTGCAGGATGAACAGCATGGGTGCGATCAATATCGACGCCAGCACTGCCAAGGTCACCTGGCCGTTCACGTACCCGCGGATAACCCGGTTCATGTCGTGCGCCAAGCGCTGCGTGCGCGCCGAATGCTTGTTCGGGATCAATTGCTCGAAAATACGGCGCCAGCGCGGGCCTTCGGCCAGCATCATCACCGTCAGTACTATCACGGCCAGGGTCGCGAACAAGCTGCTGCCGATGTGCGTTATGGTGGTTACGGCCCGTACCGCTGATGTTGCCGACACGGTTCGAAAGTTGGCTCGACACCTTATCGACCTGGTTTTGCAGATGGTGCTGGCGTACGAACTTACCGAAGGTCGAGTTCTGATCGCGCACTTGCTCAACCAGGGCTGGAGCTTCCTGAACGAACTTAGTGGTCTGATTGACGAGCGGCGGCACGACGAACGACAGAAATGTGCCAAGCAGCGCCAAGATGATAACGATGGAGAAGCCGGTCGCAAAGCTGCGGCTGCCTTTGATACGACCGGGCAGGTGTTCGGCCAGCCAGTGCACCGGCGCATTGAGGGCCAGGCTCAAGAATACCGCAACACCGATGATGGTCAGCGTGTGGACACTGTGGCGCACTGCGGCGTAGAAGACGATGGCCAAGATAGCACCGACGATAACACGCAAGATAGTTCGGTTCGAAACGGTAACTTCGATTTCTGGTGTATCAGGGGAATTGATGCGAGCCATAACTGCTAGTAGTATCTCACGTTTGAGGCCGTTTCTGCAAAGCGGAGCTATAGACTTCCAGCAGTTCACGGCCGACCGTATCGACATCGAACCGTTTGACATAGGCGTGCTGCTCGGCTGCTGCTCGGCGGCGCTCATCGGGGTGCTTCAGATACCACGCCAGCTTCTCGGCAAACGCAGGCGTATCAGCAGGATCGAACAGTTGGTCAGGGTAGGGCGCGAGTACCGAGGCGTAGCCGGGGTTGTCGCCGCCGAGCACCACGCCGCGCGCTGCCGCCATGGCCTCGAGCAGCACGATGCCGAAACTCTCACCGCCCGAGCTGGGATATACGGCGATGTCACCCGCGGCCAAGAAGCCGGCCTTCTCGGTCTCATCCACGAAGCCGTGGAATGAAACGATCTCACCCAAGCGATGTTCGGCTACGAATCGTTTGAGCTCCGGCAGCAGCTCGCCTTTGCCGCCCACGATCACCCGGAAATCACCTTCGTACAGCCCGTGGGCACGCAGATAGGCGACTGCCCGCAGCAGCTGCAGACAACCTTTACGCACCACCAACCGCCCCAAGAAAACGATGTTGGTCGCAGTGCTGTCACTGTGAGCGCCCGCGAACTGCTGCAGGCGTACCGCATTCGGCACCACCTCCGCATCGTAGCCATAGACCCCGCTTGGCAAAAGCCGCCGCCGGCGCCGACACGGCCAGCATACGGTCGAAGCGCCGTCCCGAACGCCTGTTCAGCACTGCCAGCAAACGGTTCGCCAGTGTCACCAGCCGCGTGTACGGCAAGATATGAAACGTGCCGATAACGGCCGTGGAGGACGGCGCTACAGCCAACAATCGGCCGGCCAGCAGCGGGCTGTAGGGTACTTGCACATGCAGTACATCGAACTGCTCGCGCTGCAGAAACGCACGCAGTCTGCGTTTGGAACTTGGCAACGGCATCGACATCCGATTGCCGTTGAATTTCACCTTCAAGTTCCGGCTGAGGCTATGCACGCCCTTCAGGTCCGTACGCGTCGTGTTGCCCACCAGATAGCGCACGTCGTGGCCTTGCTCACTCAGCCAGCCGCCTACCAGCAGCACGTACTGCTGAACGCCGTCAGGCGTGTCGAGCGTGTCGTCCAGCACCAGGCCTATTTTCACCGCTTCAGCCTTCCCGGACGGCCTGCAGCGCAGTCTCGTAGGCCGCCTCGTAGCGAGCGACCACTTTGGGATAATCGAATTGCTTCACGTACTCTTTTGCCCAGCGCATCCAGATGGCCCGCAGATCCTCATCGAACAACATCAGCTGCAAGCGGTGGGCGAACAGCGCCGTATCCTTGGGGTTGATAAGCGACAGTTTGCCCAGCCCTGCATCACGCTTTCGTAGCCGGGGTTATCGCCGGCGACTGTTACTAGCCCGCTGGCCATGGCCTCGAGCAGCACGATGCCGAAACTCTCACCGAATATCGCCGGTGAGCAAAACAGATCCGCCGTGTGCAGCAGGCGTTTCTTGGTAGCTTCGTCAATAAAGCCCAGAAACTCCACATCGCGGAGTCCAAGTTCCTGCGCCTCCGTTTCCAACTTCTGGCGGTCCATACCGTCGCCGGCTATCACCAGCCGCACGCCGGACTCACGTTTTTGCAACTCGGCAAATGCCTCCAACAGGTATTTCACACCCTTGCGGTGCTCCAGGCGCCCTACATAGAGGATAGTCTTCGGGGCGCCGGCCGGCGGTTTCGGGGCTGATTTTGCTGCCGGCCCCTTACGGAAATGCTTCAGATTGATGCCGTTCGGGATGATCTCGACATCGACGTCAGCCAGCGACAGCAGGTATTCGGCCGCGGCCGGCGAGACGGCAGTGAAGGCGTGAATGTGCCGAAGCAGCGGCTTGGTGTAGGGTGTAAACACCTTGCCGGCCGTTTGGGCGGCAAACGTCTCGGGCAGCTTGGCGTGGAAGGTCGCAACATTGACGGATCGACTGCGGCTCAATATCTGACGGCTCAGCACCGGTACCCACGGCTCATGAAAGTTCAGCACATCGAACCGCTCACGCTCGAGCAGGTTGTCTATCTCATCGGTCAGGACACTCGCACTGAATGGAGACGTGGTATTGAAGGGTGTCTGTAATCGATTGCCGAACCCAGGAACACAATGTTGCGGCCCTCGTCAACGTATGGCTCGCGCGGTTGCGGGGTAATGATGACCACATCGTGGCCATTCGCCTGCAACCCGTCCTGGAGCGCACGCACCACTTCTTGCACACCGCCACCTTTGGCGATGTTGTACGGGCAGACCAGTCCGATTTTCATACTTGCTATCTAGTATAGCAAATCTAGGCCTTATCGGCCTTCCGAAGCGCCCGGCGCAAGGCCGGCGGCACCAGTCCCGCCGCCTCCGCCTTATCCGCCAGCACGCTGACGGTATGGGATTTCAGCTTGATCGGCACGCCGTGATAATCACTGAATACGACGCGCATATGCTGCTCGACGATGGTGTGGTCAAAGAAATGGTCGTTCTTGGTGTAGACATGCCAGACGGGCAGATCGATCTGTTTACGGCAGTTGTCGACGGTCATCAGTTCGACCGTGGTCTTCATGTAGCTGCGCACATGGTTCTTCTGCCAGAGCTGTATCTCGACGTCCATCATCTTGTTGAACTGCTCGGCGCCATCAGCCTGCTCAAACTTCTTTTTGGCATTCTTGGTACGCGCATACGCCAGCCTGAGTACCGGCGCGTTGAGCAGGCCATAGCGGAACAATATCGGGAAGGGGCGGCACCGCCATGAGACGTGAAGCGTACAAATAGAACAGATAGCGCTGCCGGCTGAAGGTAAACTCGTCAGCCCGCATGAAACCGGCCGCACTCACCAGAAAATCAACGCGCTTGGTAAGCTCGGGGTAGCGCTGGAGCATCCGTGTCGCTACCAAAAAGCCGAAGGATATGCCGACGATGTTGACTCGCTTGTGCTTATAGCGGAGCTTGATGAACGCCGCCATGTAGTCGGCGTAGGCGTCGAGGGTGGGCTTCTGGCCGATCTTATAGAAACTGTCCATGCCGCCGAAGCCAGGGATGTCGGGCATCGTCACCGAACCGAATTCGGCAAAGTTCTGTACCAACCCCCACCAGCGCTCCAGCAGTGCATGATGGCCGTACAGCACCAATATCTCCCGATTCTTGCCCTTTTCGGCAGGGATATGCAGCATCCGGCCGTTCAGACCATTGATATAAAGTGGTTCGATGAAATCGGCGACGTTCGGTTCGGGTTTTTGCGGTTTTGGGCATAGTAATTACTACACAATATACGTTAACGGACAATGCCTCGGCAAGGTATAACCGGATTTCACAACGCCTGGGGCGCGCTATTTGGGGAAGGTAGTGCTGGTCAGCATGGTGACCGATGTGTATTGGTTCATGAGTTGTGTCACCCGGGCCGTCTGCGCCTCTACGGTGGTACCATCCTGAGAATTGGCGAGGGGCGCAGCCGCCCGGTCGAGCGGATAGATGGTCAGGTTGTGTCGTGCCGACTCGTCATCGGCCGCTTTCTGCGCTGCCGTCCATTCGTAATGCATGTACGTCGGCATGAAGCTCATGCCGGTAACTGTTTTAGTTTTTACATCGATATCCATCACGGCGATACCGCCGATCAAGCCGTTGATATCCAGCTGCGTGCTCAGCAGGTTGCCCAAGCTATACCACACCACCGTCGTGCCGCCGCCGGCCTTCGCTAGACGCGCCGCCGGCTGCAGCCAGTGCGGGCCGGTCCCCACTACGATATCCACGCCCTGGTCCGCGAAGTACTTGGCCGTGGCGTCCTGCCAGGCATCTTCGGATGAGCGGTCTTCGTCGCAGCTGTGCATAGCGGCGATGATCATATCGACGTGCTGGGCCCGCGCAGCCGCGATCTGCTGTCCGGCCAAGCTCTGGCTGAAGATGTTCAGCCCGTAACTGCTCACACCGGTGTTGTTGGAACACTGCGCGTAGGACAGGAAGGCGAATTTGACGCCCTTGACGCTAAACGTGGCAACTTGCTGTTGCTCCGCGGCTGAGCTGTTGGTACCTGCTACCGCCAGCGTCTTCAGGCCGCTCCAGACCTGTTTCGTCGCGTCGATCCCTGCCTGACCCCTTATCATCAGCGTGGTTGTTCGCCAGATTGATGACGTTGCAACCTTCATCGTTCAGATCCTGCGAGAAGCTGGCCGGCGCATTGAAGGTGGGATAGCGCTGATGGCCGCAGCCGGATCGCTCGGCGATTCCTGGTTGCAGAACGACATGTCGGCGCTGGTCATGTACGGTTGGATAGGGCTGAAAAACGGCAGGTAGTCGTAGGTGCCGCTAGCAGTCTTGGCGTTCTGGTCGACGCTGTCATGAGGCAGCTCATCACCAGTGGCTATGAAGCGGATCGTATCGGCCGACGAATCGGTCGTGGCGCCCTTGGTCGATGTCTTCGCAGCAGAACCGTTAATTTTCGGCGCGTCTTGGTGATGATGAGCATAGGCTCCATAACCGGCCCCCAGCACTACCGCGACCAGTAGAATACCACTCCACAGCAGAGGCTTGCTATGCCGCTTGCGCCGCTGTTTGCTCACTCTTGTCGCCATCGTATCACTGCCTTTTATACTAGCACATGCGCTATACTGGACAGGTGCGCAAGAGACTTATCATCCCTGTCGTTATCATCGTAATCGCCGCCGGTGCGGCCTGGTGGCTGCTTGGCCATGAAGCTGCGGCGCCGTCCAAGCCGGCGGGCGGCAGCTCATCGAAAACCTCAGATACCGCCACCAAAGACACGTTCGATAAAACACAATATTCGCTGACCGACCCGAGCAGCATCTGGGTCATCGTCAATAAACAGCACCCGCTGAATCCCATCAGCTACACACCATCGGACCTACGAGATCCCAATGTCACGCTGCGCGTGCCGGGCCTGCAGGAGATGGAAATGCGTGATGTCGCCGCCACTGCGCTCGAGCAGATGTTCGCCGGTGCCTCTACCGCCGGCTACAAGCTGGAGGTATCTACCGCCTATCGCAGCTACAGCTACCAGCAGACGCTCTACACCGGCTACGTCGGCAGTGCCGGCCAAGCGGCCGCCGACCAGGAAAGCGCGCGGCCCGGGTACAGCGAGCATCAGACGGGCTTAGCAGTCGATATCCGAGCTCAGAGCGACCAATGCAGCCTGGGAAGCCTGCTTCGGCACCATGCCGGAGGGCCAATGGCTCGCCGCCAACGCTTATAAATATGGCTTCCTGTTACGCTATCCCGCCGACAAAACGGCTATTACCGGGGTACGAATACGAACCTTGGCATTTCCGCTACATCGGTACCGACTTGTCGAATGAAATGCGCAAAGACAACATCCAGACCCTAGAGGAGTTCTTCGGTGTCACCGGCGGCACGACGTACAAGTAGGCGCTCGGCGCGTCGTCGGTTTACATGGTCACCGAGACGCATTGCCGTGAGCCTGTTCGTGATAATCCTGGTAGCCAGTGCCGGTTTCGGTATCTATCACGCCGGTGAAAGCGTGATAGCGCACGCTCCCAAATCGACGGCCAAAACAAGCACTCCGGCTAAAACGTCACAATCGACGGTTGACGCGGGCTTGAACCAGATCCTCGCCGCCTGGGCCGGCCAGCACAGCTTCACCAGTTCGGTCGTCGTGACAGAGCTTACCGGCAGTATGCGCACCGCCAGCTACAATCCGACCGCCAGCGTCGTACCTGCCAGCACTTATAAACTCTACGTCGCCTACGCCATACTGCACGGCGCCGAGCAGGGCACCTACACCTTATTCGGCAACGCCGGTGACGGCAACAGCATCCAGACCGACCTGACCGATATGATCGTCAACTCCGACAACACGGCGGCCCGCACGCTGGGCTTCATGTACGGATGGAAGAACATCAACGCACTGCTGCAGACCCAAGGCATAGACAATACCAATCTGTATAATTACATTCCGCCCAGTACCAACCCGGTGGGCGATAAGCACACGACCGCGAACCGACCTGGCCACATGGCTGCAAAAGTTCTACGCCGGCAAACTCCTGAACCCGGCCGACACCCGGCTGTTGCTGGGTCTGATGGAGAGCCAAAAATACCGTGAGCGTATCCCCGGCGGCGTGCCCGGCGGCGTCACTGTGGCCGACAAACCGGGCTGGCTGACCGTCGCGGAAGGTGACGGCGAGAACGTCCAGAACGATGCGGCTATCGTCTACGGCCCCAAATCAACCTACATCCTAGTTATCACCACCACCGGCTCAACCACGCAGCCATTGGCCGATTTGTCGCGGCAGGTCTACGACTACCTGCAGAACTAACGTTTCGCCGGCTTCTTCCGTTTGGCTTCCGTATGCTCTAGCGCCTCTTCCAGCTTCTGTTCTTTGCCGGCTTGTTCCGCCTTGGCTTTGATGATCGCTCGCCGTTTGTAACGCACTATGCCCGTTACCAGCACGATTAATAGGACCGTCCCGCCGACGATGTACCACACCAGCGGACTACTCTGTGCGGTCACGGTGAACTTCTGCACCTGGGTAGCTGCCGTGCCGGTCACAGCCTGTACAGCCACGAATTGGGTCCGGCCGCCGTTGACTTTTAGCTTCTGCACTCCTGGAGCGACATCGGCGACGATGGCATTGCCTGACGAGTCGGTAATAGCCGTTTGGCCGTCCACGCTCACCCGCGCGCCTCTCACGATACGGCTGCCGCTGCTAAGCACCGTGACGCCCACTGTATAGCCGCTCGTCTTGAACGTCTGATCGGCCGCGATACCGCTGTTGCCGGCGGCATCGATAGAACTCGGGCTGAAGTGCACTATGGTGGCGCCGGCAAACACCGTCTGCAATTGGACTGCATGCGTGGTCGCCAGACCCGGGCTGCCGGCGTTGAAGCCGTAGGCGATACTGCTGCCGTACGCCACGCTACTGGTTGCCGGCACGCTGGTAGTCCAGTGCACGACGGCACTGTTCTGAGTGACATTCGAGACGCTGATGCCCGAAATCGCCACCGATCCATGCACATCGTTATTGCCCGCCGCCAAGGTTATAGTGCTGCCTGTCGTAATTAGACTCACGGCAGTCCCATTGTTCGCAGCAGTCGAACCATTCAAGTTCACCCCAGCCGAGCCGACCGAAGTCTTGGCTACGAAGTCCATGGTACCGACCAGCGTGCCCGGTTGTATCGCACCATCGCCGCTCGCGCTGAATACGACGGTACCGTTGGCCTGCGGCCGGGCCGCGAAGGTACGATGCTCGTGAACGACGAAACTGAAGCGTCAAAACCGACATAGGTCAGCTGAGCGGCCGGGAAATTGACCGTGACCGCTACCGTGTCCAGTGCAGCGCCGTTCGGATCGATGTACAGCGGCAGACTGATTTCGCTGCCGGCGCGGGCCGTTAGGCTGGCCTGTGCAAAATATAACCGCGGGCCGTTAAAGCTAGCTGCCGCGGCCGGCAAAGCTCCGAGCATCCAACAGCCGACCAAGGTCAGCAGCAGCGTCAATCGTCGCTTCATCTCATTTCCCCCAATTCGCCATCAATATGCTTAAGTCCAGGTAGTTCACGACGCCGTCATGGTTGAAATCAGCCCGCAAATCCGTGGCGCTCAACCAATCCGAAGACAGGATATCGAGATCTCGGTAGTCAACGGTGCCGTCCCCGTTCGCGTCTCCTGCTTGTAAGGCCGCGGTCGCCGACAGAACGGCGGATTGAGCCGATTCATTCCCGTCCCGTCATAGGCCGCCACCGTATAGCTATACGCCGTGCCGGCCGTAAGACCGGTGGGTGAAAAGGCCAAGGAAGTCCGCGACACCTCGCAGCGCATGACCAATGGCAAACACGGCAAGGTCGTGGGCGTCAAGATCTTCAGCGCGCGAGAACGGCCACGAACTGAAGGCCGGCGTGCTGATGCAGATCCAGGTCTTTGTGGCCCAGATGCGCAAGGTCAGCGTCGGCGACAAGCTCGGTGGACGCCACGGTAACAAGGGCGTCATCGCCCGCATCCTGCCCATCGAGGACATGCCGTTCAGGAGGACGGTACTCCGGTAGACATCGTCCTGAACCCGCTGGGCGTGCCAATCCCGTATGAACATCGGCCAGTTGTTTCGAGACACACCTCGGTATGGCAGCTAATGCCCTTGGCTTCAAGGTTGCCAGCCCGTCATTTAACGGCGTGCCGACTGCCAAGATACAGGAACTACTCAAAGAAGCCGGCTTCCCTGAAGACGGTAACAGCAGCTGTTCGACGGCCGCACCGGTGGTGCCTTCAAGGAACGAACCACGGTCGGTGTCATGTACATGATCAAGCTGAACCACATGGTAGCCGACAAGATCCACGCCCGATCAACCGGTCCGTACACCATGGTCACCCAGCAGCCGCTCGGCGGCAAGGCCCAGAACGGCGGCCAGCGCTTCGGCGAGATGGAGGTGTGGCACTCGAGGCATATGGCGCAGCTAACACGCTGCAAGAAATGCTCACCATCAAGTCCGACGACGTCTACGGACGAAGCAAGGCTTACGAGAGCATCATCAAGAAGACGCAGATCGTCGGACCGAAGGTGCCTGAGAGCTTCAACGTGCTTGTAAAGGAACTGCAGGGTCTGGGCCTGAAGGTCGACCTGATCGCCCAGAGCGAAGTGGTCGATGCCGAAGCCATCTGGCCACCAACATCCACGAGGAAGCCATCCACCCATCCGATGTCGACGTACCGACTGCCGCCATTTCCGACATCGATGTGACGGACGAGGACACGGTCAGCGAAGACTTCTTGCTCGAGGAAACCGACGACGAAGGCACGGTGCTTGCCAGTGCTACCGACGATGACTTGAGCATCAACGAAGACGACGCGGCATTCGTGACCGCCAGCGATGACGAAGATTTAACGATTTAGACACTAACACCGAGGAGAACGCGTAATGAGACGATATTCATACGGAACCGACATCGCCGACTTTGACGCGGTCCGCCTGGCAGTCGCCAGCGCTAAAGATATAGAAGATTGGAGCTACGGCGAGGTTACCAAGCCGGAAACCATCAACTACCGGACCCAGAAGCCGGAGCGCGACGGCCTGTTCTGCGAGCGCATCTTCGGACCGGTCAAGGACATCAATCCGCACGATGCCAAGTACAAGGGCGTACGCAGCCGCGAGGCCGCTGTCGATAAGAACGGCGAACTGGTTACGCGCAGCATCGTCCGCCGCGAGCGCATGGGCCACATCAACCTGGCCGTACCCGTGGCGCACATCTGGTTCCTGCGCGGCACCCCGAGCGCCGTCGGCCTGCTGCTCGGCCTGACTGTCAAGAACCTGGAGCGCGTGGCGTACTTCGCGAACTACATCGTGAAGAGCGTCGACACCGAGAAGCGTGATGCCTACCGCGCCGACAAGGAAGCTGAGTTCAAAGCCGCTACCGAGGCCATCAAGCTGCGCTACGAGCATGAAGCCAAGGCCGAAGATGCCGATGTAAAGGTGCTGGCCGAGGCTCAGACCAAAGAACTCGAAGAGCTGAACAAAGATTTCGATGTGCTGAAAGCCCAGCTGGACGCACTCGTCAAACTGAACCTGATGAACGAAACCGATTACCGCGCCCTGCCGGATGAGCTGCGCAAGATGATTACCGTCGGTATGGGCGGCGCCGCACTGCGCGAGCTGCTTGAGGAGATCGACCTGCACGAGCTGATTGCTACCCTGACTACCGAAGCCGAAGAAGCCAAGGGCCAGCGCAAGAAGAAGCTGTTGAAGCGCCTGCGTCTGCTCGAAAGCATGGAGCGTGCCGTATCAAACCTGCCAGCATGTGCCTGAGTGTCCTGCCGGTGATTCCTCCGGATCTGCGCCGATGGTCCAGCTGACCGGCGGACGTTTTGCGACATCCGATTTGAACGACCTGTACCGCCGTGTCATCAACCGCAACAATCGCCTGAAGAAGCTCATCGAGCTGAACGCCCCTGAAGTCATCCGCCGCAACGAGCAGCGCATGCTCCAGGAAGCCGTCGATGCACTTATCGACAACAACAATGCGCGCTCAGGCCGTGCCGTGGCCGCCACCGGCCAGCGCCGCCGCCTGAAGTCCCTGAGCGACATGCTCAAGGGTAAGCAGGGCCGTTTCCGCCAGAACCTGCTCGGTAAGCGCGTCGACTACTCCGGTCGCAGCGTGATCGTGGCCGGTCCGGAACTCAAGATCAACCAATGCGGTCTGCCCAAGATGATGGCGCTCGAGCTGTTCAAGCCGTTCGTCATCGGCGAGCTGATCTTCCGCGAGGAAGCCCACAACATCCGTTCCGCTACCCGCATGATCGAAACCGGTGAGACTGCTGTCTGGGATGCCCTGGACACCGTCATTGCCGGTAAATATGTGCTCCTGAACCGCGCCCCGTCGCTGCACCGTTTGAGTATCCAGGCCTTCCAGCCGGTGCTCATCGAAGGCCGCGCCATCCAGCTGCACCCCGCTCGTCTGTAAGGGCTTCAACGCCGACTTCGACGGAGATCAGATGGCTGTCCACCTGCCATTGTCCGACGCTGCGCAGAACGAAGCGCGCACCATCATGGCCGCTAACATGAACCTGCTCAAGCCTGCCGATGGCTCGCCCATCCTGCACATCGAACAGGATATCGTGCTCGGCTGTTACTACCTGACCTATGAGCGCCCCGGCGCTACCGATGTAGCCAAGGCATACAGCAGCCTGGACGAAGCCAGCATGGCATTTGACGCCGGAAAGATCGAATTGCAGAGCCGCGTACGCGTACCGTTCCGCGGCGAGATCCGCGAAACTACGCTCGGCCGCCTGTACTTCAACGAGACCTTCCCCGAAGACTTCACCTACCAGGACGAGCCGATGACCAAGAAGCGCTTACAGAAAGTCATGGCTGCCGTCTACCAGAAGTACGGCCAGGCCGAGACTGCCGAAATCGCCGATAACCTCAAAGACGTCGGTTTCCGTTACGCTACCTTGTCCGGCATCAGCATGGGCATGGAAGACTTTGAGCCCATCAGAGGCCTCAAGGAAGTCATCGAAGGCGGCGAGACCCGCAGCGCCAACATTTCCGACCAGTACGAGCAGGGCTTCATCACCGACGAAGAGCGCCACCGCTTGATCGTCGACAGCTGGACCAAGATCGACACCCAGGTGCAGGACATGCTGTCTGAGCAGATGATCGGCCAGGGACGGTTCCATGGCTATCGCCATCACCTCCGGTGCCCGCGGTAACGTCTCTCAGATGAAGATGTCGGTCGGTATGCTGGGCGTCTTCCAGGACGCCGGCGGCAATGTCATCGAGCTGCCTATCAAGTCCGGTTACCTGCAGGGTCTGACCCCGCTCGAATACTTCACCGTAACCCGCGGTACCCGCAAGGCAGTCATCGATATCGCACTCAAAACAGCTGACGCCGGCTACCTGACCCGCCGTCTGGTGGACGTCTCACAAGATGTCTTTACCTTCGGCGAGGAAGAAGACGCGACCGACCCAGGCTTCGCCATGCTGCGCGAAGATGCCAAGGCCAATCGGTGTCAGCTACGGTTCCCGTTTGGAGGGCCGCTATGCAGCCGCTGCCGTCAAGGGCCACGTCAAAGCCGGTGAACTGTTTACCAAAGAGATCGCCGAAGCTATCGACGCCGATGAAGCTATCGACGGCATCAAGATCATGAGCGCGCTGAGTTCCAGCAGTGTCCGCGGCGTGCCGCAGAAGAGCTACGGCATCGACCCGGCGACCGGCTTGCTCGTGACCGCCCACAACCCCATCGGTGTCATTGCCGCTCAGAGTATCGGTGAGCCCGGCACCCAGTTGTCGCTCGACTCTAAGCACCGTTCCGGTGCCGCCGTCGCTGACGACACTGCCCAGGGTCTGTCACGTATCGAAGAGCTTTTCGAAGTCCGCACCCCGAAGGGTCAGGCGTATCTGTCCGATATCGCCGGTGTAGCCAACGCCTGGGAAGAGGGCGACCACTACATCATCCAGGTCACTGCCAACGACAAGGACAACCTGGTCTTCAAGCTGGGTGATCGTACGCCGTCCATCGCGACCGGCACGGAAGTCGCCATCGGTGACGTCCTCGCCTCAAATGAAGGCGGTGCCGACCCGATCATCTCTCCGATGGCCGGCAAGGCGGAGGTGACCGACAAGCAGATCACCGTCATGCCGACCGGCCAGAGCGTCGTCCGCTACGAGATCCCGGGCTTCAAACAGCTGCAGGTCAGCGACGGCGACGTCGTCGTGGCCGGCAGCGCCTGACCAACGGTTCTATCAACCTGCACGAGCTGATGCGCCTCCAGGGTGTCGAACAGACCCAGCGCTACATCATGAACGAGATATTGGCATCTTCGCCGGCCAGGGCCAGAACATCGCCGACAAACACCTCGAGATCATCGTCCGCCAGATGTTCAGCCGCGTCCAGGTAGAAGAAGCCGGCGACAGCGAGTTCGTAACCGGCGACGTAGTGAGCAAGCTCGCCGTCGTCGAGGCCAACGAACAGCTCGTCAAAGACAAGAAGCAGCCTGCCAAGGTTACTCAGCTGCTGCTCGGCATCACCAAGGCCAGCTTGTCTACGGACAGCTTCCTGAGTGCTGCCAGCTTCCAAGATACCACCCGCGTGCTCATCGCCGCCGCTACCAGCGGTAAGATCGACAAGCTCTACGGTCTCAAGGAAAACGTCATCTTGGGCCGCAAGATCCCGGTCGGAACCGGCTGGGGTGCCAGCAACGCGCTGGACGAAGGCGACGAAATCGCCGAAGAGTCCGAAGACCTGCGCGTCCGAGCCTAAACTCTTCTTTGCTCCCTGTCATTCCCGCGCAGGCGGGAATCCATCCTCTGCCCCTTGAGACAAAAAAGGATGGATCCCGGGTCAAGCCCGGGATGACAGTGCGGTTGCAAAGCGTCCCCCAATCTGTTACAATGTAGGTACAAACATCAAATTCGAGCTGATTTAGAGCAATCTAAATCGTGGCGGTAGAGGAGATTTATCTCTTCGGAAGTAATGTATAGGAAGGAGTAGGTTTTGCCTACAATTAATCAGTTAATCCGCAAACCGCGTACCCGCGTGACTACCAAGAGTAAGTCGCCGGCGCTGATGCGTGTCACAAACAACCTGAAGACTAAGAACTACGAGAAGCCGGCACCGTTCAAGCGCGGCGTCTGTGTCAAGGTCACCACCAAAACCCCGAAAAAACCGAACTCAGCTTTGCGTAAGGTTGCCCGTGTACGCCTCGGCAACGGTTACGAAGTCTGGGCCTACATCGGCGGCGAAGGCCACAATCTACAAGAACACGCAGTTGTTCTTGTTCGTGGAGGTCGGGTAAAGGACCTTCCGGGTGTCCGCTACCACATCGTTCGCGGCGCGTTGGACCTCCAAGGCGTCCAGAACCGCAAGAACGGCCGCAGCAAGTACGGCGCCAAGAAGGAGAGCAAGTAATGCGTTGCGAAGCCGGAATTTGCGAAAATGCTTTGATGACCACAGATGAGGCTCGTGGAAGACTAATAGCTAAGTGCGCTTTAGCTGAAAAAGAGTTTCCTGGAACGGAATGCCCCCTAGATGCTTTGTGGGAAAAAGAAGAAGCCCAAGCTCGTGCTGAATTAGCTCAAGATGGGATTATCAATGAAGATGGTTCCAAGGGTCCTGTAGATGAAGCTGAAGATATAATTTTTGCTGCAATGCAGGGAGGTGAATTCTAATGCCACGCAAAGTTACCAAGATACTCATCCGCGACATTCCAGCTGACCGTATTTACAATGATGTCCAGGTGCAGCGCCTTATCAACCGCGTCATGCGCGACGGCAAGAAGCAGATCGCTGAAAAGCTGGTCTACAACGGCCTGCAGATGGCTGCCGACCGCCTGAAGGTCGAAAACCCGCACGAAGTCTTTGAGCAGGCCATGGCCAACATCCGCCCGCACATGGAGACTCGTTCTCGCCGTGTCGGTGGTGCCAACTACCAGATTCCTTTCGAAGTTAAAGGCCAGCGCCAGCAGCACCTGATGATGATGTGGTTCGTAGCCGCCTGCCGCAGCCGCAAAGGCATGAGCATGGCTAACCGTATCGCCCTGGAACTCCAGGATGCCTACAACAACCAGGGTGCCGCCGTAAAGAAGCGCGAAGACACCCACCGTATGGCAGATGCCAACCGCGCCTTCGCCCACTTCGCCCGAGGCTAAGTTATGAGTAGTGTGTCCCATGATCAATGTCCATTCATTGCTCCCAGCTTAGATAGAATAAGTGATGAAGGAGAGGAGCTAGCTCAACGAGAGCTGGACCACCAAGAGGCACTCAACCGACGTGGAAACGCCCGTATAGAGATTGCCCATGATCAAGAAATCCTTGAGCTCATTCAGCAAGGTACAGATTCGACGAGTACAGAAGCGCAGCTGTTCCAATCCGCATTTACTGCATCCGCGAAAATGCTCGATACCAATAAGCAGCAATTCGATGCTGCTTATAAAGATACCAAGGCTGCTATCGAAGGAAATATAGCAGCCAATCAAGAGTTAGTGGCAGTAATTTGCGCTGGATGCGCCGGTGAGCCACGGAGATTCTTAGGACGCCTTATCTGCAATAGCTCAAACATATCTTTAACAAAACGAATCATTAAGGGTTTCCCGAAAGGTGAGAAGTAATGGCAGAGAAGAAATACGCGCTAGACAAGATCCGTAACCTCGGCATTATCGCGCACATCGATGCCGGTAAGACCACGACTACGGAAGGTATTTTGTACCGCACCGGGCTGAAGCACAAGATCGGTGCCGTTCATGACGGCGAAACCACGACCGACTGGATGGCTCAGGAACGCGAGCGCGGTATCACCATCGTGGCTGCTTCCGTGACCTGCTACTGGAAAGACCACCAGATCAACATCATCGACACCCCCGGACACATCGACTTTACTGCCGAAGTCGAGCGTTCGCTGCGCGTGCTTGACGGTGCTGTCGTAGTCTTCGACGGAAAGATGGGTGTCGAATCCCAGAGTGAGACCGTTTGGCGCCAGGCCGACAAATACGGTACGCCTCGTCTGTGTTTTATCAACAAGATCAACCAGACGGGCGGCGATTTCTACAAGAGCCTCGATAGCATCCACAACCGCCTGAGCAAGCGCGCCTTTCCGATCCACCTGCCGATCGGCTTCGAACAGAGCATCAACGGCATCGTCGACCTCGTCAGCATGAAGGCCTACACCTACAAAGAGTTCACTGACCACGAAATGGTCGAAGCCGAGATTCCGGCCGACATGATGGACCAGGTCAAAAAGGCTCGCAGCCTGCTGGTCGAGAACGCCGTGGCCGAAGATGAGACCATGCTTGAGAAGTATTTCGAAGTCGGCGAAGAGGGCCTGTCTGAGGCCGAAGTCAAGCAGGCTATCCGCACTGCTACGCTCACCGGTAAATTCTTCATCGTCACCGGCGGTGACGGCCGCGGCGTGATGGTCGAAAAAGTCCTTGACCTTGTCAACGATTATCTGCCCGCTCCGAATGATCGTCCGACCACCTGGGGTGTACACCCTAAGACCGGCGAGGAGATTGAGCGCAAGCACTCTGAAAGCGAACCATTCAGCGCCTTGGCGTTCAAAATTACCACCGACCCGTTCGTGGGCAAGCTGGCCTACTTCCGTGTCTATTCCGGCAAGATCGTAGCCGGCTCGTATGTGCTGAACAGCTCTACGGGCGAGAAGGAACGTGTCGGCCGCATCGTCCGCTTGCAGGCCGATAAGCGCGAAGACGTGACCGAAGTCGGCACCGGTGATATCGCTGCCATCGTGGGCCTCAAGGGCACTACCACCGGCAACACGCTGTGCGACCCGAACAACCCGATCATCTTAGAAAACATCACTTTCCCGGACCCGCCTGTATCCATCGCCATCGAGCCGAAGACCAAAGCCGACCAGGAAAAGATGTCTATCGCCCTGCAGCGCCTGGCAGAAGAAGACCCGACGTTCCGTGTCCGGGTCGATGCCGAGACGGGCCAGACCATTATTTCTGGAATGGGAGAGTTGCATCTGGAGATCATCGTCGACCGTATGAAGCGCGAATTCGCCGTGGAAGCCAACATCGGCCAGCCGCAGGTCGCCTACCGCGAGACCATCCGCAAGGACGGCGTCGAAGCCCAAGGTAAGTTCGTCCGCCAAAGTGGTGGCCGTGGCCAGTACGGTGACGTCTGGCTGCGCCTGAGTCAGAACGAACAGGGCGCCGGCTTCGAGTGGATCAACAGCATCAAGGGTGGTGTGGTACCAAGTGAATACATCGCTCCGGTCCGCAAGGGAGTTGAGGAAGCAATGGCCAACGGTGTCATCGCTGGCTACCCGGTCGTCGACGTAAAAGTCGAACTGTACGATGGTAGCTACCACGAAGTCGACTCCAACGAAATGGCCTTCAGCATCGCCGGCTCCATGGGCTTCCAGGCCGGTGTCAAGATGGCTAACCCAACGCTGCTTGAGCCGGTCATGAAGGTAGTCGTCGTGACACCCGAAGAGTTCATGGGCGACGTCATCGGCGACCTGAACAGCAAGCGCGGACGTATCGAGAGCATGGAAGACCTGTCCTTGGGCATCAAGGAAATCACCGCCTTTGTTCCTTTGGGCGAAATGTTCGGCTACACCACCAACCTCCGCAGCAACACCCAGGGCCGCGCCAGCTCCAGCATGGAGCTCGACCACTATGCGGATGTACCGCCGAACGTTGCTACTGCCATCATCGCCAAGAACGCCAAATAGTCAAAGCATATGGCAGACAGAATATTCGAAGGATTACTCCTGGAAGCTGGGAAAAAAGCGGATATAGAGTTCGCAGATCCGTCTCTCAGCGAGGAACGCCGGGCCCATATCCGCCAGGGTCTGTTTGAATTTGCGTGTATGGCATATAGCCGCCGGCTTGAAGAAATAGGCAACGAGCTACTCGACAAGGTTATGGGCGGCGGCGGGGTGCCATTGACCGACGTCGATATCCTGGCGCTTGCTGGCCATCCGGACACAGACAAGTCGGCCGCCTAACTGGCTTTACGCCGACACACCGATGATAGTATCCTGATAGGATGACGGGGAAGAGATGACAGCACAGACTGGGCCGGATGATGCTGGCGAGAAAACAGCGATATCACTGTACGAGTTCTATGCCATCGGCATCGAACGGCTGATAGAGAAGTCGCCTTGGGAGCTCGAACGGGCCGTATCGGCCTACCACGACAGTTTTTTGACCGAGCAGCGCTGCCTAGCCTTGTCCATTCTCTTGCTTATCGGGGAGGAGCATGTGCCGGAGAAATATCTGCGCGAAGCGCTGCCCGGTTCCGAAGAGCAGACACGCACCAGCGTGAACCAGGCGACGTTCATGCGGGCGCTGCGCCGCTATTTCGAGCAGCACAACCTGAACCCGGTGCGGGCCGACATGGCACTGAAGCTGATGCAGTCGTACCTGACCGATTCGCGCGAGGCCGACAAAGCCCATGAGAGCCCCCTGCAGGCCATGTATAACACCATCGCCAAGCGTGTTCCCCCCAAGGACGAGGCCCAAAAGCAGCAGTACGCCGCCCGCGTGGAGAAGATTTACGACTACGTGGACGGCCTGGTGCAAGGCAGCCTGCTCAAGCGGTACGAGATCACGTCCTAGCGCTGTTCCTGTGGATATATGTACTGCGCAGCTTGACAGGGGAGTGTATGCTAGGTAGGTATGAAAAACGACCTCGAAGCCTTGCGGCTGCAGATGAATGATCTCAACGAACGGCTGGTGGAACTCCTCAACGAAAGGGCTACTCTGGCCCTCCGGATAGGCAAAGTCAAAGCGTCCATGCAGAAGGCGATATACGATCCCGGCCAGGAACGGCTGGTGCTGGAGCAGGTGGATCGCCTGAACCGCGGGCCGCTCAGCAAGGGCGCGCTGGAGGAAGTTTTTTGCCGCCATCATCACCGCCTGCCGCGAAATTGAGAGCCGCTGAAGCGAACCCTTTACAAACCCCTTTCGCTTCTCTATACTATTTTGGTAACTCGTGTGAGTTCTAATATCTTTATGCAATTAAACTTTAAGTAAGGAGCAACCATTTCTTATGGCAGCAACATTTGACCGAAGCAAGCCACACGTCAACGTCGGCACAATGGGCCACGTCGACCACGGCAAGACAACCCTAACCGCCGCAATTACCGCAGTTCTCGCTAAGAAGCTGCCGAGCGACGTCAACAAGCCAGTGGCTTACGACCAGATCGATAACGCCCCTGAAGAGCGCGCCCGCGGTATCACCATCGCAACCTCCCACCAGGAATACGAGAGCGAAAAGCGCCACTATGCGCACGTCGACATGCCCGGTCACGCCGACTACGTCAAGAACATGATCACCGGTGCCGCTCAGATCGACGGTGCTATCCTGGTCGTATCCGCCGCTGACGGTCCTATGCCGCAGACACGTGAGCACGTCCTGCTGGCCCGCCAGGTCGGTGTGCCGAAGATCCTGGTCTTCATGAACAAGATGGACCTAGCCGACGCCGACCTCGTCGAACTCGTCGAGGAAGAAATCCGCGAACTGCTCGAGAAGAACGGTTTCGACCGTGAAGCTCCCGTCATCAAGGGTTCTGCCACCAAGGCACTCGCCGGCGACGCCGCCAACGAAGACGCTATCATGGAGCTGGTCAAGGCTATGGACGATTACATCCCAGAGCCGACCCGCGAACTCGACAAGCCGTTCTGATGCCTATCGAAGATGTCTTCTCGATCAAGGGCCGTGGCACCGTCGCTACCGGCCGTATCGAGACCGGAGTCGTCAAGATCAACGACGAAGTTGAAATCGTCGGTATTCGCCCGACCACCAAGAGTGTCGTGACCGGTATCGAGGCCTTCAAGAAGAGCCTTGACCAGGGTCAGGCCGGTGACAACGCCGGTGTACTGCTCCGCGGTATCGAGCGCGATGACATCGAGCGCGGCCAGGTCCTGGCTAAGCCCGGTACCATCACTCCTCACACCGAATTCGATTCCGAGGTCTACATCCTTACCAAGGAAGAGGGTGGTCGCCACACGCCGTTCTTCAAGGGCTACAAGCCTCAGTTCTACTTCCGCACCACGGACGTGACTGGTGAAGTCGAGCTGCCGGCTGACAAGGAAATGGTCATGCCTGGTGACACCATCACCTTCAAGGTGAAGCTGCTGGCTCCGATCGCTATGGAGCAGGGCCTGCGCTTCGCTATCCGCGAAGGTGGCCGCACCGTCGGTGCCGGCGTCGTGACCAAGATCGACAAATAGTCCACTACCGGATTGTAAAAAGAACGCCAATTTAAGGCGTTCTTTTTTCTTTGTCCTAAGTTACAATGGGAGCACTATGAGCTTAACCGATGACGATTTGCAGGCAATCAGCGGCCTTCTCGACCAAAAAATAGAAAGGGACGTGCGGCTTGTCGTGCGTGAAGAAGCTAAATCAATAGTCTCCGATGAGCTCATCCCCATTCGACTTCGGCTGGATACCATGAGTCATAAGGTGGAGGCGCTCTACAATGATGTGAAAGATATCTACCACATGATTTCCGACCTGCAGAAAACGAATCGGAGAGTTGCCAGCTTTGCCAAAAAGGATCTTGAAAAGAAACTGGTGGAAACCTACAAGGAGCTGCTTGCAATCGCAAAGCGTGAAGGCATAAAACTCCCTACCTAGGTCCCGCAAGGACACTCCTAACAGATACGGCGCTCCTCCTGTATACTTGATGGTAATGACAGAGAGTTCGAAGTTCGTCGACTACTACGCCCTGCTGGAAGTGCAGACGGATGCCGAGCCGCGTGAGATCCGGCTGGCATTTATACGGCTGGCAAAGCAGCACCACCCGGATGTCGGTGGCTCGACCGCGGACATGCAGCAATTCAATACGGCCTATGAGACACTGATGTCCCCGGAACACAGGAAAGCATATGACATGCTCTACGACTTTGAGACCGGGAAGGCGGCCGTGCATTACCGCGAGGATGGCACGCACAAGGCCTCATCTGTCGATGATATGTCCGATGAGGAGATCGACTACTTCATAAATAGCATCTTCCAGGAGTTCCATACGCAGCCCAAACCCAAGCAGACCATCTGGGCCAAACTTCGCCGTATGGTGTAAGCGGCACTAAGACCAAGGCAGCCACTTGAAGTATGAAGTCAGTGCACACATGTAGCGCATTTTACACTATATGAGACGCTATATGCGGGTGTATACTAAAAGCGTAAACATAATTGGAGGAAAGACATATGTCTTCTAACTACGATATTTCTCAACACAAAGATGGCGGCTTCCAGGCAAAGCGAGAAGGTGCAACGCGTGCAGCTTTTGTAACTCGCACCCAGACAGAGGCAATCGCACAAGCACGACAAATGATGCACCAAAATGGCGGTGGTGAACTGCGTATTCACGGGCTCAAAGGTTATATTCGAGCGAGTGACACGATTCCCCCTAAGGTTGACAAGTTTCCGCCTCGTGGCTAGCAATCAAGCCGATTTTGTTGTACAATCAGCTCATAAACTAATTTGTGCTGACTAAAAGTCGTTGCCGTCACCAAGTTGATCGCAGGGATGTTACAGCGCCAAGCCGGGTTGAGCCGGCAGGAGATACCAGCAATGGCAGATACCAAACCGGACACTAAACAGCGGATACGAATCCGCCTGAAGGCATATGATCACAAAGTAATCGACCAGGCTGCCAAGCAGATCGTCGATACCGCGTTGCGCACCGGAGCCACGCTGGCCGGCCCGATCCCGCTGCCGACCCGCAAGAGCACCTTTACGGTCGTCAAAAGCCCGCACGTCTACAAGAAAGGCCGTGAACAGTTCGAGATGCGCGTGCACAAGCGCCTGATCGACGTGTTCGAGCCGACCCCCAAGACCATCGACAGTCTGATGAACCTGAGCCTGCCGGCCGGTTGCGACGTCGAAATCAAGATGTAGGCTCTGTCTACATCTCTGTAGTTTGGCCAAACAATCAAGATGTAACCTGCCGGGGTTCCGGCCACACTTTTGCGCTCTTGACAAGCCGATTGGCCGGGCGTAAAGTTTATTTGGAATTTAAAGAGACAAAGCAGAGGAAATCAACCGCATCTCACAAGCATAGCTGTGGTTTTTTATGGGAAAAATCTTATGACAATGACATTTGGCTCTAGGGTTCGTAACGGGGCAAATACTGTGATTCCGAGGACGATCGGCAGACGTAATCAGATCAGCATAATAGCGTCTGCTCCATACCCGGTCGAAGCGCGGGGACTAGCTAGAGAAGTATTCATCAATGCCACGAATTATTGGATGAATGAAGGTGGTATGCTATATAGCGACCGATATATCGTCCAGTCGCGCTGGAACCCAGACAAACAACGGTTTGATAAGGAAGGTTCTATAAAGATAGAGCAGCTGGCTTTGGCCGGTAGGGCATTGTTTTATTATGGCCAGACTGAACAAACACCACAGGATCGGCAAGATACGCTGGAAGTACGCGACGAATTTATCAGACGCATCGGGACATTATCCGAACATGATCCTGCGATCCGGGGCGTTCTTTCCCACATTCAACAGGCTAAATGTCCTGCTATGATGCCCATGGAATCTTTACCAGAATTGCTTGTGCCCGAAAATTCACTCGTTAGCGTTTAGTGTAGTTTTTGCAACAGGTTGACAGGGGTAACGTAAACATGTTACTCTGATATGGTATATAAAAATTTCCGCTCCAGGTGAGTCTCGGAAAGGTCACTGAAGTTAGCTCGACTAACAGAGGTAGAAACCACCAGCCACCGGCATTTTTATGTCAGTGCCAAAACCGTGAGCGGGTTAACCGGAGATACTATGAAAGCACTTATCACCAGAAAGGTTGGCATGACCAGCACCATTGCAGAAGATGGCGCTGTGCAGGCTGTTACCTTGCTTTCCGCTAGTCCCTGCGTCATTACGCAGGTCAAGACCGACGAGCTAGACGGCTACACCGCTGTCCAGGTCGGTTTTGAAGACGCGCACGAGGGCAACATGCCCAAGGCGCAAACAGGCCACTTCAAGGCCGCCGGCAAGATGCCGAAGATTGTCCGCGAGTTCCGTCTCGCAAGTAGCGACGAACTGACTGAAGACCTCAAGGTTGGAAACACACTCAACCCCGAGGTCTTTTCAGTTGGCGACGTCGTGCACGTGACCGGCACCAGCAAAGGTAAGGGTTGGGCCGGCACCATCCGCCGCCACAATTTCCACCGCGGCCGCAAGACGCACGGTGGCCGCAGTTATCGCCGCGTCGGTTCCATCGGTTCCATGTACCCTCAGCACATCCTGAAGGGTAAGAAGATGGCCGGCCACCTGGGCGCAGAACAAGTCACGGTCCGGAACCTGCGGATCGCGCTCGTAGACAATGAAAAGGGCTACATCGGCGTCGTCGGTGCCGTGCCCGGTCCGCGCAAGAGCATCGTTATCCTGAAGGGAGCAAATTAGAATGGCTAATTCATCTATAGCAACTCCTACCTATACTGCCAGCGGCTCCAAAGCCGCCACACCGGCTAAGTTGAGCAAAGACGTCTTCGGCGTCGAAGTCGCCAACCACCAGCTGATCCGCCAAGCTTATGACACCTATCTGAGTAATGGCCGTATCAACCTGGCCGTTACCAAGACCCGCGGGCTCATCAGCGGTGGTGGCCGCAAGCCATGGAAGCAAAAGGGCACCGGCCGCGCACGTTTCGGCTCAAGCCGTAACCCGATTTGGCGCGGCGGCGGTATCGTCTTTGGTCCGACCGGAGAAGAAAACTACACCAAGAAGCTGCCGACCAGCAGCAAACGTCTGGCTACTCGCCAAGCTTTAAGCCTGGCAAACGCAGCAGAGAAGATCGTTGTCATCGAGAAGCTTGCCAGCCGTGAGGGCAAGACCAGCGAGATCGTAAAGCTGCTGGCGAAAGTCGGCGCTAAGCGCACCGTCCTAATCGTAGTCACCGAGAAAACACCCGAACTCATCCGCGCAGTCTCCAACTTGTCAGATGTAAAACTGGTTGCCGCTACGTACGTAAATGTCTACGACATCATGAACGCCGACACCATCGTGGTAACCGGTGATGCGCAGAAAGCCATCGAAGCATGGCTGGGAGGTGCCAAATAATGTATCTGCTCAAACCACGCCTGAGTGAAAAAGCCTATGGCACTTCTCAGGCCACCAACACCTACGTCATCGACGTCCCTGGCGAGCTCAACAAGCACGAGATCGCAGACGCCGTTGCCAAGCAGTTCGAGGTCACCGTCAAATCCGTCCGCGTTATCAACCGCAAAGGCAAGCAGAAGCGCGTCATGAACACCACCGGCAAGCGTAGCGCGAACCGTATGGGCACCCAGAGCGACATCAAGAAAGCCTACATCACGCTTGCCGCGGGCAGTCACCTGCCGTTCTTCGAAGCCGAAGAAAAAGAAGCCGTGGAAGCTGCCAAGGCGGAAGAAAAAGCCACCAAGAAGAGTGATAAGAAGACCGACAAAGCTGAGAAGAAAACCTCGAAGAAAGAGAGAAGAAATAATGGATGACTTTGAAGCTAGGGCTGGTTTGCGCGACACCTTCAATCAAGGCTACTGGGATGAACCTGTAGTTCAAGAATGGCAGGGTCCGTTAACAAGGTTAGGTACGAGAATGCTCGAGAGTAAAGAGATTACGAGTTACGAGCAGGCCAATGCCCGCGCTCGCGCTATCGAGAAATTTGCCAAAGGCCTAATTATAGAACAGGTGGAGGTTGCGTAATGGCTATTAAGACTTACAATCCGACAACTCCCGGCCGCCGCGGTATGTCCAGCCAGGACTTCGATGCCATCACGACCAAGAAACCGCTGAAGTCGCTCATCGTCACCAAGCGCCGAGGCAATGGCCGCAACAACCAGGCCGGATCACGACCCGCCACCAGGGCGGCGGCGCACGCAAGTTCTACCGCTTGGTCAACTTCAATTTCAAGGGTGAAGGCGTCATCGAGCACATCGAGTACGACCCGAACCGGAGCGCTCGTATCGCCCGTGTCAAAGACAGCGACAACAAATACCACTACGTACTGGCCGCCAATGGCATGCAGGTCGGCCAGAAACTGGTCAGCCACGAAGAGGCCGCCATCGAGACCGGCAACCGCTTGCCGCTCAAGAACATCCCGGTCGGTACCACCATCCACGCCATCGAAATGCAGCCCGGTAAGGGCGCCCAGATGGTCCGCAGTGCCGGCAACGGTGCCCAGCTGATGGCCAAAGAGGGCGATTACGCCCAGGTCCGTTTGCCTTCCGGTGAAGTCCGGTTGGTGAATCTGAACTGCACCGCCAGCATCGGCGTCATCGGCAATGAACAGCACCAGAACGTCAAGATCGGTAAAGCCGGCCGCTCACGCCACTTAGGTAAGCGCCCGAGTGTCCGCGGTGTCGTGATGAACGCCGTAGATCACCCGCACGGTGGTGGTGACGGTGGACGCCACCGTATGGCCAAAGCACCTCGTACGCCTTGGGGTCAGAAGACCCTGGGTTACAAGACCCGTCGCCGTAAGAGCACCAGCAATATGATCGTAAGGAGCCGTCATGCGGCTAAGAGGAAATAACCTATGAGTCGTTCACTGAAGAAAGGTCCGTTCATCGATCCGAAGCTCGCTAAGAAAGTAAGCGCGCTCAGTAATGACGACCGCACCATCATCAAGACCTGGGCCCGTGCCAGCACCATCGCACCGGATTTTGTCGGTAAGACCTTCGCGGTCCACAACGGTAAAGTCCATGTGCCGGTATTTGTTACCGAAAACATGGTCGGCCACAAACTGGGCGAATTCAGCCCGACCCGTAAGTTCCGCAACCACGGCGGAAAGCTAGCGAAGGGTAAATAAGATGGCAGTCAAAGCAGAAGCCAAGGGCGTCCGGATGAGCCCACGCAAGGTGAGCGCCGTTGCTAGCCTAGTACGCGGCCGTACCGTTGCCGACGCGCTCGTCATCTTGGAAAACGTACCGCGCCGAGCAGCCATGCCGGTCATCAAGACCATCAAGAGCGCCCAGGCCAATGCCACGCACAACCACAACTACAAGGGCGACACGCTGCGTATCGTCGAGATCACCGTCAACCACGGTCCGCGCACCAAGCGTTTCCGTCCCGCAGCCATGGGCCGCGCATTGCCGTACCAGAAGCGCTCATCTCACATCCGTGTATTAGTAGAAGGCGAGCAGCGTGCTGCCGCCAAGCCAGCCAAAGAGCTTAAGCCGGCACAGTCGGACCCTTCGACTGACGCTCAGGGTAAAGGAGAATAATATGGGCCAGAAAGTAAACCCGATTTCCATGCGCCTGCAGGCCAACAAAGATTGGCGCAGCAAATGGTTCGTGGGCAAGAATCAGTACGCCAAGTACCTAGGCGACGACCTGAAGGTCCGCAAACTTATCCAAGATAAGTTCGGCAGCCGCGGCGCCATCAACAAAGTCGACATCGAGCGTTCGCCGAACCTCGTGACCGTTACCATCGCCACCGCTAAGGCCGGCGTCGTCATCGGCCGTGGCGGCCAGGGTGCCCAGGAAGTCAAAGCCGCCATCGAGAAAGTCTACGGCGTACCCGTCCGCGTCAACATCGAGGAAGTCAAAAAGCCCGATATGTACGCCAAGCTGGTTGCCGAGAACATCGCCCACCAGCTGGAACGCCGCATGAGCTTCCGCCGCGCCATCAAGAGCGCTAGCGCTGCCACCATGCGTGCCGGTGCCAAGGGCATCCGTATCGAAGTCGCGGGACGGCTGAACGGTGCGGAGATGTCCCGCCGCGAAAAAGAAGTCATGGGCAGCGTGCCCCTGCACACCATCCGCGCCGACATCGATTTCGCATCCGTCCAGGCCCTGTGGCCCGGTGCCGGCGTCATCGGCATAAAGGTGTGGATTTACAAGGGAGGCAACTAACATGTTATTGCCAAAGCGAACGAAATTCCGCAAGGTCCGCAAGGGCAAGATTCGCGGCGTCGCTACGGCCGGTCATTACATCGCTTATGGCGATTACGCGCTGCAGGCCCAGGGCCATGAGCGCATCACCAGCCGTCAGATCGAGGCATCCCGCCAGGCCATGACCCGCTACATCAAGCGCGGCGGCAAGATCTGGATCCGCATCTTCCCCCACACTCCGGTCACCCGCAAACCTTTGGACGTCAAGATGGGCAGCGGCAAGGGTTCACCTGAATTCTTCGTCGCCAAAGTCCGCCCGGGCACCATCCTGTTCGAAATGCAGGGTGTATCCGAGGAAACGGCCCGCGAAGCCATGCGTCTGGCTGCCCACAAGCTGCCGGTCAAGACTAAGTTCCTGATCAAGGAAGGGATGTAGGGCTATGAAAATCGTAGATATCCGCAAACTTTCAACCGCCGAGCTTACCACCGAGACCGGCAAGCTGCGCGACGAGATCGTAGAACTGCGCCGCCACATCTACATGGGCGACAACCAGAACCTGCGTGCCGTCCGCAACAAGCGCAAGGATCTGGCCCGCATGCTGACCGTATTAAGTGAACAACTCGTTAAGGAGGCCAAGTAATGGCAAAGTCAATCACCGGCGTCGTGACCAGTGACAAAGCCGACAAGACTATTGTCGTTACGGTCCGCGAACGCAAGACTCACCCGCTGTACCGCAAGCAGTACACGGTGAGCAAGAAATTCATCGCCCATGATGAGAACAACGAAGCCCATACCGGCGACACCGTTATCATCGTCGAAACGCGCCCCATCAGCAAGCGCAAGAGCCACAAGCTCTCGCAGGTCGTTGAGAAGGCAGGCGTAACCCACGTCGAGAAGGAGCCCGAGGTATGATCCAGCAAGAAACCCGCCTCGTGGTAGCCGACAATAGCGGTGCTAAGGAAATCCTGTGCATCCGCGTGCTCGGCGGCACCCGCCGGCGCTATGCCCATGTCGGTGACGTTATCGTCGCCACTGTCAAGGCAGCCAATGCGACCGGCACCGTCAAGCGCAAGAGCGTGGTCAAGGCCGTCGTCGTCCGCACCACCAAGGAGATCGCCCGCAAAGACGGCAGCACCATCAAGTTCGATGACAATGCCGCCGTCATCATCGGCGACGACAAGCAGCCGCGCGCTACCCGCATCTTCGGTCCGGTGCCGCGTGAACTGCGCGACATGGGCTACGCCAAGATAATCAGCCTCGCGCCGGAGGTACTATAACTATGAGCAACAAGCAATCAACCGCCCCGACCAAACTGTTCAAGATTCGCCTGAAAAAGGGTGATACCGTGCAGGTTCTGGCCGGCAAATACAAGGGCAAGACGGGCAAGATAGTTACTACGCACCCCGCCGAAAACAAGGTGACCGTAGAAGGCATCAACATCGTCAAGAAGCACGTCAAGCCGAACCAAGCCTACCCGCAGGGCGGCATCATCGACATAACCAAGCCAATCTGGGTCAGCAAAGTCGCCGTGATCGACCCGACCACGCACAAGCCGACCCGCATCGGCTTCAAGGTTGATGACAAGGGCGTAAAGACCCGCGTGTACAAGAAAAGCGGAAAGGAGATGAAGTAATGGCTGCAGCAAAGACTCCTGCCAAAACGAAGGCTCCTAAGAGCGATAAATACATTGCTCGTCTGCAAGCCGACTACACCGATAAATTCGTCGCCGAATTGCAGAAAGAGCTCGAGCTCAAGAACATCCACCAGGTACCGCGTCTGGAAAAGATCGTCGTGAACGTCGGCCTGGGCCGCGCCAAGGACGACAAGAAGACCATCGAGGCCGCCAAGAATACGCTGCGCAAGATCACCGGCCAGGCACCCGTCGAGACGGTCGCCAAGAACTCCATCGCCGGCTTCAAGCTGCGCGAAGGCAACATGATCGGCCTGAAGCTGACGCTGCGCGGTGAGCGGATGTACGAATTCATGGACCGCCTGCTGAACATCGTGCTGCCGCGCCTGCGCGACTTCCACGGCGTCAGCGCCAAGGCTTTTGACAAGCAGGGCAACTACAGCATCGGCATGACCGACCAGAGCGTGTTCCCGGAACTGACGTTCGAGGAAACCACGACTGCCCACGGCCTGCAAGTCGTCTTTGTCATCAAGAGCCAGAACCGTGATCATGCACGAGCACTATTAACTAAGTTCGGTATGCCGTTCGAAAAGGAGGACCGCTAATATGGCTAAGAAATCTATAATTGCACGTGACCTCAAGCGGCAAAAGATGATCAAGCAATACGCTGCGAAGCGTGCTGAGTTGAAGGAACTCGGTGACTACGAAGGCTTGGCCAAGTTGCCTCGCAATAGTAGCCCGACACGGTGGAAAAACCGCGATGTCGAGACCGGCCGTCCGCGCGCGTACATGCGCCAGTTCGGCCTCAGCCGCCTTTCCTTCCGTGAGCATGCATCAAAGGGCGAAATCCCGGGCGTAACGAAAGCGAGTTGGTAATATGAGCGTAACTTCTACCGATCCAATCGCCGACATGCTGACTCGTATCCGTAACGCCATCAATGTGCGCAAGAACGAAGTCAGCCTGCCGCACAGTAAGATGAAAGAAGCCGTCGCCCGCAGCTTGCAAGCCAACGGTTTCCTGCAGAGCGTGTCCGTGACCGACCTGAGCGTCGGCAAGCAGCTGCACATCGTCATCAACCCCGAGGATGAGAACGCTAAGATCACCGAGATCAAGCGCCTCAGCAAGCCGGGCCGCCGCCACTACAGCAACGCCACCGAAATTCCCGTCATCAAGCGCGGCCGCGGTATCGTACTGGTAAGCACCTCCAAAGGCCTGATGACCGGCAAAGAAGCCAAGGCTGCCGGTATCGGCGGTGAATTAATCGCAAGTATATATTAGGAAAGATAAGGAATAAGATATGAGTCGAGTAGGAAAACTACCAATCGGAATCCCGAGCGGCGTGACAATCACTGTCGACCCTGAAACCATTACGGTTGCCGGGACGAAAGGGACGCTCACGCAGTTCACGATGCCGGATATAACCGTCAAACAAGAAGGTGACCAGATTCTGGTGACCCGAGCGAACGACGAGCCGAAGATCCGTGCCAAGCACGGTCTGATGCGTGCGTTACTCAACAACATGGTCAACGGCGTCAGCACCGGCTTCAGCAAGAAGCTGGAGCTGAACGGCGTCGGCTTCCGCTGGAGCGTTGCCGGCAGCGATCTGAAGATGAGCCTGGGCTTCAGCCACGAGGTTGTCTACCACCTGCCGCAAGGCATCACCGCTATTGCTGAACAGAACACGCTCACCCTCACTGGCATCAGTAAGCAACAGGTGGGACAAACCGCCGCCGAGATCCGCGCGCTCAAAAAGCCGGAGCCGTACAAGGGCAAGGGCATCAAGTACGAGGGCGAGCGCATTATCCGCAAGTCCGGTAAGTCAGGAAAGGACAAGTAGCATGAACAGTTTAGCCCTCAAAGCCAAGAACCTGGCCCTCCGCAAGAACCGCATCCGTGCCAAAGTCATCGGCACCGCTGCACGGCCGCGCCTGAGCATCTTCATAAGCAGCCACCATGTCAGCGCCCAGATCATCGACGACAGCGCCAACAAGACGCTGGCCGCCGTCAGCACCATCGGCCAGAAAGCTGCCACCGGCACGCTGACCGAAAAGGCTGCCTGGGTCGGTGCGGAGATCGCCGCCAAGGCCAAGGCCGCCAAGATCAAGCAAGTAGTATTCGACAGGGGCGGCCGCCAATACCACGGCCGTGTCAAAGCGCTGGCAGATACTGCCCGCGAGAAGGGATTGGAGTTCTAATATGGCCGATGCAAACACACCGGTAGCACCTGCCGCAACAGCTGCGGCGCCGAACGCACCCCAGGGCGGCAACCGCCGCGGCGGCGGCCAGCAGCGTGACGGACGCCCGCCGCGCCGCGATGGCCGCGGTCCGGCCGTCGAAGAGAAGAAAGAGTTCGATGAGCGCATCGTACACATCGACCGCGTCGCCCGTGTGGTCAAGGGCGGCCGCCGCTTCCGTTTCCGCGCCCTCGTCGTGGCCGGTGACCACAAAGGTAAGGTCGGCATCGGTATCGCTAAAGGCGCCGATGTCACCGCTGCCGTCACCAAAGCCACCGAAGTCGCCAAGAAGCACATGAGCAAGATCAATCTGTACAAAGGTACGCTGCCGCACGAAGCCGAAGGCAAAGTCGGCGGTGCCCGCATCCTCATCAAACCGGCCAGTGCCGGTACCGGCCTCATCGCCGGCGGTGTGGTCCGCACCATTTTGGAAGTCGCCGGCGTCAGCAACGTGCTGAGCAAATCACTCGGCTCGACCAACAAAGCCAACACGGCCTATGCCACTATCGCCGCGCTCGAAAGCCTGGAGCCCGCCAAGAACTGGGTGACCACCAAACATGACGCCAAGGCAAAACCGGCTAAAACTGCCGTGAAAGCCGGGGAGAAATAACTATGAAATACAACGAACTTACTGCCGCGCACCGCAAGTCGCCTAAGCGCGTCGGTCGCGGTATCGCTGCGGGACAAGGCAAGACCGCCGGCCGCGGTACCAAGGGACAGGGCGCCCGCACCGGCTCCAGCAAGAAGCCGGGATTCGAAGGCGGCCAGAACCCGCTCATGCAGCGCCTGCCGAAGCTGCACGGCTTTACCAGCCACCGCACGCCGGCCGAGAACGTCTTTACCGACCAGCTCGACAAGCTCGGTGCCGTAGTAGACAACCAAGTGCTGGCCGACAAGGGTCTGGTTAGCAGCGCTTACGTAACCGTCAAGCTGCTGAAGCGCGGCGACGTCACCAAGAAGCTGACCGTAAACCTGCAGGCCGCCAGCGAAACGGCCGTCGAAGCCATCCAGAAAGCCGGCGGCGAATTCACCGTCACTGCCCGCACACCGCGTCCGGTCACCAAGAAACCCAAAAGCGAAAAGAAATAGATACACCCCGCGTATCAAACACGAAAGACTTCTCCGGAAGTCTTTTTTGATATAGTAAAGCTATGAAGACGATCGTGGCTATTTCTACCGAAGAGCTTTGGAAAGGTTCGCAAAAAACCGGACAGTATGTCCAATCAACCATCGATTCGACGCTTGAAGATGTCGGATTTATCCATTGCACATTTCCTGACCAGACATTAGAAACTGCTAACAAACATTTCCTAGCTCGAAATGACATACTATTGCTCTTCATTGATATGGATAAAGTTAAGTCTCCGGTGAAAATCGAGGCTGCCCTCAGCGGCAGGCCAGGCTTGTTCCCGCACATATATGGAGCTCTGAATACGGATGCAGTATTTGCCCAGTCAGAACTTAAGAAGAATGCAGAGGGGCGATTTATGGCGTCGCCGATGCTGCAGGAACTCATCGAGCGATGAACTGCACTTTGTAAAACATACTGCATTACTTTACGAAACGGTCAAAAACCTTGTATACTCGTTAGAGATTCAAAGCTAATGAAACGGGAAAACAGGTGAACTGGAAAATTATCGGGCGCTCGCTTGGTCAGAAAGATATGCGGAAGCGTCTCCTGGCCGTACTGGGTATCCTGTTGGTGTACCGCATCCTGGCCCACATCCCGGTGCCGCTGTCCGATCCGCAAACGCTCAAGCAAGTCCTGACAAACCTGTTCAATAGCAACACGCCGCAGCTGCTGAGCTTCATCAACGTCCTATCGGGCGGAGCGCTTGCCAACTTCAGTATCATGATCGCCGGCATGGGGCCGTTCATCAACGCCAGCATCATCATGCAGCTGCTCACCAAGGCCATCCCGAAGCTGGAGGCGTTGCACAAAGAAGGCGAGTCGGGCCAGAAGAAGATCAACCAGTACACCCGCCTCCTGACCTTCCCGCTGGCCATCATCCAATCCATCGGTGCTATCTATCTGGTACGGCAGCAGGCTGAACAGATCGGCGGCATCGGCGATATCACGGCGCACACCTCTCTGTTCCAATGGGCCCTTATGGTGGCGGCCCTCACCGGCGGTTCGATGCTCCTGATGTGGCTCGGTGAGCTCGTGACCGAGAAATCGGTCGGTAACGGTATCTCGCTCATCATCACCGTCGGCATCGTCAGCAGCCTACCGAATACCATCAGCAGTATTGCCAGCAGCGTGTACGACAAGACCGATAAATGGCACCTCTTCGGTCGTACGCTACCGCTGAACGAAAAGGCGTTCTGGTACGCGATCATCATATTGATAGCGGTGCTGATTGTGACCTGGATAGTGGTGATGCTGAACGAAGCGGCCAGACGTATCACGGTGAATTATGCCAAACGCGTCCAGGGTAACCGCGCCTATGGGGGCGTTACGACCATCCTGCCGGTCAAGCTCATTACCGCCGGCGTGGTACCGATCATTTTTGCCGTGGCGTTCCTAAGTGTCCCGAGCTTCGCCGGCGAGCTGCTGGCCAACAATCACAGCACGAACTTGCAGCATCTCGGCACCCACCTGAGCACCTGGTTCCAGAGCCCGTCCGCTACCACGTTCCAGGCCGGCGGCTGGCAGCCGTACATCTATCCGGTCACGTACTTCCTGCTGGTATTCATCTTCACGTTCTTCTATACCAGTGTCACCTTCAACAGTAAGGAAATCGCCGAGAACCTGCAGAAGCAGGGCGGCTTCATCGAAGGAGTCCGCTCCGGCCTCCAGACCGAGAAGTACTTGAGCCGAACCGTGAACCGCCTGACGCTGTTCGGGGCATTCGCCCTGGGGCTGCTGGCACTCCTGCCGATCATCGCCCAGATATTCCTGAATACCAATATCGCCATCGGCGGTACCAGCGTACTTATCCTGGTCTCCGTGTCGCTTGAAACGCTGCGTGCCATCGAGTCCCGCGCCCTCATGGTCACCTACGACCAGTACCAGAGCGACGACTTCTTCTATGATTCGGCCGGCGGCGAAGATTCCGGTGCGATTACCGGCAAACGTCTCAAATTCTTGCCGCGGCGCAAAAAAGCCGCTGCCAAATAGCTCCCCGATATGCCTATGGACGGTTGCATCGGCTGCCCGGACCGCTTATGCTACTACCTAGACATGAAGGCACCAAGGCTTCGAGAGCGGCTCACCCGCGATAATCTGATCGGCTTCTGCATACCGCTGGTCTTGGCGCTGCTGATCGGCTGGGGCGTGCATGCCCACTACTCCAAGCCTGCGCCATTGCCGGACGATACCACCGCGGCCTCGTCGGCGTCCCAGAGCGAGGCGGCAACCGGACCATTGCCCACGGCCAGCGAGATAGCGGCCGCGAACGCCGCCATCTTGGCATACTGCAGCAATGATCTGCGCTCCGATACCAACTGCTCCCTGGTTGCCAACAGCAACGCCACGGCCCCCGGCTTCGTAGAATCCGGCATCAGCGAATCGGGCCATTACGAGACCGGCAATAACACTACCGCCGGCGAAGCCCTGGCCAAAGGCAGCGGCTCGTCATGGACGGTCATCTGGTTGGGCCAAGGCTGCATACCCCAGAATATTGCCGAGCAAAATAACGTCCCGAATACGCTCTCAATCTGCTCCTCCTGAATCGCTCTCTGTTTATCCACACTTTATCTCTTTACAAGGTGCTGTAAATACTGCTATAATTATCTCTTGTTATATCTATGGCCGCGAGTAAAGAAGTAATCGAACTGACAGGTACCATCGTAGAGACTCTACCTGGTACGCAGTTTCGAGTAGAACTTGAGAACGGACACCAGATTATAGCTCATGTCGCCGGCAAGATGCGGAAGCATTTTATCCGAATCGTCCCCGGCGATAGCGTGACGGTCGAGTTGACGCCTTACGATCTCAGTAAGGGTAGAATCACCTATCGCAAAGGCTAGTTATCAAAATATTAAGCAGTGTGTCGTGCACTAGAGAAGGAGTACGATCCGCATGAAAGTGCGTGCAAGTGTCAAGAAGATCAGTCCCGACGACAAGATCGTCCGCCGTAAGGGACGGATTTACGTTATCAACAAATTCAAACCTAAGCACAAGCAGAGGCAGGGTTAACCATGGCTGCACGTATTTCCGGGGTAACCATCCCGGCTGACAAGCAGATCTGGGTCTCTTTGACCTACGTATACGGCATCGGCCCCAAAACTGCTGATGATATCTTGGCAGCTGCCAAGGTTGAGCGCACTGTGCGCACCAAAGATCTGACTGACGCCGAAGTCGGCCGTATCCAGGACTACATCAATGAAGCCCTGACCGTCGAGGGCGAGCTGCAACGTGTCGTCAACGGCAACATCAAGCGGCTCAAGGATATCAAAGCTTACCGTGGCCTGCGCCACAGCGCCAACTTGCCATCACGCGGCCAGCGCACCAAGACCAACGCCCGCACCCGCCGCGGCCGTAAAGTAACCGTCGGCGGCACCGCTAAGAAAGTTGCGAGCAAGACTTAAGGACTACTATGGCAGATACACCTACAACCACTACTACTCCCACCCCCAAGAAGAAGAAAGCCAAGCGCAGCGTAGCTGCCGGCCAGCTCCACGTGCAGGCTACCTTCAATAACACCATCGTCACCCTCACCGATGCCCAAGGCGGCGCATTGGCTGCTAGCAGCGCCGGCGCCTGCGGTTTCCGCGGCTCCAAGAAGGGCACCGCCTACGCCGCCCAGGTTGCCGCCGAAAAGGCCGGTCAGCTGGCCAAGCAATCGTATGGCTTGAGCCGCGTTGACGCATACATAAAGGGCGTCGGCCTCGGCCGTGACGCCGCTGTCCGCGCCATGCAGACCGTCGGCATTACCGTCGAAAGCATCACCGACGTAACCGGCGTGCCGCACGGCGGCGTCCGCCCCAAGAAAGCACGGAGGGTCTAAGCCATGGCACGAGATACACGATCCATCGTCAAGCTGTCCCGCCGCGAAGGCTACGCGCTGCACCCCAAAGCTCATAAAGCACTGGCCAAGCGCACCAACATGCCGGGCCAGTCCGCCAACTACCGCTCACGCAGCAAGCCGAGCCAGTATTCATTGCAGCTGCGCGAAAAACAGAAGGTCAAGCGACTGTACGGTCTGCTTGAAAAGCAGTTCAGCAACCTTATGGCGGAGGCTTCACGCAGCCAAGGTAACTCGGGTGCTGCACTGTTGCAGTTGCTGGAGCAGCGCATGGACAATGCCGTTTACCGTGCCGGATTCGCGCCCAGCCGCCGCGCAGCCCGCCAGTTGGTCACCCACGGCCACTTCATGCTGAACGGCCGCCGCGTCGATATCCCATCCATCCGCCTGCGTATCGGTGATGAAATCACCCTGCGCCCCCGCAGCAAAGACAGCGAGTACTTCAAGAAGCTAGATGACATCAGCCCGGCCCCATCCGCCATCCCGACTTGGGAATCGGTAGACCGCAAGAAAATCAGCCTGAAGATCACCAACCTGCCTGTGCGCGACGACGCCGAGCCGGATATCAATGAACAGTTAATCGTCGAATATTACTCACGCTAATCACGGAAGGACAAAGCGAGAAATTATGTCAAAAATGATTCACACCCCAGGACTTGTAGCCGTTGACGATCACTCTGCCACCAGCAGCAGCTTCGTCATCGAACCGCTGCAGAATGGTTACGGCATGACGCTCGGCAACTCCATCCGCCGCGTATTGCTCAGCAGCATCGCCGGCGCCGGCGTGACCAGCTTCAAGATCGAAGGCGCAACGCACGAATTCACTACCGTCAAGGGCGTCAAGGAAGATATCGTCGGCATCATGCTGAACCTGAAGCTCCTGCGTTTCCGCGTCTACGGCGACGAACCGCAGACACTGCGCATCGTCAAAAAGGGCAAGGGCGCCGTTACCGGCAAAGACATCCAGGGTAATGCCGATGTCGAAGTCGTCAACACCGACCAGCTGATCGCTACCGTCGATGATGACAAGACCACCTTCACCGTCGACCTCGTGGTCGACACCGGCCGCGGCTACCGCACCATCGAAGAAAGCACGGTCAAGAAACAGAGCGACTTCATCGCTCTCGACACCATCTTCAGCCCCGTATTGCGCGTCCGGTACAAGGTAGACAAGACTCGCGTCGGCCAGACCACTGACCTTGACCGCCTAAGTCTGACTATCGACACCGACGGCACCATTACCCCGCGTGACGCATTCGAGGAAGCATCAGCCATACTAGTCAATCAGTACACCGCACTGGCCGGCAAAACGCGCGTCGTCACCCAAGAAGCGCCCGAAGCCAGCACCGCAGGCGGCGCTCTGGGCGTAGCCAGCGATGACGGTTCGGTCCTGAACACTTCTATCGAAGATCTGAACCTGACCGCCCGCACCACCAACGCGCTCGTCAACAACGACATTCACACCATCCAGGACCTGTTTAGCTTAAGCGACGCCGAACTGCGCGACCTCAAGGGCTTCGGCAGCAAGGCACTCGACGAAGTCAAAGATAAATTGGCGGAACTGGAACTCTAAGATGCACAGGCACGGATACAAAGGAACCAAGTTCCACCGCGAACGCGACCAGCGAGAAGCTCTCATCAAGGGCCTGGCCGAGTCGCTCATCATTCATGAGTCCATCGAGACCACGTTGCCCAAGGCCAAGGCGGTCGTACCATACGTCGAGAAGCTCATCACCAAAGCCAAGAAGGGTGATCTGCACAACCGCCGCCAGGTCTTGGCCAGCCTACAGACCGTCAGTACCGCCCACAAGCTGGTCGACGAACTGGCTCCCAAGCTCGGTGCCCGCAACAGCGGTTACTTCCGAATCGTCCGCACCACCTCGCGGCGCGGTGATAACGCCGAACTGGCCCGTGTCAGCTTCGTAGACGACCTCAAGGAAGCCCCGGTTGCCAAGAGCGCCGATGCCGCTAAGCCAAAAGTTGCCGCCAAGCCGGCCACTAAGGAGACCGAATAATGAACCAGAAGACATTTAGCGCGAAGCCGTCTGACGTTACCCGTAAGTGGTACATCATCGATGCTTCCCAGGCGCCGCTCGGCCGCACCGCTACACTCGTCGCCACGCTATTGACCGGCAAGGGCAAGCCGCAGTTTACCGCCCACATCGACTGCGGCGACTTCGTGGTCGTCACCAATGCCGCCAATGTACAAGTCACCGGCCAGAAGCTAACCGACAAGATGTACTACCGCCACAGCGGTTACCCGGGCGGCCTCAAGGAGACTGCACTGAAGGATGTGCTGGCAAACACGCCGGAGCGCGCCCTCTATGAAGCGGTCCGCGGCATGCTGCCAGTCAACAAACTGCGCGACCCGCGCCTTGCTCGGCTCAAGATTTACCCTGGCAGCGAGCATAAGCACGAAGCCCAGCAGCCCGTAGCGATTGCCGTCACCCTGAAAGGAACCAAATAATCATGGCTGAAACCAAAGCAAAGAACTACTACTACGCTCTTGGCCGCCGCAAGCGTGCCACGGCTCGCGTGCGTCTGCAAAAGGGCAAAGGCAACATCGTCGTCAACGCCAAGCCGGCCAGCGAGTATTTCGCTGACAGTAAAGCGCTGCTGGCAGAGCTGGTCAAGCCGTTCACCGTCCTGGAACTCCCTACCACCGACTACGACGTATCAGTCGTCGTCAGCGGCAGCGGACACGCCAGCCAGATCGATGCCATTTCTTTGGGCATCAGCAAAGCACTGACCGACCTAAACGGCGACTACAAGGCTACGCTCAAGCGTGCCGACCTATTGTCGCGCGACCCCCGCGAGCGCGAACGCAAGAAGTTCGGCCTCAAGGGCGCCCGCAAGCAACGCCAGTTCACCAAGCGTTAACGGGAAACTTACCATGGCCTCGTTGGATACAGCATATTGTGGCCTCAAGAAAATCGATATGACGTATGATGCGGATTTCGACCCGCAGCAAAGCGTCACGAAAGCTCTGTATGAGGAAGTGCCGGACGCTCATGAACTGAGCGTCATTATCCCGCCGTGGCATGCCAATGAGTGGTTGCTAAAAAGAATCGCAGGACAACAACGCAAGCTAGGACGATCCACGCTTATGTATCTATTCGATGACAATATCTTGTCATCAGATGCTGAAAGAACGCTTACTAGTTTCGTCGTCATTGCCGGTAGGATTGAGACGGATCTGCATGATAAAAAAGCCGAGGCTGTACACTGGTTCGCCACGAGTCTGGGCACGAGCGTACTCATGCATACGCTTGGCTCTAAAAAACTACTGGCTACAACCATAGACTTTGTGGTGCCGGGCGGCGATCTTGCGAAATCGCTTTGGACCGGGCTGCGGACACGGCCTTTGCGAGAACAATTCGAAGCACAAGGCATCACCCTGTCGCAACTTCAGAAGTTATGGATCCCGCTCGCACCTACAGTACAGGCTGCAAAGATACATGACACTGACATAACTATGAGTATCTCGCTGGCCGATCAGATAATCAGACCCGATACGGCCTTTGAATTCGCGAACGCGCTGCGTGAAAGCGGCAATCGAGTCACCATACACACCAACTCACACCTGGGGCATTATGGTACTATCCTGGCATCCGGTTTCTCGGGCTAGGATGTATATCACCCGATATGCGCCACGAAGAACGGCACCAGCAAGAGCAGCACCAGACCGATAGCCATCACGACAGCAATGATACTTAGGATACGCTTGGCCAGAGGGTTATCGACTCGCTGATTGAGCTCACGTGCAGCCGCGATCGGGTCTGTGGCCATGAATGCCGGCATCGAGTCGGGGTTGTTGTAGGCCTGCTGCAGCGTAGTGATGCCGAACGATTCTCTCATGAGTACCATCAGCATGATGTTGGACTCTTGTAGCCTGCCATTGGTGGTAGCTTGCGCTGCCCCAACGTAAGGTATGAGCCACTTCGGAAACAGCCAGTAGTTTGCGATGGCGCTCAGGACAAGTATCACTACTACGAGCGCATAGGTAGCTGCTTGAGGACTGGGCCATGTGCTAGCAAAGAGAGCTAGCGCCACCCAGATGACGGCAAGAGCCCCCAGGCACCGGATAACTCCCAGTAGCACCAACCAAGCATTGCCATACAACTTCGCGCCGGTGCTTCTCGCCAGATCATTGCGAGTTGCCCCAAGCCAATAGAGATCATAAAATCCCAAAGTGATAAAACTGAGCCAAAGTACCTGCTGCGGTGAACGGTATTTCATAGTACTTGTACTATACAACGATGCTGCTTTCTGATAACTGCCATATGTAGACGGCGACACTATACGTAGTGCAGTTCATAGCTCGGCTCACCGTCTTCGCCGTCTTCCACGAACGTGCACTGGACATCGTACGGCATATCGAAATCTTCCCCCGGGATACGGTAATCAGCGAATCGCGGGAGCGCATAGGCAAACCCCTGCAGGATGGTGTATTGGCTCGCGGAAAACCGCCCCTGGGTGCGCGCACACAAGAGATACGCATTATCGACCAGCTTCGGGGCTGCCGTGCTGGAAGCCTGCTCATTCGACTCCACACCGACCTGACTGATCGTGCCGCCGCTTTGCCAGACGATATCATTCTCCTCGGACTCAATACCATACCCTACGCTCATACTATACTTAAAGATCATCTCGGCGATGGCCCGCGAATAGGTCCGTGTTCCGCAAACGGTGTCACTGAGTTCCAAGCCTGTGCTCAGCTTTGCGAATCTAGAGAACAGTTGGGTAAGCGCCAGCCGGTGTTCATCAAGTTCCACATCGGCATATCGGTTACAGATAGCCATATCAGACCCATCACGCCTCTGAGCATCCAGAAGCAACCCTATCTGGGCCGGATTCTGCTTGAGATGCCCGTCAACCTGGATGAACGTATCAAAATTGCCGACGGCAAGCGCCACTCCTATACCGCGCCGGATTGCCTCGGCTTTACCGCTCGCCTTATGACCAAGATCTACGAAAGTTATCGGGTGCTCGGCCCTAGCCGTTCTGACTGACTCTGCTCTCTCAATGTCGGGGTCATTCTGCACCACCACATAGTGGCTCGCATACGCTGCAGTCAACCCCATTATCTCCTCGATCTCTGCTTTCGTAGCGTCCGCAGTCGGGATGATTTCCGCTCTCATCATAATGTAGATTTTAACGCAAACCCATGTATCTGTCATATATATTCTGCTGTCTCCGCCGACCTGCTCAGCCATAGGCATCGAGCGTGAACAAAAAATCGGCCTCAATGACACGCGCAAGCAACGACAGAGTATACTATATTCATGAGTTTCAAAGGTTTTTAAGACCCTCTTCATCAAGAACACGAACTGGCATTGTCAGGACTATTACTTATTGATTAAGGAGTCTTATGAACGCTACTAAACTACTATACCTGGAAGATATGCAGCAGCTTACCTGCGAGGCATATGTTGAAAGTGTTGAACATGTCGATGGCAAAACAGTCGTATATCTCGACAAAACCGTGTTTTACCCTCAAGGCGGCGGGCAACCCTACGACCAGGGTACTATTGCGAGTCCGGATGCGACATTCTTTGTAGATGAGGTCCGGTTTGCCGATGGTAAGGTACTACACATCGGTAACTTCGAGGGCCACCCATTCATGCAAGGCGAGGATGTCACCTGCACTGTAGATGGTGAGCGGCGCCAGCTGCACGCTCGACTGCATTCCGGCGGCCATGTTGTTGATATGGCAGTCAACGAGCTTGGCTACGACTGGGTGCCTGGTAAAGGCTATCACTTTCCTGATGGTCCTTACGTTGAGTACCAAGGTGATTTAGGGGATGAAGATAAGGCGGAGATCGTCGAAAAGCTGAACCAGAAGATTGCCGAAATTTTGAGCAGAGGTATCGAGACTGAGATCCGCTTCATGCCCAAAGAAGAGATGTCCCGATATTGCCGTCATGTGCCCGACTATCTGCCAGCCGGAAAACCGAGTCGCATCGTACTCTATGGAGACTTTGGCGTACCTTGCGGGGGCACGCACGTCGCAAAGCTTCAGGACATCGGCCTGCTGCGGGTTCGGAAAATCAAAGGCCAGACAGGTACGCTTCGCGTATCATACGAAGTAAGCTAGTCGTAGTGTGCGCAGAGGATGGACTCGACGGAGCTCTTCCTTCTGCACAAGGTTCCTGATTCCTCGCTATCTCCGAGGGACTAAGCTTGACAGCCTTAACAAAAAGCGTATATTACAACGCATGTCTAAGGCACAGCAGAACCAGTATTGGTTTACCGGCACATCCGTGGCGGTCTGTTCTGTGCGCTCCTAGCACCAATCGAACTCAGAGAAGAAACCGCCACCAAGAAGGCGGTTTTTCATTCAATCTACAAAGGAGTTTATGTGTCAGAATTAATTGGTATCCAGGGTGGCCGTACATCATATCACGAAGCGGCGGCAAACCAACTGCAACCGGACGCAGAGCTTGTCTATAAAGACACATTCTCTGATGTATTTGCGGCTCTGGAAGCGGAGAAGATAGATGGTGCCCTAGTGGCAATAGCCAACAACCGGGTCCAGCAGATTCCGGACCCAGACGAGTATATTACGTCTCCGGATACACAGGTCAGCATAACCGCGGAAACTTACTTGCGGATCGGACATGCGCTGCTCGTATTGCCGGGCACCAAACTAGAGGACATCCGGACCGTGCATTCACAGGCCCCAGCACTTGGACAGTGTTCGCACTTTCTGGAAGGTATGAGAGGCATCAGGAAAGCCGAAGAAGATGACACTGCTCTCAGCGCTAAAATAGTCGCCGATGGCAATGATCCTACTCATGCTGCTATTGCCAGTGAAGCAGCTGGGGAACTGTATGGACTTGAAGCGCTTCTGCTGAACATACAAGATGATCCGGCCAACATAACCCGGTTCATAAAATTGCAGCTGCCCAGCCACGCAGTAGACGTCCCCGAAGCCGATAAGACCACTATAATGCTCACTACACCTCAGACGCCGGGCGCGCTTGCGGATGCGCTCGTACTGTTCAAGGAAGCTGATATCAGTCTTATGAACCTGCAGTCGCGTAACATAGCAAACAGCGCATTTGAAATGCAGTTCTTTCTGGAATTCGCTGCCGGCATAGCCGAAACACGCAGTCAAGAAGTTCTGACACAGCTTAGGACCGGGCGGTATATAATCAAGTTACTTGGCAGTTACAAAGCAGGTGACATACCGATGGTTACAAAAGAGAACTATTGGAGTATTCATGAGGCGGCCCTAAGACAGTCACTGGAGTTGGAGAGGCAAGGTAAACCGGTAGAAGTGGACGTACCTAAAGAAATCGTCATGCCCCGCATGATCGGTGGTATGGAAGCGATGTCATCGCTCGGCATGAGACGCCGTGATTTCGGCCGCGAGCTGGCACCGCACCCGAGAGATCTGATGAAAATGATATTAGTAGCCCGGAAATAACGAGGAAATAACAGGCAATGAGTGAGAACACAAGCGTAGGCGTTATCGGTGCAAGCGGCCAGCTGGGAACAGAATTCTGCGAAATCATTTCGGCCGCAGGCATGGATCTACTGCCCTGCGACAAAGGAGACCCTGAGGCGGATTTCCGTAGAGCGCTGGGTGCAAGTGTCGTCCATTGGTGTGCACCGCTGGCAGCCCTGGAAACTCTGGATGAGTTCCCCGGTGAGAGCACGCTGGTTCTGCACGATAGCGCCATGAGTTCCAGCCTTGCGGCTGCAGGAAGCCTCTATGAACGGCTGGGCGAGATGAATATCGGCATCTGCCATTGGCTCATGAACAGGGAGCAGGTAGCCATAGTCGCCAGTGAAGCGACCGATATCTCTGAGCACTTGAGCCTACTTGGGCTTAACCCGAGTATCATGACGGTCGCCGAACACGATACGCTGATGGCACATTCGCAGGCACCGCTCGCAGTCCTCAGCCGAGTGTTGCTACCGTTCCTGACAGATCCGGATAATGGCCGCTACCTTACGCCTTCCGCGATAGATCTGCGTGCCGTACTGCTCGGACGCGAAGAACAGTGGACTGATGAAACCATGAGATCAATATTGAAGAACCCGCAGCTTGACGGACTGCTCCAACAGCTTACAACGGTAATAAATCAAAGTAGGATATAATAACAGCAGATGAGTAAACCAGTGATTTTAACGGGGCTCAGGGCCAACAACGACCTGCACATCGGTAATTATTTCGGCGCACTGCTGCCGCTTATTGACATGGCTATAAATCATGCAGACACGTACGAAATCAACCTGTTCGTACCGGACCTGCACAGTTTTACTACACCCATAGATCACTCATCCCTGCAGGAACAGATCATGCACAACCTGAAGCTGTTCGTGGCCGCCGGCTTACCGCTCGATGCCGACAGCATCCACATCTATCGCCAGAGCTACGTCCCCGCACACAGCGAACTCACATGGATCCTTGATTGCTTTACGGGCGTGGGCCAAATGGAGCGCATGACGCAGTACAAAGACAAGTCCACGAAGCTGGCATCAGAACACATCAGTATGGGCCTTTTCAACTATCCGGTGCTTATGGCGGCCGACATCCTACTATACGGCGCCAGCTATGTACCGGTAGGCGATGACCAGACACAGCACCTGGAGTTCGCGCGTGATATCGCCGAGCGTATGAACAGCCGCTTCGGTGATGTATTCAAGCTGCCCAAGCCTGTTTCCGAGCAGCACAAGTTCTTCGGTAAGGAACAGGGGCTGCGTATCAAAGATCTGGTAGATCCGACCAAGAAGATGAGCAAGAGCGATGACACGGGCAAAGGTGTCATATTCCTAGGCGACGATCCCGAAGCGGCTGCCAAGAAAATCATGAGCGCCACTACCGATTCACTGGGTAAAATCAACATCCACAGTAGAGAACAGGCCGGCATCCACAACCTGCTGCAGATATTGGCGCTGATGCGAGGCGTCAGCTTCGAGGAAGCTGCTGAGCCATACCATGGCGAGGAGCTGTACGGCTCGCTCAAGGCCACCGTGGCACAAGAGGTCGGGGCGTTCCTGGATGAGTTCCAGCGGGCACTCGAGGCCGTTGATGAGCACAAGCTGCTGGCCAAACTCGAAGCCGATGAAAAGCAAATGAACGACATCGCCAACGCCACTCTCCTCAAAGTCCAAAAAGCTGTTGGCCTCCGCGCCTAGCTACTTACCGTCACCTCTGTTAGAATAAAGCTATGCCTAACCTAGAGATTAGCCGAGGAGAGCGATTGGACCAGCGCGTCGTGTCACTGATGCCGGTACTCAGCCGGTCGTTCGCCGTGCAGCTTATTCGCGATGGCAAAGTCACGGTAAATGGGGTGGTCGTTACCAAAGCCGGCACCAAGATCCGGCCGGAAGACGACGTGGTGATGGACTACAAGCTGGAAGATTTCACGGTACCCGAAATTGAACTGCCCATACTGTACGAGGACGACGACTGCGTAGTAATCATCAAACCCGTGGGACTGCTGACACACAGCAAGGGCGCCTTCAACCCTGAACCGAGCGTAGCGACCTGGCTGCATAACCGCATCGTGGACGAGACTCTGCTTCATGACGATAAGGACTCGCTGAACAGCCGCGCCGGCATCGTCCACCGGCTGGACCGTGCCACCAGCGGCGTGATGATCTGCGCCAAGACACCGCAGGCGCTGGCGTGGCTGCAACGGCAATTTGCCGACCGCAAGGTACATAAAACATACGCCGCCGTCATAAGCGGCGCGCTGGAACCGGCCGAAGCCGTCATCGACATGCCCATCGAGCGCAACCCCAAAGCACCGGCCACCTTCCGGGTCGGTGTACAGGGCAAGCACGCCATCACGGCATATACCACCGTGGCCTCCAACGACCGCTACAGCCTGCTCGAACTCAAGCCGGAAACCGGCCGTACTCATCAGCTGCGCGTACATTTGGGCCACTTCCATCATCCCATCGTCGGCGACACGCTGTACGGTGGCGAGCCGGCCGAGCGGCTGTATCTGCACGCCGAATCACTCGATATAATCCTGGGCCACGACAAGGAACGCCGAGTATTCACCGCACCCATCCCGGCCGAGTTTAAAGACAAAGTGCGATGAGCGACCAGGGCATGCGGGTAGCCCAAACCCACGCTACACTGCTGGTAGGCGCAACCGACACCACGGCCAGTGCAGCCGATGCGATGGTCGATGATCTGCTAGCAGGCAATCGCACCTACTTGCGGACAGTGGCAGCCGAAAAGGGCACCATAACCATCGAGCAGATCCGCGAACTTATCGCATTTTTCCGCTTGAAAGTCCCCGGCAAAGCAGCTATCCGCCGGGCAGCCATCATCCGGTCGGCTGAAACGATGGGACACGAAGCCCAGAATGCGCTCCTCAAACTGCTCGAAGAACCGCCGGCCGACTCGGTGCTGATACTCACTACCGGGCAACCGCGATTGTTGCTGCCCACCATCCTGTCGCGCGTACAGACCCGGCAGCTGCAAAGTACCGAAGTAGCGCCCAAAAGCGAGGCCGTCCAGCTCGTCCGACAAGTGCTGGCCGGCACCACTTATGACCGGCTGCTTCTGGTTGATTCCGTGCTGAAGCCAAAAGAAGTGGCGCTGGCTTTCGTGGATACGCTGGCTACGGTCGCCCGAGCCAGTTTGGAAGCGGCAGCGCAGAAGGGTAATCCCATCGAACGCTGGCGGACCGTCCTGCAAGCCGCCGCCACTGCCCAGGAAGCGTTCGAGCACAGCGGCAACCCCAAATTGGTCCTAACAGAGCTTATGCTCGCCCTGTAACCGTGGTATACTAGGGCCTATCGTATGTACGAGTTACTCATAGTTGCTGCGTTTGGTGCGCTAGGAATTGCCAGCACCAAGTTGCGCGCCGATGAATTCAATGACGTCTCACGCAAAGTCGGGGACCGCATGGGCAAGCTGTGGGATATCGCCCACCAGGGAATGCGTGAAAACCGCTTCCTGCGCGCCGAGAAGGCCCTGCTGACCATCCTCAAGATTGATGAGAAGAACGCCGCCGCCTACAACCGCCTCGGCATCCTCTATGCCAAGCAGAAGGAATACCGCGACGCCATCGACTGTTTCGAGATCGCCAGTTCCATCGAAGCCACGCCCTCTAGTCTGCACAACTTGGGGCTTATTTATTATGAAACCGAAAATTACGAGAAGGCCGGCATCGCTTTCGAAGCCGCGCTGAGCCTGGAAGAATCATTGGCTGCCCGCCACGTCGCCTACGCCAAGGTTAACGAAAAGTTAGGCAACGAAAAGCTGATGTTCCAAGCACTCGAGCGGGCCGTCGAGCTAGAGCCCAACAAAGAGACCTACACGCTGCTGCACGACGCCTACAAAGAGCGCGGCATGGAGGCTGAAGCCGACATGATCCAGCAGAAACTCAAGCGCCTCATCGTCCCGGCCGGACGCCCCCGCCGTATCCTCCGCCCCCGCCGCGTGGTTATCTAAACTTCGGCCTTCAGATTGCCAGCTTCGTCATAGACAACCTTGCCAAGACTCGGTTCATGGAACAAGTTGTAGTCTATAAATATTTCTTCGCCCTTTTTAATATCCCGGACAGAATAATAGCCATCGCTCCGTTGTTCTGCATTAGGCTCATCCGAATGGTTCAGATACCAGACGATATGCATGTGATTGAATTCAGGCGGCCCATTGTAGGTGCCGTCTGCATTTTCTATGCAGTAATCCAGCAGGTCTTCCGGGATGTCTTCCTTATTCCTGTCGATTCCGACTCGCTCTTTCGGTTTAAGGGCTAGCCACACATCAGATGCTATATCGTGGAGCGCAAATACGCCGGCGCCTCCTCCGGGAAGTGTAGAAGGTCGTACTCGAAATGACATATCGCTTGTTTCATTCATGAATATATAATAGCAAAAGGACTGCGCATGTTGTCTTTTTACCCCTGTTTTGGTACACTATCGCGGTAGCTAACAGATGGGCCACCTTAGCTCAGCTGGCTAGAGCGCCACTTTTGTAAAGTGGATGTCGTCGGTTCGAATCCGACAGGTGGCTCCAGAACCTTAACAATCAATTTGCTATACTAGAGTAATGCTATCGAAGCAAAAAGGTGACATAGCCATAGGACATGCGATTGCATATTTCATGGCTCATGGCTACGAAGTATGTCTACCTATTGGCGACAAACGAGACTACGATATGGTAGTTGAGAAAGATGGAAACCTTGCTCGCGTCCAGGTTAAATATGCAGGCTGGTATGGCGATAGACGTAGACATCAGGCAGCCTTAAGAGTAATGGGTGGGAATCAGTCGTTTCATACTGCTAAGAAATATGGTGACGATGCATTCGAATACTTATTTGTTCACACAGCAAATGGCTCTTCGTACCTGATACCTTGGAAATCATTAGCGATAAGATCATACCTAAGTATCGACGCAGAAAAGTATATTCCGTATAAAATCAGCATGCAGGGATAGTGAAGTGGTTAAACACGATTGACTGTAAATCAATTCTCTTACGAGTTCGGGGGTTCGAATCCCTCTCCCTGCACCACTTATGCCGCGATAGCTCAGTGGTAGAGCACCTCCATGGTAAGGAGGGGGTCCTGAGTTCAAGTCTCAGTCGTGGCTCCACCGGATTCTTTGAACCCCGGCATATGCCTGGGTTTTCATAGGAAAACACGAAAAAGCCTTGACAAGAAAGCACAACCGCGATATCTTAGAGGTGTTAAGTGTAAATCCAAAAGAAATACACTTAGAAATTCAAATCTTTCTTGCAAGAACAAAAGGACCGGGACTGATCACCCGGTTTTTTTGTGTCCAAAATCACTCGTTTTTATCACTGTGCTTATGCTCATCCCGGGTGTATGGTTAAGATAGTAACCTAACATAGAGATCAATATGGAAGCTTTAGTAAAACACAAAGTGACCGATAGCGCGGAAACCGTGGGCGGGGAAGTGATGCGCGGGATGTGCGATGCGTTGCTTGACCTGCATAATGCCGGGCACTTGCCCCTGGAAGAGGTTACCGCATGGTATCAGACCGGCGAACTGTCAGAAGCTGCTAAGGGAGCACTTGCGGCCGCGGCCTGCCAGGCAGCATAGGTGTTTACAAACATATCTACATCTGTTAAACTAGCTGGGATATGGCGAAGAAAAGCGACAAGCGCAAACTGATCGGTCTCGTAAGCGAAGAGAGCGGCGAACGCATCTACTACACCAGCAAGAACTCGATGAACACCACCGAGAAATTAAGCCTGAAGAAATACAGCCCCAAGCTACGCAAGCACGTAGTCTTCACCGAGACCAAGAAAAACCTCGGCCGCAACGAAGTCAAACCCCGCAAACACTAAACGAGCAGCGAGCAAATCTGCGGCTTCTTCGGAAGCCTTTTATACCAATGGCGCATCCTCTACGGCGTGCTTCGCATGCTCAACACGGCTGCCAGCTCTCCAACGATAGGTAGCAGCCAGAAACACCACGAATACCAGTATCCAGAGAGCCGAGTAAGAAACGGTCAGCAGGTTATACTTCTGGAGCGCAACCAGAATAAGGCCCAATTTAAGCAGCAGAAGGTAATAGCTGGGCAAAGATTCCGAGTAAGGGTCGTTCCTGGTTTTTCGAAAGGTAGGGATGAATGAGATTATCTCGGCCACGGTAACTATCGCCAGAGAGATTATCGGCCTGCTATGTAACGCGGCGTAGGATATCACGCCGATGACTGAAATCGCGAGGCAGATCTTATCCATCCATACCACGTCCTTGGTACCGAACCGGAAACAGTAGAATAAGATGACGCCATCAACACCTACACCTAAGATAGTCGGGATGGCACCGACTCCCGCTCCTCCGATCAACTGTATATAGGCGACGACTGCCGTCACCAGAAAGATGCTAATCCAAGTGTAGAGGTGCGGCCGATTCTTGCCCCGGAACATATCTATCAGATAGGGCACGTACGCTATGAGCGCGATGCCGGTGGCAAGCACGGAAGCGATGATCTTTATGACATGAAGCATTACATGCTTAAGAATAGCACGTGTACGCTGTACCGTTATTGCTGCAGGTCGAGCAGGGTGTTGATGAGTTCCGCGTGGCTCCAAACCAGGGGAGTGACGGACAGCGGCTTGCCGTCGGTGGGATTGACCTGTTCACTCAGCACACCGCTGGGCAGCGCCAGTTTCAGCGTCCAGTCGATCAGCTTCTCGGCATCAGGCGTCCGAGCCAGTTGCAAGTAATACTGCGCCATCCAGAGTGTAGTGACGAACCAGGGGTTGCCAAGGTGAGGCGGATCAGATACGAAGTATACGTCGTGCTCGTAGCGCGGTGCCCCGCCGGAAGGGGATTTATCGAGCAATACGTCCTCTATGACCTTGAACGTGCTGCGGATGGGTTTGCTGGTGAAAGCCTCGGCCGCGAACATCAGGGCGCCGTAACCGCTGGATACGTCAAGCGTGTTATCGAACTGCAGCGAGCCGTCGTCTTGCAGCAGGTAGCCCTTGCGCAAGGCGCCGCGTTCCTCGTCGAAGAGCACGTGGCAGCCGGTAGCGATCTCGTTGGCCACATCCCGCCAGTGGACGGCATCATCCGGGAATTCAAACACATCGGCGAGTTGGGCGGCCGTCAGGAGCGCGCGGTAGGTAACGGCGGTGGTGTAGGTGCTGGTCAGGAATTTCTCTTCCCACAGGTCGTAGCTGGCATGCGGCAGCTTGGTGCTTTCATCACGGAAGCGCGATATGAAATTGGCGGCCGGCTGCACGAAGGTGGTGTACATGCTTTCCACGAACTCTCGGTCCTTACTGGCTTCGTAGTATTCGCCCAACATGTAGACTACGATGGCCGTCTCGTCTTCCTGGATGGCCAGTTCGCTGTGCTTACCATGGAGCAGGGGGTGCCAGGTACTGCCGATGGCGCGGTCTGGCTGGTATTTGTGCATCAGATAGCCGTCGGGGTGCACGATGTCGCGGCAGAAACTGAAGAAGCGCTTCGGCTCATCGGTGAAGCCGAGCCGGATGAGCGGCCACATGGCATAGGCACCGTCGCGTGGCCAGACGTAGCTATAGTAATCTTTGCCATAATTGTAGATGGACGAGTCGCAGCTGGCGATGATGCCGCCACGCTTGTCCACATGCGCCTTGATGACCATCAGCGACTTGCGGACGGCCGTCTGCTGGGCCGGCTCCATGTCTTTGATGGGTTCGCTGGCCGGGTGCAGCCATTCGTGCCAGTAGCGCTGCTGGCGGTCGATGCGGTCGGCCAGGCCGGAACTTAGCAGCTGCTTGTGTATCTTCTCGGCGCTATACTGCGCATCAGCCGCAATGACCCAATAGTCGAGCACTTCGCTGGATTCGGCTGCCACATTGAGCGTGCAGCGCAGCGCCGAATCGACGCCGCCGTGCTCGACCGGGTTGTTGCTGAGTTCGCCGTCCTCGGCGTCGCGCCAGGTACCTTCCTTGTTCTCAATACCATAGCTGCCGACCGAAAACTGGTCCATGCCCACGCCGTCGGCGTTCTGCGCATAGATGACGAGGGAGCAGCGGCCCTTGTAATCGAGCAGATAGTTGCCTTCCGGTACATACAGCGCCGTGTCGCCGCGGCCGGCACGGGAAATCTGAAACACTTGGTGGAAAAACAGACGGATTTCGCGTGCTCTATCGGTCTGGTTGCGAACGGTTACCTGGCGGCAGAAGGCATTGAACTCCTGATCGACGAAGTCGCGGAACTCCAGCTCCAGCTTCAGCTTTTCGCTGTGCATGAGGACCGCACTGATAAGCGCGTTGTTTTCGAAATCGACGCTCACCGACCAATCGCTGCTATCAACCCACGAAAAGGTACCATCGACCCACACGCCTATCTTGTGAGGCAAACTGCGGGCGTTCGTCAGGTTGTCGAGCCCCACGTACGGGTAGTAAAAATCGTGCACCAGGCCCGACTCATTCAGGCCGACCGTCAAGCTGCCGTTGCCAAGCATTACGGGACGTCCCATCAGGCGCGTCCTTTCCGGCTGGTTCCCACCCTTGCTATCATTACACTTCCACGCCTTTCTCGGCCAGGCGGAATTTGACGTCGTGATAGGCGTTCATGAAGTTCATGTAAGCTTCGTACGGCGTCTGGTAGGGGCTGAAGTAGGCGTGGATATCGCCGTCGTTGAAATACTTCGTACACATGTAGTAAAAATGGTCGCTCGTGGTCAACCGGCGCCAATCCTCTATCAGGCCCAGATCACCGGTACCAAGCACGCGGTCCTCCAGGTCGTACAGCGCCTGGATGGCGCCCGTCTGCATGCTGTTACCCAGCCACGCGCTCAAATCACGCTCGGTGTCAGCCCAGGTGATGGTATTCGGCACATCGATCTCGTCTTCGGGCTCAAAGGCGTCGGCGACTTCGCTGACCGTCATGAAGGTGTGATGCTCATTCTTGAGCCATTCGTTCGGCAGGTGGCTTAAGAAGTCGAAGATACCCGTCTCGTGCCACTGGTGCTCGCCGAACGTCTCGTAGTCCATGAAGAGATCGAAGTTGGTGGCTTTCTGCTCGTCGCCCAGCCAGCCGGCAAACTTATCGGCCGTCAGGGGCCATTCGCTCCAACTACGGTTGCCGAAGCGGAAGGCGATGTCGTCGCTCAAGCGGTAGTTCTTCATGAGCAGCTTGATATTCTCGGTATAGCTGGGGCGGTAGACATAGTTCGGGCTGCGCCAGCCGAGCACCGGATCCCAGCCTTCGGCCAGAACGGCCTTGTAGCCGGCTTGATCGGCCCAGTAGGCGACATCGTTGTTGTAGCACAGCTCGGTGTTGCGGAAGACTTGCGGGGTCTGGCCGAATACTTCACGGATCTTGTCGGCGTGCATCTTCACCTGGGCTTCGAACTCGCGGCGGCTGTAGAAGAACGCCAGGCTGTGGTGGTAGGTTTCGGCGACTATTTCCACCCGGCCGGTCTTAGTCAGCTCTTGGAACGACGCCAGTGCTTCCGGCGCCCACTTCTCCAGCTGTTCTATCACGGTTCCGGTGATGGACAGGCTCAGTTTGAACTGCGGATTGTCGTGCAGCAGCTGCAGCAGGCGGGCGTTGGTCGGCAGGTAGGACTTTTCAGCCACCTTTTTAGCGATCCGCTCATTGCTGGCGTCGTCTTCGTAGGCCGCATTGAAGTAGTCGTGGTTGACGCCGCTATCGAACACCGTGTAGTGGCGGATACGGAAGGGCTGATGGACGTGCAGATAGAGTACGATGGCCTTCTTGCTCATGCGGCTACTCCATCAAGATGCATATTATAGAGATCGACGATCTTGTCACTGGCTTTTTCCCATGAGAGTTTGCGGTATTCCTTCTGCGAGTTCTCGAGCAGGTTGTCGCGCAGCGGATCATTCATCACGACCGACGCTATCTGGTTTGCCATCTCATTGATATCCCAAAAATCCACCTTCAGCAGATTGCCCATGACTTCGCTGACGCCGGATTGCTTGGTGACCAGAGCGGGCGTCCCGAAGCCGACAGCCTCGAGCGGCGTCAGACCGAACGGTTCGGACACGGAGGGCATCACGAACAGGTCACCGGCCGCAAAGGCGTCGCGCAGGCGCTTACCGCGCTGGAAATCGGTGAAGAGCACATTGGCGCCGATACCGAGATCGGCTGCCTGGGTGATCAGCTCGTAGTACTGCTCGCCGCTGCCCACGATCAAGAACAGTGTCTTGGGTGCGCGGTACACCACCTCTTTGGCGGCGCGCAGCAAATTCGGCAGGCCCTTTTGGAGCGTCAGCCGGCCGACATTCACCACGACCCGGTAACCCTGCGCGCGCATCGCCATCAGGTAACGGTAGGTGTTGTCGGTGTCGAGCGGCTCGATATCGCCGGGCTCGATGCTGTTGTGTACTACCTCTATCTTGTCAGCCGGCACGCCGTAATCGCGGACGATGCAATCTTTGGTGTGCTGGCTGACGGCTATGACCCGGTCGGCCAGCTGCAACGACAGCTCCTCTATCTCGAGCACCAGTGGGTTGCCCTTGCCCTGGCCGCCGGCACGGTCGGATTCTACCGAGTGCACGTGCAGGATAACGGGGCAACCGCGCTTCTCTTTGACCCGCATCGCCGCCCGGAACGTCAGCCAGTCATGGGCGTGGACGATATCGAACTCGCGGTTTTCTACCAGCTGTGCGACGGCGTGCTCATATAGCTCCTGCTGGTCATAGATGTTCAACCAGGCCTCGCTGCCGTCTTCCCGGACGTATTTGTAGCTGTCGTAGGCGATGCCGGACCGGACGACGCTGGCCACCCCTTGCGGCTGGGCTGCCGTGACGGCCATGAAATCGATGCCGTGATCGGCTGTATAGGGCACCACGAACTCGATATCGAGATTGGAACGCTTCGAGAGGGCTTTGCAGAGCTGGAGGCACGCCGTCCCCAGACCTCCGCTGTTGTGAGGTGGTAACTCCCACCCAAGCATCAGTATTTTCATCGTCCTCTGTTTTTAAATCGTACGCTGTTAGTCTTATCTGGGTGTAAGTATAAGCAAAAACAGCTTGAAGCACAACCGCAATAGAGGCGTAAATGCTTTAGCGGGTATATTAGTTTTCCACAGGTCCGGTCGAGCCTTTGGGGTAGAGGTGCAAGCCGTCGGCGTTACGGCTCCATTGTTCGAGCACGTTCTCTATGATCTGCCAGCTGCGGATAACCTCAGCGCTGGTCGCGAACAATGTTTGATCACCCCTGATGGCATCGACGATGACGCGTTCGTACGCCTCTGCCGGGCGCTCCACGAAAGATTTGGCGTAATCGAAGTCCATATCGACACCTTCGGTGACGGTTTTGATGCCCGGCCGCTTGGCCTGCAGCCGCAGCGTGATACCCTCGGACGGTTGGATGCGGAATACCAGCTTGTTCTTTTCGTCCGGCGCGTCATCAGGCTGGCGGAAGCAGACGGTGATCTCGGTCAGTTTTTCGCTCAGGGCCTTGCCGGTCTCGAGCAGGATCGGCACGCCAGTCCACTGGTCGTTGTCGATCCACAGCTGCAGCTGCGCGAACGTCTCGATGAGTGAATCCGGGTTGTCGACCTCCTCGCGGTAACCCTCGTATTGGCCGCGCAGGGCCATGGCTTCGACCTCATTGGGTGCGATAGGCCGGATGGCTTCCAGCAGCGTCTGCTTCTGCTCGTGGATTTCTTCGCTCTCCAGCTTCTCGGGGCGGCCCATGGTGGTTATGGCCAGCAGCTGCAGCAAGTGGCTCTGGATAAGATCCCGCAGGGCACCGGTCTGCTCGTAGAAATTGGCACGGCCCTCTATGTCGAGCTTTTCGTGGGCCACGATCGAGATATTATCGATGTGCTTGTTGTTCCAGATGCTCTCGAACAGCGGATTATGAAAACGGAAAGTCAAGATGTTCTGCACCGTTTCTTTGGCAACGTAATGGTCGATACGATACACCTGGCCCTCGCCGAAGTGCTCGCCGAGCGCCCAAGCCAGGTCGCGGGCCGATTGCAGATCGTAGCCAAAGGGTTTTTCTATCAGCAGACGGGGAGCGTCGCTGCCGCCAGACAGGGGAGCGTTGTGGCCGGTCTCGCCCAGCAGCTTGATGATGGGCGTGAAGGCCTGTGACGGAATCGACAGATAGTACAGCCGGCTGCCGTCCGGTCCCAGTTCGTTCTCTATTTCCTGCAGGCGAGTCAGCAGGCTCTCGTAGTCTTCGCGTTTCAGCAGGTCCATCTGGCGCATCTCGGTGTGATCGCGCAGGCGCTGCTCGACAGCCTTGTCGTACTCTTTGTCACCGACGAACTCCTGCAATTGCTTATAGACATCGTCGAGTGAGACTTCGCGCCGAGAGATGCCGACTATCTTGAACTTTTCGGTGAGCTCACCGGCTTGAGCCAAATGATACAGCGCCGGCAGCAGCTTGCGCTGCGCCAGATCCCCGGTAATACCGAAGATGGAGAGCGACAGTGGCTGATCCAGGCGCTCGTAATTCACTCGGGCTTCGCCTCCGGTTCGTGGGCAACCTGTTCGCGCACGCCGGCCTCGGCGCCTTCGCCGTTCAGGTTGTGGCCGCCGAACTTGTTGCGCTGGGCCGCAACCACCTTGGTCGCGAAGTTCGTTTCACCCTTTTGTGACGCTACGCGTACGTCGAATGCAGCCTGAATGGAGGGCAGGGTAATACCCATATCTTTAGCGGCATCGAGCGTCCAGCGGGCTTCGCCGCTTTCGGCTACATAGCCGGAGATACCGTCAAGCTCGGGGTTTTCACGCAGCGCATCCCGGCTCAGTTCGGTCAGCCAGCTGGTGATGACGCTATGGTGCTGCCACAGGTCTGCAGCCGAAGCCAGATCGACCTTTTCGTACGGGCCGTCGTGCAGCATGCGGAAGCCTTCGCCGAGTGATTCCATCATGCCATACTCGATAGCGTTATGCACCATCTTTACGTAGTGGCCGGCGCCGCTTTTACCGAACAGATAGTACATGCCCTCGGGCAGCACCAGCGTCTTGAGTGCCGGTTCGAGCACGGCGAACGCCTCGGCACTGTCGCCGCCGCACATCAGCGGAAACCCGTTCTGATAGCCCCAGATGCCGCCGGAAACACCAACGTCCAGCAGCTGCATGCCGGCCGCGCTGACTTTCTCGTTCAGTGCCTTCGTGCTGCGGTAGTCTGAGTTACCGCCGTCTATGATAATGCTGCCGGGGCGCAACAGGGGAATCCACTCGTCCACCTGGGCATCCACGATCTCGCTGGGGAGCATTATCCAGATGACGATTTGGTCATCGCCGAACTCGCGGATCACATCGGCCTTTTCGTACGCCTTGATGGCGCCGTACGTCGCCGCTTCATCGATCGGCTCATGATGCCGGTTGTGCGCTATCACCGTATGCTCGCCGCTCTCACTCAGCTTTCGGGCGATCTGCATGCCCATCCGTCCCAAACCCTGTATCGCTATCTTCATCTGTTACCCTCGCTTTCTATTTGATCATTATAAACGTATACCTCGGGGATTTCGTACAGCAGCACGGCCGGTAACACGTTCAGCGGTTGTTTGTTCGCCTGCAGGCGTTTCAGCATGGTTTTCTTGTTGCTGCCATACGCCAGCAGATAGGCGACATTGATGCGCGCCAGCGTCACCGGTGTCAGCGTCAGCCGGGTAAAATCTTCCCACTCATAGCCGGCCACCGTCACTTCATCGGCATCGGCCGCCGGACTGTCCGGCTTGACGCCCGCCACATGCCCGTCGTCGCCCATGCCGAACTGGCCGATGATTACACCTGCACTGGCAAAAGCCGTCGCCGCCACATCAGTATAAAACGCGATGGTCTGCTCCAGCGGCACCCCGTGTGTCAGCACGTCGACGAACGTCGCTTCGCCCGGCTCAAACCCAGCCTCCCGCAACTGCTGGGCGTTGCTATCTTTGTGTCCGGGCGGCCCGTAGCGCTCATCCATTGGCATCACGGCTAGCCCCCCGAGCTTGTCGCCGCAGTGGTCGCGCACCAGCCGCATCACCTCGACTTCCGTCTTGATGTTGCTACCGCCGCTCACTAGCCACAGCACGCGCCTGCCCGCGAACAGCTCATCGCAAATCTTCCCCGCGATGGCCCTCTCTGCCTCCCCGATATCTCCCCTCAGAAACTGCATATGGGTTAAGTATAGTACAAACCGGGCGGCCTGGGACAGGATTTACGAATGTCGTAACTATTTTTGTATGAGGGCGATGGCAGCGATAAGGATCGTGAAATGCGAGAGGTAGATAAAAGGCGCCTGATAAAAGACATATCGCTTACCGTCTCTGTATGTCAGCAGCCCTAGGATGCTCATCATTACCACGAGGATTAGTTCGGTGACAGCGTAGCCGCCGCTTAGGTCCAGCGCGAACAGAACTGCCAGGATGATCATGGCGTAGCCCATAATTTGGGCAAAAGTAGTATGCCAACGCATGGTTTTAGGACGGGCAGGGATGGCTATCATGATATCGCCGATGTACTCCACCGTCCATGCAGTAGCAACCAGCCCGGGATGGCGAATAGCCGGAACAACAAACCAGTACATGGTAATAGCAAACAGCGTGCCACACGTCCACAATACGGAGCGAAAGTATATAAGGCTTGGCTGCGCCGCGGCTGCCATCTCACATATGGAGCGCAACTTGGTTAACTTGTGCCCGCGAACAGCTATGGGTGTTAGGCCACCGATAGATAGCAGCGTAGCAACGAAGGCTGGATAAAGTGTCCACGATGGCATGGCACTATTGTACAAGAAGTCTGGAGGAAAGAGATTCGCTGATTGGCCTAAGCTAAATCGTTCAGTTTATTACTGATGATGGCCATGATGCTATGATTGGCATCAACGTAAGCTTGAGCCTCTGCGGGCCTTCCGAGCAGAAATGCGACCGTAAGTTGTTCTACTGCCATCGATTTAGCTCGAAAGATATCTTCAATACCGGTCTCTGGTGTCTCTGCAAGTGCGATGAGTTCTTGTGGGCCTCGGTCGGATAAGTCATCATCAAAATCCTGACCGATGTTATGAGCCTCGACTCTATTCATAAATGTAAATTATATCATGAAGTAAAGAGTAGTACAAAGATAATGGCAGCAGCTAACAGAACATTACCGAACATACTGTGGCATAGTAAGTTTTTCTAAAGACGACAAGCATGACGTCGACTATTTAAAGTGGCGAGATAGCTAAGTTGCTAATGCTTTCAATTATGTTCTTGTTGCTATAATAGAAGGAGTCAGTGTGACCTTAATACAGGAGTAACGATATGAGAATTGGCGAATTTAATCAGGTTTTACAGCAAGCGACAGGTCCGGACGGACACTGCAAACGAATGGTGAGGCATTTTATGGTGGGCCAGGCTTATAAAATCAAAAGCTTTAGGCCAAGGCAAGATTGGTAAGCCTGCTTGACGAACTTGGGCTTTTACCAGCTAGCGCAGATGCAGCCACGATTCAGCTAATTGCTGATCATGCTGGCCAAGGACGAATTTTTGCCTGAGACAGCAGAGCACGATCAAATAGTAAGTCTGTTCACGACCATCAATCCCACCCTTACCAACAATAAGAAAAACCGTCGAAGCTTTTTCGCCTCATCAGGATGAGCAAAGTCATTAACATAAAGCTCCCCGAGGGTATCGAAACATTCAAAGGACTATCTAAAGTGAACGAGAATCTTGACGAATTGTTCAAGAAGTTCTACCTCACTAACAAGAACGGCCTCAAAGTGACTGGTTTTGATGTTGGGTCAGAATGGTATCAAGTGCTTATTGGAATGAACGATGAATACAAATGGTTCGTCATCGCCATAGGCATAGCACTCAGCAGTGTCAAGCTTCGAAAGGAATGGTACGAATCCGAAGTGGCGAGATTGACAAAGAAGGCCCTGAAGAAAAACGAAAAAGATGAAAAGGCGCTTGAAGACCAAGTTATTGAAGAAAAGATAAAAGCAGAGGTTGAACAACAAATTACTAAGGTTGAATCCCTAGTGGTAGGACGGAAGAAGAAATGATCGGCATAGTCGTTAATGGTACAAAGGACATTATCGCTGAAATGGATGCAGGCACGGAGTTCCATCTCTCACTTAACCCACCAGCATACTTATCTGAGGACCAAGAGAAAGACTTCTTGGCGATCGACTACTCAAACATCCCAAAGATTGAGCAACCAAAGGAAACCAAGAATCTCAAAGCATCAAGCACGCCACCTGAACAACCTGATGGTGCGGGCACGGAATAGGATCCGGAGGATTTGCTATGGGCGCGAGTAAACAGAACGTAAATATTGAACCATCGTCGTGCCTTCGTGCTATAACCGGTTATTCTGGTAGGATGTGACGATGAAGAGAAGCCTGTATGAAGTTGTCTTGCCCACTGATCGATGGCATGCCAGAGTCGTTAGTCCTATAGACATTCGTCAGGGGATAAAGGGTGAAGACTACGACGGGACAGTTGTGGTTCATCCTGGGTGGGCGAAGTCGCCTGAACGCCACAGGAACTCTTAGCAAGACTTGCGACAGAGGGTTTCTTGCCTCTAGGTGTAGATACCCGCTATGCATACGCAGATCGTAGGGCACCCAGGAAAAGTGTAGCTTTACAGCCGTATGCAGTCGGCTCGAGTAATCCATATTTTGCGGTTAATGAACGTGCCGATAATCGCTGGCGTTTACAGAAGGCCGACCGCACTCCTTGATATTTGCGAACGGCTTAATATTGGGGAGCGATCGTATGTCGGTCATTCTGAGGGCGCTAGAGTTACGACCTTAGCCAGCACAGCTATTCCCGATACCACTAAGAGGCTTGTTATTGTTAACGGTGCGGGTACGGGCGATAGTTCTAGGGGAGTAACACGACTTGCAAGATCTAATGTAAATCGCATTAGTGAATTGGCTAGAAGCAGGGAAGATCTCGTGGATGCCACACTTAGTGCCCTTGGAAGCAGCGCCTACGCCCTTACGCATATCAGAAGAACCAATGAAGAAAGACGAGAAATTCAAGCGACCAATTCGTGGAAACTATTAGATCAATTAGAATCAACTTCAGTCGATGTTGCGGTGCTCCATGCCAGGGAAGACGAAATGATCTCGTTTGAAGACTGCGCCTTAAGGGCTAGTTCACGACCATGGGTGGACTTCATACCTACGGAAGGCGGCCATAGTAACGTTTACGAAGCGGCCGTGCATGACCTAATAATTGGCGCTCTCAGATAATAACAGCTCAACTTGTCAAGAAGGGAGACCGGAATCGAACATTCTAACAGAGGTGGAGGCGGATTATGAAAACAGGGTTTTGGCAAAAGAAAGAACCGCAACAGGGGTCGCGGTTCAATCACATTAGTTCAGAATACACGTGGCAGGGGTACGTGGAATCGAACCACGGTCTAAGGTTTTGGAGACCTTTATACTAACCGCTGTACTATACCCCTATAGTTTTCGCTTAGAACAGTGGTGATTATATCGTATCTGTTACAAAATGAAAAACCGGCGCGAGGGGGCCGGTTCTTCATGGTTCGTGCGCGCCCACCCAAACGGCGGGTGAAGTTGCATTTTGTTTTATGGAAATGTTTGTTTCAAGCGCCGCTAGTGCGCACGAATTATTTTAATCATAAGCGAAACTAGGCTTTTGTCAAGCCCGTAAAAATTCACGGAGTTGCGGATAGACGGTCGTAGCGCGCAGGCCGAACCGTTCGACTTCCGTATCGTCCATCTCGGCATGCGTGTGCACACTGCCGTTCGGCACAAAGATAGGATCAAACCCGAAACCGCCGGTACCTCGCGGCGACATGGCGATAGAACCGGGCAGCTGCCCGTCGAAGAATCTCAGCTCGGTGCCGTCGAACCAGCCATAGCATACCGCCGAGGTCGCGGAACGGTCCATGCCGGGCCCCAGCAGGTCGCACAACTGTCGGTGACTGAGCTCCTGCAGGAACCATTTTATGAACGGCCCGGGGAGTTTACCGAGCGCATGGAATGTCAATGCGACATCTTCGACCAAGACGGGGCGCTTGCAGCGCATCGTAAGCCTGCCGCACCTTATGCTCCACGATTTCGTGCAAGTCCAGCGACTGCAGCTCATCAAGCTCCAGTTTCTGGTGAGTCAGCTCCATGCCCAGCCACTTCGCCAGAAAGTCGGCCTTGTGCTGGTTGCCGGTAATGAAGGTGAGGCCGTTCACGATTTCGTAATCTCTTTGCTCAGTTCGGTCAGTTCCGCGCTGACGATATCCAGCACCGTGTCAGACTTGAGCTTGGCCTCGGCGCCTTCGAACCAGATGGAGATCCAGTCGTAACCGTCGATCACATCATTGCTCTCCCAGGTCCACTTCAGGTCCGCTTCCTGCTTGAGCAGCGGATTCGGCGCTCTCGACCTCGGGACTATAGAAATCCACATGGTCCAAGCCGACCGCATCTTCTGAGCCGGGACGGCGCTGCATGATTTTGATGATGGTCACACCGTTCGAAAGGGCAGCGTCTTTCAGCTGCACCTTGGCGATCCAACGTCCGTTCATCACGTTTCCACGATGTGCCCAGCCCGATCGTGCAGCTCTGCCACCAGCCGGTCATATTCCGCCCGTCGGTTGTCTTCCAGCCCACCGCCGTCGGCTTTAAGCCTTCAAAGAATGCCCGGTTCGTCCGCCCATCCACCAGCTTCTGCCAGTTCTGCCCATACGTTTCCAGCGCCTTGTTTACGTCGTCTATCATCTCACCCTCCTTGATGGTGCTAGTATATAGCATATGCAGAGACAGATACCATTGATACCGAACGAGCCTGATGACTTACATTGCCTGCAAGCAAGCTATATGATGATCGCTAAATACTACGATCCGGATTTTGCTATTCCTATGAACGAATGGTCGGAATTGACAGGTTTTGAAAAGGGAAAGGGCAGCTGGGCATCGGCTGGGCTTCTGTGGTTTGCAAATCATGGTTACGAAGTACATCATATCTCACTATTCGACTGGGGTGCATTCCTGAAAGAGGAAGGTAACTACTTGATACGCACCTCAGATAAGGAAGCAGGCGAGTGGCAGATACGGCATACCAATATGGCTGCCGAACTTAAAAGGGCACAGGAGCTACTGGCAAAAGGCGATATCGTGGAGTTTCGCGAACCCACAGAAGCGGACATCAAGAACTACTTGGACCAAGGCTTTCTACTAAGGATTCATCTCAACTACCGCAAGCTCGTTGGCCGCCCCGGCTATGTCGGCCACGCCGTCCTGGTGTTTGACTATGACAGTGACGGTGTATATATGCACGATCCGGGCAGCCCACCGATTGAAGGCCTGCATGTTGCGTGGAAGCTTCTTGAAGCCGCTATGGCAGACCCAACCATCGACAATAAAGATGGATGCGATTAGGAAAGTAGCTTAAGAAACGTAGCCTCGTCGATGATTTTGGTGCCGTATTCGGTGGCTTTTTTTGAGCTTGCTGCCGCCGACCTTGCCAGCTGCCACCAGATAGGTAGTGTCTTTGGCGACGGCGCTCTGGAACGTGCCGCCTAAGCTCCGGATGCGTTCGGCGGCGATGTCGCGGCCCATGCTAGTGAGCGTGCCGGTAATGACGAAGTTCTGGCCGGAAAGTTTACCGGTTTTCTTCTCGAAGTGCGGTTGCACGCCAAGCTCCGTAAACTTGCGCAGCAGCGCTTCGTTATCTTCATCGGCGAACCAGGCGGCAACGCTCTCGGCAACCACTTTACCCACACCGTCGACCGCTTCCAGCTGATCGATGGTAGCGTGCTGTAGTGCATCCATGGAACCGAACTGGTTGACCAGGTCGATGGCCGTCTGTACACCCACATGGCGGATGCCTAGGCCGAAGACAAATCGCTCCAGCGGCGGTTTTTTGGCCGCAGCGATGGCATCTACCAGTTTCTGTGCCGAGATGTCTGCAAACCGGTCCAGTTCCAGCAATTGCTCCTTGGTGATGGTATAGATATCGGCCCAGATCGTTCACCAGTCCTGCCTCCACCAGCGCCACCGCGTTCTTCTCGCCCAGCGTGTCGATATCGAGCGCGCCCTTGGAGGCAAAATGGATCAATGCTTCTTTGAGCAGGATGGTGCCGCTGGCGCCCTTCAACCGATAGACGACCTCGCCCTCGGGCCGGTCGAACTCCAGCTCAGGGTATTGCTGCGCCAGCGCTTTTTCATAATCAAATCTCTTTGCCGATTTAGGCCGCAGTTCCGTTACCACACTCTCCACCTGCGGGATGATATCGCCAGCCTTGAAGATAACCACCGTATCACCCACTCGCACGTCCTTGCGCGCGATTTCATCGGCGTTGTGCAGGGAAGCGTGCTGCACCGTGGTGCCGGCCACGTTCACCGGATCGAACACGGCGACCGGCGTGGCTGCACCCGTCCGGCCGATGTAAATGACGATATCCTTCACGACAGTCGTGGCTTGTTCGGCGGCATATTTGTAGGCGATGGCGCCGCGCGGGTTCTTGCCGACCGTGCCCAGCTCGTCGTAGCGCGCCCGGTCGTTCACTTTCACCACCAGGCCATCGGTATTGAACGGCAGGTCGTGCCGTTTGGCGTCCCATTCGTCCACGAATCTCATGACATCGTCCAGCTCAGTGAACACCGCCGCTTGGCTGTTTCGAGCAATACCCAGCTCGCTTAAAGCCTGATATGCGAACATGTTCGTCGGCACCTCGGCCGGATCGTCCCGCAGCAGCTCGTAGGCCCGGAAGCGGAGCGGCCGTTCGGCCACCAGCTGCGGATCGAGCTGGCGGATGGTGCCGGCCGCCAGGTTGCGCGGATTCTTGAACAGGTCCAGTCCTTCGGCCTCACGCCGTTTATTCAGCGCCTCGAAGTCTTTTTTGAGCATGATGACTTCGCCGCGGATTCGGTACGGCGTGTAAAAAACTTTTCATGTTGTCATTCCAGCGAAGGCTGGAATCTAGTGAATCTTTGCTGGCTTCGCCAGTACTATTTGGACTGGATCCCAACCTTCGCTGGGATGACAATGACGGGGTACGCAGCCGCAGCGGCACATTCGGGATGGTACGGATGTTCATGGTCACGTCTTCGCCGACCCGCCCGTCGCCGCGCGTCACCGCCTGCACGAGCACGCCGTCTTCGTAAATCAGCGCGCAGGCCAGCCCGTCCATCTTTATGTCGCAGAAAAATTCATGCTTGCTGCCGGGCAGCAGCTTGTCCATGCGCGTCACCCAGGCTTCGACTTCTTCGCGGTTGAAGACGTCGTTCAGGCTGATCATCGGCTGGCTGTGCGTGACCTTCACGAACTTATCAAGCGGGACATTGCCGACGCGCTGGGTTGGGCTGTCGGGCGTAATCAGCGACGGGTCAGCCGCTTCCAGCTGCTTCAGTTCGCCCATCAGGGCCGTCGTACACCGCATCGCTGACCGACGGATTCGTCCAGTACGTGGTATTCGTAGCTGTACTGGTTCAGCAGACTGTGCAGTTCAGAGGCTCTGGAAGCATCACTCATAACATTTCTCTATACAGATTATACAAGTAGCCGTGCACTATCGGCAGGGTCAGCATGCTGAGCGCGAAGAATACCCATTCGGCCACCGGTGTCAGAAACAATATCAATGGCAATTCGATAATGATGGCCAGCAGAAGCAGTACGATGGGCAGGAAAATCAGCTTGCGCCAGATAAGCAACCGGCGGCCATACACCAGCTTGCGTGCACTGCGATACGCCCGCAGCGGCGTCATATCAGGTAATGCCACGATATAGAGCGCGAAGATGGAGGCCGTGATCATCCGCAGCGACCACAGCCCGAGGCCGACGAAAATCAGAATGAATAGGGCCTTCTCGTACCAGTGTATGGCGATGCCGCCCGAAACCACCGCCGAGTACAGACCACCGCCGATGACGAGCGGAAGCAGTTGCATGCCGAGCAGCAGCAGCGCCAAGAAAAACGGCACCAGCGGGTACATGCCCCGGTAGAAACTATCGCGGATTCGCACCGGATGTTTGGCCAGCGCCTGCCGCAGCGCCCAGATGAACGCCAGGCTGCACACCACCAGCAGCACGCTTTGGTAGATGCCCGACTGGTCGGTGTTGTTACTGCCGGAGGTCGTCGCGAGGTATATGAAACGACGCGAATGAGCTGCCTATCTTGCCGCCGATGCCCGTAGTCAGGCCGTCCAGCGCGCCCTTCAGATCACTCAGGTCGCTGCTGCCCGACAGTCCCGCGTACCAACAAAAGGTTCAGCACACCATATATCAGCACGATGCCGCCGAACAGCTTCCGGTTCGCCCACAGCTGACGCAGTACGGTCATGAATAGTTTCCGTGCCTTCGGTAACGGTTTGTAATCGGGCACCGGTTGGCGATAGCGCCAGGTGAGGGGCTTGTACCAGATGCGTGTGCGAACCTGCAGCAGGCGGGCGCCGGATATGCGCGTTTGACCGCCGGCTTTTTGACGGATTGTTTCTTTTTTACAACGGCTTTCTTGGATGACCTTTTGACGGCCTTTTTGGGGGCGATATCGACCGACGATTGTTTGACGGTTCCTCTAGGCACGGTCGGCCATCTCTTTTAGCGGGCGATGCGGGCCTCGATGGGCGGGTGAGTACTGAAGAGATTGGCCAAGCTGTGGCCGCGGAGCGGGTTCGCGAAAAAGAAATGGGCGGTAGCGGTATTCTGGCGTTTGAGCGTGCTGCCGGTCTGCTCTATCTTGGCCAGGGCGCTTTCCAGCCCTCGGGATAGCGCGTGGTGAGCACGCTAGTGGCATCGGCCAGGTATTCGCGCTGCCGGCTGACGGCCAACTGGATGAGCGTAGCCACCAGCGGTGCCAAGATGGGCGGCGATGATGCCAAGCACCATCAACGCCTGGTTGTTGTTCCGGTCGTCACGGTCGCTGAACCAGGTTATACGCAAGATGAAATCGGCGATGATGGAAATGACGGCGCTGAGTGCGAACGCGATCATGCTCACCCGGATATCATAGTTCTTGATGTGCCCCAGCTCGTGCGCCAGTACGCCGGTCAGCTCGTTATCGTCCATGATCTGCATCAGGCCGCTGGTGACACAGACGGCGGAGGTCTGCGGGGTTCCGGCCGGGTGCGAAGGCATTCGGTGCCGGGTCGTCCATCATATAGATCTTCGGGGGTCGGGCAGGCCGTCGGTAATAGCCAGGTTCTCGACGATGCGGTACAGGCGCAGATTTTCCTGCTTGCTGACTTCCTGCGCCCCGTTTACGGCCAGGCTCAGCCGGCTGCCGGTAAAGTAGCTGATGGTTGCATAACAGATACCAAAGATGGCGATGATGACCGCCAGATCGCGCCCATAGATCGCTCCGAACAACCACGCCAGTCCGAGCACCACCAGCAAAAAGAAGAACAGTATGACCACTGTCTTCCGCTTATTCTGGGCAATCGCGCTATACATAGCTTAGATATCAAACTTTCGCTTATCTTCACTGACTTCAATCAAGATGCCATCCGGGTCTTTGACAAAAAAGTACCTAGGGCCTGTCCGGCCTTGGATAATCTCAATGTCTTGCGGAACTATTTGTTTATCGCAAGATCCCTTCGCGCCGCTTCGATTGACTCCACCTTCAGGCCAAAATGTTTTGTACCCAAAACAGGTAAATCGGTAGCGGTCTCATAGATAGAGTCCGGCGCGGTACTGAACGCAGCATAACAGAACAATTCTAAGATAAAATCTGCTCCGCTTACTCTTCAGATGAGTAATCGTCAAACTGGCGTCGTCCGCTTTCCAAGTATGAACCTCTATGAAATCCAGCAGCGCATAAAACTCAACCGCTCTTTCGCGGTTGGAAACGCTTAATGCCACGTGGTGCGGACTGTACATTGCTGATACCGATCTTAAAACTGGACGTTGGGGGCGTTCTGGATGGCGGCGTTTTCGGCGTCATCGACTTCGAAGAACTGTTTGTCAGTGGTAAAGCCAAGCATCTTCGCGAATACGCTGGTGGGGAAGACCTGGCGCTTGGTATTGAAGTCGCGCACGACGCCGTTGTAGAAGCGGCGGCTGGCCTGGATCTTGTCCTCGTGTCGGTCAGATCGGCCTGGAGCTGTTGGAAGTTCTGGCTGGCCTGAGGTCAGGGTAGGCCTCGGCGACCGCGAACAGGCTCTTCATGGTGGTCTGGAAATCGCCCTCGGCCTTGGCGGCTTCCTGCGGCGTCTGGGCACTGACGGGGCGGCACGGGCGGCCGTGACGTCTTCGAAGACCTTGCTTTCGTGCGTGGCGTAGCCCTTGACGGTGTTCACGAGGTTCGGTATAAGATCGGCGCGGCGCTTCAGCTGGACGGTGATGTCGCTCCAGGCTTCGTTAGCACGGACATTCAGGCGCACCAGGCCGTTATACATGGCGCCGAATATGATTGCCAGCACCACGAGAATTACGATAATAATAATGACCATCATAGGTTGGACTCTCCTTACATCTGTAGTGATTACAGTATAGCTTAAAGCGGAGCGGGACGGTAGGTATAATAGAGGCAATGCATGTTGTCGCACCGACCCGATATACGCCGAAACCTCCGAAACGGCGGCGCAAGCCATACTTACGGATACTGGTGGTGCTGGTGGTGCTGGCCGGGGCCGCAAATTATCTGCGGCCGTTGCCGGCAGCGACGGCCACCGTGAGCACGTCGCTGCCGGCAGCCTCGCCCAACTTGGTCATCAGCTGGCCGGGACAGGGGACAGGCCGCCATCGCGGCGGCCGGTTACGGCCTGCTCGGCACGAGCGGCAACCAGACGCCGCTGGCGACCGCCTCTATCGCCAAGGTCATCACCGCGCTCTGCGTTTTGCAAAAAGAACCGTTAGCCAT
>JBBCFY010000001.1:0-362600 GCA_037200465.1 Candidatus Saccharimonadota bacterium | reverse complement strand
ATCACTCTACCTCTGTAAAATACACCTAGGTGAGTTATGGAACCTAACGAAATTTCATATTTATTGATCCAATTTAAGCAAAAAGTCCTCCGAAGAGGACGTTAGTATCACTTGGTTGAGCAAATACAATCGAATTGGAACCTAATCTGTAAGGAGATCATCAGATGGGGGACGCTCATGAGATCTGCCAATCAGTTAGCCTAGTGTAGCACGTAGGAGTGGAACGTGTATATAATACAAAGCCATAAACAGCAGATTTGTACAGGGGGTATGGATCTTTTAGCCGTTTTTGTATAGGATAAGAGCTATGGGGAAATATTTCATTCATGACGCAAGGACTTTAAGTGAAGTTGTTCCTAATAACATCGATCTTATAATCACATCACCGCCGTATTTCGATCTCAAGGATTATGGTTCAGATAACCAAATTGGGTTCGGTCAAGGATACGATGATTATCTTGATGACATGGAAAAGGTATTGCGTCAGTGCTTCATTGTTACAAAAGATACTGGAAGTATGTGGCTAGTCGTAGATACGTTGAAGAAGAATGGACAATTCAAGGTATTACCATTTGATATCTCCAGAATTGCGGAGAAAGCTGGCTGGAAACTACAGGAGATAATCATTTGGAAAAAGGATCGCACGTTGCCATATTCACGTAAGGGTGAAATGAGAAATATTTTTGAGTATATCTTATTCTTTGTAAAAACTAGTGACTTTAAATATTTTCCGAAACGCATCACAGACCTCAACCCTAAAGAGTGGTGGGTCAAATATCCAGAAAGATACAGTACGTCGGGTAAAATTCCCACTGATGTTTGGGAGTTTCCTATTCCTGTCCAAGGTAGTTGGGGTAAATCATATATTAGGCACTTTTGCCCGTTACCCAATGGAATGATGCAAAGAATAATTAAACTATGCACCGATCCAGGAGATATAGTGTTTGATCCCTTTGCTGGATCTGGAGCCGTGCTATCAGAAGCATATGCCTTGAAGCGCGATTTCATCGGATGTGATCTTAATCCTTCTTTTAAGGGAATGTTTGAAGACTACTTAAAGCAAGTTGTGATCTTTGACGACACAGAAGATATCAAGGATAAAGAACTTTTTGGTAAAACGGTAGGAAAACTACGAATCCTTAAATTACCCTCCGCAATCCTTAAAAAGCTTCGTGTTACTTATCCCGAGATATTTGATGAGATAGAGGGTGTTTATATTGAAGCCCTGAAAGACAAGCCTGCGACAAAGAATAAACATTGGGCTGCGCGTTATGTTTTTGCAGGAATCAAACAGTCCTCGGATGAGGATATTATTAGGGATCTATTTAGGCGGGCACCCTTCTCAAAATACGGAATTGAGGCAGACATAACATTCGAGAGTCCTATACAGATTGAGGCAAAATATGAATTTGAGTGGTCTGGCACTCATAAAAAAGAAATGCCATTTACTGGCCAAAAAAGACCTTTCATAGCAAGTAATTTGAAGCTCACTGACAAAGAGCGAGATTTGGTTAACAGCTCTACTTAGGATTAGTGGTCAGTTCATCCAATTTCTTTTGATCTACCCACATCTCTTGTGCCTGCAAGCCGATGCTACGTTTCATTTTGGCAATTTCGTTTCTTATATAGTTATGAGGGTCCCTGACAGCATTGGGGTCTCCACCTGAGGTTTGCTCGACTTGCTGTTTCTCGGTAAAAATGAAATTTAGTATTTCGTTTGTAAGAACTTCAGCAAGATATACTTGAGCAACAAGCGAGTCAGCAATTGAGTTTTTTGTTGGATCCATGCCAAAGTATCTTTGGTTTAAAGGATGCGTACTGTTTACTAAAAGCATCCCGTAATTTGGGTCTGTAGGTATTGAGCTGTAAAAACATTGATATATCCCTAGGTCTGGATAAAACATCCAATCTTTGAATTTACTCGTAGACTTAGTCGGCTTAGGGTCTTTGGGGTCAACTACGCTCACCGTGACCTGTGCCTGCTCACCAAAATCTATAGCTATTGCGGTTATGGAAGCTGTGCATTTTTCTAAAGTCGAAAATGCAATCTCTTGTTTAACAATGTCGTCGTATTCAAAATCAGAAGATACAATCACACTGTCATCTGAGAGCTTAACGTTTTCATTGTCGGAGCTTATGTAGATGGTGGAGCCAGGAGCTATTTCATTCGTATTTATGTAAAGAAAAGCTTTGTGCGAGGCTTCTTGTGTAACCGCCAACTCCAAAGGATAAAACTGTAAAAATTCGGGATAGACTCGATCTTCGTCCACCACAGTTGCAACTACATTTGCTTTATATACATCCGTTGACGCTTCAATGCTAGCAGAGATACCGCTTTTCTTCCCTTGGATGGTAATTATTTTTCTGGCAAGCTTATTAGCCTTTTTCAGGCTCTCGGTCACTTCGAATATTCTTGGCTCGATTACTATATCTTCTTTATCGCATTCTAAATTAACCACTGATCCTACTGGTAACAAAGCGAGATTGATATTAAGCCCGAGGCCGTAGGATTTATTTACCGTAGTATTGATATTAGTCCTATCAAACTGCAGACCTCCTTCTGGTGGCGTAGGATCGGCTTTGGGTGATGCAATTAAATTATCGGCACCCATCACTTCTCTATAAAGATTGTCGAACAAAGCAAGTACCTTCTGATGCTTCGGATCAGTTTGTTCTTTTGCTGGTGCTTTTGCAGATGACTTTGCAAGTAATATGTCATCAAGTTTCGGTTTCACTACCGCTTGTAGTTTCTTATAAAATTCATGGTCTGTGTTAAAACCACTGCGTTCATCTGTGAGTATTTCTTCTGGCTGCTCTTGATTTATTTTGTCATATATAATCGCTCTAGCGCCCGTAAGTTCCACTGTGCCATATAGCTCTTCTGCGCCGGGATAATCTTGTGGGTATCCGAAAAGCGTAAGATCGTAGACTGCATTTTTTTCGTCATAAACTAAGAGACCATTTTGTTGCTCTGCAAGTGCTTCTTTGGATTTGTAAAGCTCAATACTAACTTCAACGGGTTCATAGTCTTCAAATTCTATTGTTTCGTGCCAAGCACCAATTTTCTCACCATCCGGAGACACATAACGTATTTCCTCTTCGGTTGTTCCGCTTCTTTTCTTTTCTCTTAATATCACGCTTCGAGAAGGATCACTATTTATAAGCCTTAGCATATAAAAATCACGAAGTTGCTCTGTGAATTTATGAGGGATAGGAGTGCCCTCTGCAAGTGTGAAACTGACAATAGTGCCATTGCCTTCAGGAATTCCTAGACCTTTTCGGACTTCAGGCTTAAGTTGAGTTGTGGTTCTCTTTGGATCTATTTTCCAATCACCGTCTTCTGATTTTTTGAACTTACAAGTATATAAAGTTCTATCAACTATGGATAAGATCATCCCGTTTTCGTGATGGAACAGCACATCGCTAATTCCCTGACCGAACATACCCCTTACGCCAGAGCCTTGAGAACCTCCACTAGTATCATCACCATACACGCCAAAGAACTTTTGCATAGACTCATCTGTCATGCCTTCACCAAAATCAATAACTTTCACTGATCGTGATGTTTTATCAAGCTCTATGATGATTGGCTTCTTCTCTTCAGAATTTATTAGGCCATTATCAACAAGTCTCTTATAGCTGTCGTCTGCATTTGTAATCGGTTCCGTTAGGGTTTTAAGCAGACTCTTCCCTACTGCATTTGCTGCTTTACGTCTTTTGTACCTTGAGGCAATTTGTACGCTAATCTCCATATAAATCTTTACCCTATCACTTCCGGATATTTAGTTTTCAGCCAGTTCAGAAAATCTGATATGTCTTTTCTATCTGCAGCTTCAGCGGCAGCCTTATAATCATTAACTATTTCTTTTACAACTCTCTTTTCCGTATAAGGTGCAACTTCTAGAAAAAGCCATATGTCATAAAGGCCTGTTTGAGTTTCCTTGTCAGCAAGCCAAGTTTTATAAAGGTCAGATTGTTCAATCTTAGTTACTGCAACTTTTCCGACAAATGTTCTATCTCTAGCTATCTTTTTCTTATCACTTGCCTGGTGCTCACCTTTGATCAATGCAGTCGCCTTTTTTATACTGTATTCACCCTTTTGGGTAAGTCGGTAGCCTTTGTGTACATCACCTACAATAAGATTCTGGTATTTTGGACGAGCCTGTAACAACGCCCTTCCTACTCGGGCAGCATCAGGATATTGATCAAATCCGACTAATGCAAAGCTGACGGGAAAAAGTTTAAAAGCAGTGACAGTTAGGGTTTCAAAGGTAGTAGAAATTTCATTTTTTCTCAATAAGTCAACGCAGAAGGCAACGAGTTGGGCAAGGCTTATAGTCTCATAACTTTCTGGACCGTATGGCTTGAGTTGGGCAAAAAAGTCATTGTTATTCATTTGGCTTCCTAAAAGTTTATTTCTTTACGTCTTTTTGATTTGAAACGTGCTTTTTGAGTGCGTAATTCGCTCTCAATCAGTGAAAATACTGTAGCAACGTCTTGATCTGTGTACTGGTAGTTATTGCTGTTGCTTAAATTCCCAAGAAGATGAATATCTTTTAACAGCCGATCACCTCGTTGTTTTGCTAGTCGTTTAAATCGCTCGTGTTTAGTTTCATTCACCATAATAGTACGTATGTTAGCTGATAATCTCTACATTGTCAATACTTACTCTACATTTTGCTTTTGTAGTAGCAATTAAACTATACCTGTGCCTATTAAGGCACTTCTAAGTATACAAGATGATGATCTATACATCTTTCAGGCTAGAGAGCCTCAGATGTCATAGAGGTGCCTCAGTATTGCACCGATAGCTTAGAAACCGAGTATTCTTTTCTTACTTTGTTTAAATTCTTCTTCAGTGATGATCCCTCTAACCTTTAGATCGATGAGGTTTACTAGAGCTTTAGAAAGTCTGCGGACCCGTATCGCCTTGGCTTCTTCAGCAATATCAATCTCCGTTTTCTTCTGGTTGTCTGCAAAATCAGCCAATGCTTCCTGTACTCCACAAGCTGGGCAAATATAAGTCTTATTGTCCTTACGACTGAGTGCTGGATAGTCGGTGTATGGTTCATGGCAGACAGGACAAATCTTTTCAGCTGTGTTGTCATACATGGCATATCCTTTCGTTAAATATTTGCAATATTAAACAGAAAGTTGTGCAAAGTACATTTTTGATATAATAAAAACAGAGTTCAGCAACGTAATTAACAGTGAGCTAACAGTGAAAAAGAGCAACTTAAAACCTTGGAAGCCCGGAACAAGCGGCAACCCAAACGGTAGACCAAAAGGATCACGGAGTGTAAAAACTGTCATCGTTGATATGCTTAACGACCCAGATACATACAAGTTGTTGCCCAATGTTCATCCCAGAGGCACCGAGACACCCTTAGAAGCTATTATCAGTGTGCTGATGATTAAGTCTATACGTGGTGATGTACGTGCCGCTGACGTACTCTTAAAGTACTCTGTTGAAAAGGACGACCCAATGGAAGAAACTGGCTTCTTTAACCAAGACACGTTGGTCATCAAAGTGATAGACACCGATGGCCGGCCACAGTACGATGATGACATCGCCATTAATGTAGACACCGGCACAATTGATGAGCCAGCTGAGGCAGAAGAACCGACTGAAGTTCCTGCTACCGTCAGTTAATCTTATGAAATTGTAGAGAAGCGATCTCCGTATAGTGAAGCCAATATCGAGGGAAGCTTCGCCGATGGCCGGCCCTGATACTTCTTTTTGACATTCCGGCGCACTCGAATAGAGTTCTTATTGCCGGAAGTCTCAATGATTGTTACCGTAATTTGTGAAAATCTGCCCGGTGAAACATAAGCTTGAACTTGGGCGATGTCTTCATTACTGATCTTAATCCGTTTCTTTAATGGAAGAATAAACGGATTCTGGTGCATGAGTTCAATGTCGCCATTATTGAAGAATGTTATATAGAGCCCGGTACGATATTGCTTCGCACTGCTAAAGTCGTGCGGGCCCTGTCCTTTAAAGAGGATCCTTCGTTTAAGTTGGTTAGCCGTCATAGAAATCCTTTGGTTAGGTTGATAGTATGGCGGCCAAACAAAAAGCCCGCCGCCAGTGAGCTTGCGCCCCATAACCCTTTCGGACTACGACCAACGCTAATCAGTCCTGACGACGGACTTACTATTAGCGTTGGATTTGGTGACCATGCCAGCCTTACGGATGGTTTAGGTCATAGGTGGATGAACCACTTGGGTGTAATTATATAATCATTTGCTTCAGAGGTACACAGCAGACACCACTATGAAATTTGCTCAGCCAATAGCTTAAAACAAAAATACAACACATTTTTGAGTGTGTCTGGCGCATGCAACTAAATGGTCTCACTTTATCGAATATACAGATTGAAACTATTATCATCAGAATGATAATCAAAGTTATAATCCATCACCTTTTGACGACTATTGCAAGCGTGTTTGGACGCTGCTAGTGTTGCCGTATTGCATGTAATCGCACCTTAACAATTTGTAGTTACCCACCAACCACTAACCGGGCGTGGTCTATGTTTTGATATATAACCACGCCCACAAGGATTTAAATGGCACAGACTAAACTACCCTATCAAAAAGTAATTCGAGTTAATGATACGGTGCTGATTACCTCCCTATTCTGCTATGGCATACGTGCTTTGGAGGGATACAGGCAATCACCTAACTACGAGATTTGTTTTCTGTTTTTCGATAACGCAGAGACAAAACGAAGCAATAAAAAAGTTCTACGCAGGCAAACTAATGGTCAAACGCACTTCAATACTCAAAAGAGACACACGAACTTTTAACATGGTCATATGACTATGCAGCTGCATTAGAACACGACATTAGATCCGATGCTTACAGAATTAATAGAATATTAATACCTCCTACCGGTATGGTCGACCAACATCTTGAGTAAGGGCACTCTCATCACTATCAAGGAGGCTCGTAAGCTACTCGGAAAAGAAGCCGAGAGCCTCAGTGATGAAGAAATCTTAGAAATAGTTAATGATTTACAGCTACTAGCAAAAGAACAACTTAAAAAGAAAGGTGTCAATATGTCAAACAACAGTTTAGGGATCTATAGATGGACTACCTAAGCAATGATAGCCATAGGCGCAAGAAAGCCGTTGCCTATGTCAGAGTATCTAGCTCAAGGCAAATAAACAATGAAAGTCCAGCTACTCAAAGAGACAAGATCCAAGCATATGCTGACGCAAATAACATAGAAATCCTTACAGACGGATGGTTCTATGATGAAGCCAAGAGCGCTAAGAATGCTGACCGAGAGGAGCTAAAGAACTTACTTAAGTTTGCTTTAACCTATCGTGATAAGATCGACCATGTTTTGGTCTATAAAATGAGTAGAGCTTCAAGAGATGTTGCCAGCTACTACATGCAAGTAAAGGGAGTGCTGATGGCTAAGGGTATAACTTTACGTTCAGCCACCGAATCCTTTGACGACTCTAGTACCGGTAACTTTATGGAGTTAATCTATGTAGGTTTGGCTCAGATGGACAATGACAACAAACGAGAATATACGCTCGATAATATGAAAGCTCTAGCAAAACAGGGTTGGTATCAACACCCGCCAGTTGCTGGATATAGCGTTCATAGAAAACCAAACAGAGAGGGTAAGCTTCGGCCTACCCTCATACCTAATGCGATGGCTCCTAAAGTAACGCAAATACTTGAGCGATTTAGTAAAGGTGACATATCTAAGGCAGAGCTAACTAGGTATGCAGAGGAAATTGGATTTAGGACTCGCAATGGTAAAGTTGCTGGCGAAGATTCTATCAATCGCATGCTGAAACAGCCTACTTATGCCGGTTTTATATCTGATAAGTTTACCGACTATGAGGAATATGAAGGCGAGCATCCTGCCTTGATCACTGTTGAAACGTACGAGCGTAATAAGTCTTTATTATATGGACGCAAAACTCGTAAAGATGAGGTTCATTTAAAGAAAAACGAGGCATATGTCTTAAAAGGAACCTTGCTTTGTGCTGGTTGCCACAGGTATCAGTACGCTTCTGCCCCGCGTACTGGTAACGGCGGTCACTCGCCTAGGTATCACTGTGGCAAAGGTTGCAAGATACCCTCTATGCCCGCCCAGATTGTGCATGACGATTTCGTGGACATGCTCAGGCGCATAAAACCAACAGAAGGCACTCTGAGGCTGTATAAGGAAGTCTTGATCCGCGAGATGAATAAGCAATTAGGTCGTATTAATACGGACGTCCAGCGGCTTCGTGGTGAATTGAGTGAACTATCTGACGCACGAGTCAAGGGTATTCAGCAGTTTGCTAAGGGCGATTTGAGCAAAGATGAAAAGGATATATTAATGGACGCCCTTGAGAACCAAAAGCTTGATCTAAGTCTGAAGCTACGTGAAGCAGAACAGCAACAGAGCTTTAGGGAAGCAGATATTGAGTACGCTCTGAACTTTATGGAGTTCGTAGATAAGCAATGGGAGGACGCCACCTTCGATGTACGGCAGAGGTTCCAGAAAATGCTCTTCCCAAAGGGTTTGGTATACGATCCCGTGAACCATACTTTTGGAACCAGTGAAATCAGTGTACTTTACAGATCAGTTTCAAACAAAAAGGCCTCCGAAGAAGCCTTAAAATATTACTTGGTTGCGGGACCAGGACTCGAACCTGGGACCTCATGGTTATGAGCCATGCGAGCTGCCGCTGCTCCATCCCGCGATATATTGCTGCTCTCCCTGAATGCCAGGGAAAATCGACTCAAACTAGTATATCAACAGAGGCGGAAAATGTCAATGAGCCTATTCCTGCTCGCGCTAGCGTACTTCCAGGCTGTCGCTGCCGAAGGTTATATCCAACGGCTTGATGACCACCTGTTTGGGCCCCTTTTCCAGGTGACCTACCTCCCATGCACGCAGACCGATAGCTTCAGCTACTTGTATGATCTGGCTGACTGCACCGGCAGCCGCATATATCGCAAAACCTGCGCCCATGTTAAATGTTCCGTACATGTCGTGCATGTCACTGCCACTCTGCTCCGCTATGAAATCAAATAGCTCGCCGGCCGGCGGAATCCGTTCAATGGTATAGGTAAACGGCTCGACCGCGCGCATCAGCTTGCGCCAGCCATGCCCGGTAATGTTCGATACGTAGTGGATATCGAGTCCGGCTTCAAACAGCCGTTTCATCAATTGTGCGTAGATGTGAGTCGGCGTTAACAGCGACTCCCCCAGGCTTATACCGCTGGGTAGTTCAGTCCGGTAGCCATCGGGCAATTTGTCGGCTACGGCGCGGATCAGACTGATGCCATTGGCATGCACGCCGCTCGACTCTATTAGCACGATGGTATCGCCGGCACGCAACCGGGCGCCACGCATCAGCTGCCGCTCCGTGCGCACTATACCGAATGCCGAGCCGGCAAATTCAAGTGCCCCGGGCATGACGATCCCGGACAACGACTGCGTCTCGCCGCCGCCCCACACCACGCCAGCCATATCGCAGGCCTTCCGCCAGCCTTTGATAAAATCTTCCGCCAGTTCCCGGTCTCCAAGCCAATCATATGACCCGGCAGACCAGTAGGCATTCAGTACCACGGGCGTTGCTCCGACCCGCTGATCAGGTCGTTGATGACGCAAGCTACGGTATCCTGCGCAATCTGCGCGAAATAGGAAACCCCGGTTGATTCGTATATCGCTTGGGCGATCAGGCTTTTGGTTCCCAGGCCTTCCTGGACGAAGGCACCGTAGCTATCTCCCATGCTGAAAACGTAGGCCGATTCACCGCGCGTACCGTCCAGTTCGGTAAAACCTTCCGGCATGTTGGCCCGCGTGGCGAGGCCTTCCTTCTGGGCCAATATCTTCATCGGATCAGCCAGCGCATAGTCAACTGATGTATGGTAGGAAAGCTTGCGCGGCTTATTAGTCATTGGCAGTACCCCCGGTCCAGGAAGAAGTTGATCCAGGCTTGGACGTTCCGCTGCCAAGCGGCCTGTTTCGGGACCTCAGAGGGCGTGCTGGCAGTACTCGGCTGCTTCACGGTGTGCGCGAGCGCCACGCTCTGCGGCACCAGGAGTTCAGTCTCGCCAGGCATAGCAAGGCCAAGGTTCTGCCGGGCGGCGATCTCCAGGTACTGAGCCGTGCCGTAGTATTGGTTCTGGAGCTTCAGGTTCTGGTTCTGCAGGCTGCTGACTTGGTTTTCCTGCGTCAGCTGCGAGATCTGTTTCTGCAGGCCGTAATTCGTCTGGATGGATTTGACGCCGCTCCAACTTATCAGCAGCACTATGACGGTAAACACCAGCAATCCGACATTGCGGATATCACGCAAACTGAGTACGTACACGCGCGCCATGGCAATATACGGATCCAGCTTTTGCAGTATGTTTGTTTTATCGAACATTTTCAGGTTTTAGTATATAACATCGGTGCCAATCTGCTATACTCGTATCTGTTGTCTCGGCTCATTGGAGTAAGACATATGGGGCGGTAGCTCAGTGGTTAGAGCAGTCGGCTCAACTTAACAATTTGGCTAAGTCTAGACTAGGGTTATGGACCTCGGCATGGCAATTGTGGCAAAGTAAAACACATTTGGCTATCTCGTTAAGGATTGGCTTGATGTTGCGGTTCGATAATGCGCGGACATCAAGCTGGAACTCTTTTCCGTGCAGATGGTGAAATGCTAGTCCCGAGAGATTGGTTGCGTAGCTGCATTTCGAGCATTTTCCACCAAGCTTTTCCACAAAGTACAACTTCCGTTGTATACCACGTTTCTTCTGTGCTTGATACGACTGATGCACTGCATTCTTGCACTTTATTGAGCAAAAAAGCGTCTGCTTGCCGGACAGAGGTTTGGCACAGACACTGCAGTTAGACCTGTTCTTCATAACTACATTTTACTAGATATGCCAAAAAGTTAAAGGGCTGCTTACATGGGTAACCGGTAAGTATATCCTGTCAAATTCGGGGAAGCCTTTCAAATGGTAATCCCGAGCCAAGTTCGTCGCATGATGAAAAGGTGTAGAGACTGTATGGCAGGCATCCGAGCAATACTCGGATGAAGAGACAGTCCAGACTACAAACTCGAAAGAGGCACCGAAAGTTGTAGTAGTACGCATAACCGATTGGTCGCTGGTTCAAGCCCAGCCCGCCCCACCATAAACAGCAATGTTATTATTTTTTTACGAAGCTAGGAGCAGTAGTGGGCGGTAGCTGCTTCACGGTTGGAATCACTGCAGCTGGCTGCAGACGCTTGATTAGCATGCGACTGACGATCCCCACTACCAGGCAGGCAATTGCCACGATGGCGTAGTCGCGGCCCAGGTTCTTGGCGATAGCCAGGGCCAGATCGTGGCCAACACCTGCGAAGGCGTTGGCGCTGAAGTCAAACCGGATGTGCGAGTCGATCACGCTCGGCAGCGTCAGGAACGCGGCCGCGAGCAGGCCGTACAGCACGCTGATGGCGATGAGTACGCTGGCCGGGGCCGTATAGCGCCGCCGCTTCCAGCACACCGCCAGCAGCGCCACCAGCAGCAGCCCGCTTATGAGCAGCGATTTCAGCCGCACGCCGTCCACCGAACGCCCCAGACCCTTATTTTGATTCGGCGGTCCCAGCGTTATGGGTTTGCTCAGATTGCTGTTTGCCGGCACCGGCACGCCGGCGGCCTGGGCCTGTGCCACCAGGTCGCTGACATCTATCTGCGGCGCCGGACCGTTGCCCAGGTAAAACGCCTGGAGTTGGTCAAGTGTACTGTTGATTTTCTGCTGCAATACGGTGGGCGTAACGATGTTCTGCAGCGCCGCCGTCACCTGCGGATCGGTCGTCCCGGCGTCTTTGGCCAGCTCGGCGGATATGGCCACCGAGAGCTTGGAGTATGCCTGATCGGCCTGCAGTTGGCCTTCGATGTAATGCGCGTTCAGCAGCGTGTGGCTTACGATAAATAACGAGATCAGGCCGGACAGCGACACAAACAACAGTACGGACAGCGTGTGCGAAAGCCATTTCAAGCCCATATAGGCGATTGTACCGCAACCGGCCAATAAGCACTAGTGATATAGGCCGGCGGCTAGTTGGCGTCGCGCCGCGCAAACAGCACCGCGCTCGCCAGCAGCCCGACCACGACGTATACCAGTACGACCGTCATAGCATGCACGCTAGTGGTGTGGTTACCGAGGCCGTTCGGCTCGGCGATAGACTGGACCGCAGTGAACGGCAGGTACTTGCCGCTGCTCTTCCATATGGCGGTGATGATGTTTTCACCGATAAGCGGTACCAACAGGAAGGTAACGATGGCCCCGATCTGGTTCCGCAGGATAGCCACCAGGATGAACGCCAGCATCGCATAGCCCCAACCGCAGAATACGCAGCGCCATATCACCGACCAATAATCGAACGATTGCGGGCCGATGGTGCCGCCATGCAGATGCACGCCCACGATGGTACAGAGCGGCGAGAAGAAAGCGACGATGATACTGGTGATTATCGCAAAGATGCTGATGACTAAAAACTTGGCGAACAGTATCTTGTTGCGCCGGTTCGTACTGGAGAGCGTGTACATGATGGTGCTGTAGCGATATTCATTGCCCGTGAGCAATAGCCCGGCGAATGCCAGTATGAGCCCTACGAACACGATGGCGCTGCTGGACTCGCCCATCAGCAGCTGCGGGGAGCGGAGCGCCGCGGCGGTGTCATGGAAGCCTTCACCGAAGCCCGCGAACAGCGCGACGATGAGCAGGCTGACGATAATGATGCCGTATGTAGAGCGAACAGTCAGGAGCTTACGGGATTCGGCCTTTATAGCAGACAGCATTATTTCTTATCCTCTTTCTTGCCGGCGAACTCTTGCGCGCCAGCGGTCAGTTCCAGGAACGCCTCTTCGAGCGACGCTTCCTGCTGGGCCAGCTCGTACACGGGCACGCCGCTTTCGAACGCCAGCTTGCCGATGGCATCGGTGGACATACCCGTGACTTTCAAGCCGCCGCCGGTCTTGGTAATCTCCGCTTTGCGGCCTTTCAGGGCGCGTTCGAGCACCGATAGCTTGGGTGAACGGACAAACACGCCGGAATGCCCGCTGCCGGATATAATCTTGTCAATCGAACCCTCGATGATCAGCTGGCCCTTGCCTATCACTACCACGTTGTCGGCCATCTGCGCCATCTCGCTCAGCAGGTGGCTACTGACGAACACGGCATTGCCCTGATCGGCATAGGCCTTCAGGAATTCGCGCAGCCAGGCGATACCTTCGGGGTCGAGCCCGTTGGCCGGCTCGTCCAGCATCAGGTATTTCGGCTTGCCCAATATTGCCGCGGCAATACCAAGCCGCTGGCTCATACCAAGGCTGAACTTGCCGGGCTTGCTTTTGGCAACTTCGCTCAGCCCGACCTCCGCCAACACTTCGTCTACCCGCTTGGTGCTGATGCCGCCGGCATCGGCTAGAATCCGCAGATGCTGCCGGGCCGTGCGGGTCGGATGGAAGGCCTTGGCCTCCAGCAGGATACCGATGACCTGCGAGGGCTGCACGTATTCGTGCAGTTTCTTGCCGTCGAACGTCGTGGTGCCGCCGCCGTTGTCCAGTCCCAGCATCAACCGCATAGTCGTGCTCTTGCCAGCCCCATTCGGCCCCAAGAAACCGGTGACTTTACCCGTCTCCACCTTGAAACTGAGATCGTCGACGGCCCGCTTCTTCTTATAGCGCTTGCTGAGGTGTTCGGCGGTAATCATATCCTCCTATGATACCGTGCCCGGAAGGTTTAGCACAACCGCACTATAGAAGGTATAGTAATGCCTCGACAGAGGCGGCGGCCATCAGTTTTTCGCGCAATTCCTTGGCGCCGTCAAAGCCGTGTATGTAGACTTTGCAGAACTTATTGAGCGTCTTGATGTTGCGTTCGCCATTCTTCCATGTCACATTGAATAATTCCACCTGCTGCCGATACAGTGCGATCCGCTCCGCTTTCGTCTTGGAATCCCACGGGCTTTCGGGTGCGAATATATAGGGATCCTGGAATATGCCGCGGCCGATCATGATGCCGTCCAGGCCATGTCGTTGGGCGAGCTCTTCGCCCTGCCGCCGAGTTTGCACGTCGCCGTTGCCGACAATCAATGTCCGCGGTGACAACGAATCGCGAAGTTGTCGCACTTCGCCGATCAGATCCCAGTGCGCCGGCACTTTGCTCATTTCCTTGCGCGTGCGGCCATGCACGGTCAGCATGTCCAGCTCTTTGCCCAGCAGGAATTGGAACCAGCTCATATCGACTTCACTAAACCCAAGGCGTGTTTTGACGCTCAGCGGCAGCTTGCCTGCCAAACCCTCTTTTGTGGCATCGATAATAGCACCGGCGAGCTCACGATTTTCAATCTTGATAAGTGCACTGCACGCCCCATTCTGAACCTCACTTTTGGCCGGGCAGCCCATGTTCAGGTCGACGCCCACGAAGTTGCAGCCGTCGGGCAGGCCAAGTTCGCGCGCCAAAGAACCGTCAGCAATCTGTTCCGCCACCGTCTTAAAGTTTTCGGGCTTCGAACCCCACAGCTGCGCGACCAGTGCCCTTTCAGATGCAGCGAAGCGAAGCTTTTTCAAAAGCTTGCCGCGACCCGTGCTCATCAGTCGTCCACATTCACGAACTCGGTAAAGAATAGATCTGGCGCAGCCGTGCCAAAACAATCTGCCGGAATACCGTCTCGGTCACCTCATCCATCGGCGCCAATACGAAAAAAGGCTTGGGTAAATCTCTATACATCGAGTCCTAATTATACCGTATTGCTATCTGTTTGATCTGTTTCGATAAGTGGCAAGCCTCGAGCGCGCAATAATGCATTGGCGGGTATGCCTTTGCGCTCCGCTTCTCGAATAGTGAAGTCTGAAGGCGATCGCGTGCCTGTATCCGCAAAGTGCGTATGCCTGCTACATCTACAGTAAGCTCTTCGATTGATAGCTTAGAACGATCCACTTCGGTTTCACCTTCATGGTCGAGATCCCAGTCATGTGGCAATCGACCGCGGGTGTAGCCACGATGAACCGTACGATGGCGTTGCACCGCTTGAGTAGTAGCCTCAGGAACCTCCCCACCCGATTGCTCACTTGTATCTGTAGGCGGCAAAAAACCGATCAACCGTAAAACCAGACCCATCCAGCATATTACGCATACGCGGATCCTCATACGGATCAAGGACTGAGGTTCGTTTGCGTTAGGTGGTAAGTTATGATCTGATACCATAACTGCACTATACCACTTTTGCTTATAAAAAGCAAGTCTATGAACGCTTAGCCTGCGTTGCTATTCCCAGCGGAAGACGCGGAAGGCGATGAGGTAGACGATGACGAGCCAGGCACCGATGATGCCGATCTGCGAGCCGATCTGGGTCAGGTGCTCACCCTCGGTGGCGATAAGGCGTGCGCCATCAATCACCGGTGAAAGCGGCAAAAAGCCGGTGATACTCTGCAGCCAATGCGGCATCAGGAAACGCGGGAAGAAGGTGCCACTGAGGAACATCATCGGGAAGACGATAATGTTCGCCAGCGGCGCGGCTTGGCGTTCGTTTTTGGCCCAACCGCCGATGGCCAGACCGATGCCGAGAATCATGACGATGCTGAGCGCCAGGAACACGGCCAGTTCGAAGTAGTTGCCGACGATCTTGAGGTGGAAGATAGAGATGGCCACGATGAACATGACGGCGATGGACAGCAGGCCCGAAACGGCGTTGCCGAGCATCACGCTTAGGAAATACTGCCAGACGCGGAGCGGCGTAGTGTGCAGGCGGCGCAGAATGCCCATCTTCTTGAGCTCCGGGAAGACATTGATGGGACCGAAGATGCCGGCGCCGAGGATGGAGAAACCGAGCAGACCGGTGAAGGTGTAATCGAAGCTGCTAAGGCTGCGCTCGTTATTCTGCTTGCTGGTGACGGACAGCGGTGTCTGGCTGTGTGTCAGCTGGACATTGATGCCCTGGAGTTCTGCCTGCAGGACGGTCGTAAGCGTCTCGGCCGCGCTCTGGTTGTTCTGGGTGTAGTGGACGATCGCCTGGCCGCTCGGGACAGTGTCGCCGGCTTTGACGACGCCGAAAGCTGCCGGCAGCTCTATGGTGGCGTCGAGTTCGCCGCGGCTCATCTTTTCGTTGGCAGCCGAAAAAACCGGTGATGGTCTTGTCTATTTTGAGGGCCTTTTGTTTATCCAGCTGGCCGACGAACTGTTTGGAAAACGGTGTCTGCGACTCATTGATGATAGCAACGTTGAACGACACGGAATTGTTACCGCTGTTCAGACCACCGAAAACGAACAGGAAGATCAGCGGGAACAGGAAGGTGAAAAACAGGGCCAGACGGTCGCGGAACAGGCGCTTGATGTTGACCGTGAAGAACGCCCAGACGGTGTAGAGTTTCTGTTTCAATGTCATTCGTGTAATCCTTTGCCGGTCAGATCGATGAATACATCCTCCAGATTGGCTTGCTCTACTTTCTGGTCTTTCTTGAAGCCGCGGCCAGGAGGTCTTTGATAAGCTTCTGCGGCGTGTCGAGTTTGACGATCTTGCCGGCGTCCATGATGGCTATACGGTCGCAGAGGACTTCAGCCTCGTCCATGTAGTGCGTGGTCAGGATGACGCTGATACCGCGATCGCGAACTTCTTCGATGAGCTTCCAGAGATTGCGGCGAGCCTGCGGGTCGAGGCCGGTGGTCGGCTCGTCCAGGAAGAAGACCTTGGGGCTGTGCACCAATGCGGCGACGATACTGAAGCGCTGGCGCTGGCCGCCGGACAGACTCTCTACATAGCTGTCGGCTTTATCACCGAGGTTGACTTCGTCGAGGAATTTCTTGGGGTCGACTTTTTCGCCATAAGCGGCGGCGAACATCTGGATAAGTTCGGTGAGCTTGGTCTTGTCCTGGAAGCCGGGGGTCTGGGGCTGGACGCCGATCATGGCGCGGATTTCGTAAGGATTTTTAGCAACATCTACGCCGGCTATGGTCGCGGTGCCGCCGTCTATCTCGCGCAACGTCCTCGATCATCTCGAGCGTGGTCGTTTTGCCGGCGCCATTGGGCCCGAGAATTCCGAATATCTCGCCCTTTTTGACCTCGAAGCTGATGCCGTCGACGGCTTTCTTGCCGTCATACGACTTCTGCAGGTTCTCAACTCTTAGGATGACTTCGTTGCTCTTGGCCATATACATCTAAGAGTATACCAAATGGGCGGCTACTTCGCCCTAAACGGGCTCAGTTACGTACGCCGCATGACATGGTTCTCTGACAAACCTTACGCCGTACCGGTATCAATGCGTCGGGCAAGGATATGGACGGTCCCCTCGAGCCTACAGAAACAGCCCGACTGGGCTGTTCTGGGTTTTTCAGCGCCGTGCAGCTCCTTTGGAGCTTTACGGCTCCTTTTCCGGTCTTCAGGCCGAAGAGCCTAGCGATAAAAAATACCCCCGTAAACGGGGGTATTTTGCGTACGCTCTAAATTAGCTGCGCTTGACGGTCAGAAAGCCGTTGCGCGGGTTTTCGTTCACGCTGAAGCCTGCCGGCAGTTCGCTCGCCTCGGGGCGCTCGTCCTTGCTGAAGTAGTAGATAACTTGCTTCTTGCCGCCGCGCAGAGTGACTTCTTTTGAGTTCAAGTAGTATGTAACACCTTTTGAGTTCGTGTGCTTGTATGCCATTTGCAGGCCTCCCCTTATAACTAATGTAGTATCCCTAACATACTCTGGTGGGATTTTGTTTGTCAACAGTCTGGCGAGCGAAAATCGGTTTTTCGTGTCTTGAGGCGCTTGCTCTAAGGAGGCGGAGTGTATTACACTTATGGCTAGTCGATAAATGTAGGAAGAGGTGATTCAACAGATGGATTTTCGCCAGACAACCCAGCCGAGCACTGATCGGCCAAACCGCTCCCGTAGCTGCTCCGGCCGTCACGGAACCGAAAACCGAGAAAAGAGAACCGAAGGTCGCCAAGGGCAAGAAAAGCGTTGGCTGGCTCGGGTTCTTGGGTGTCGTGATGCTGATCGGCATCGCGGTCCTGCTCGTGGGCATCACCATCATCTTCATGCGCAGCCACAGCACCACTTCCGCGGACGACGAATCCAAATATGTCGCCACCAGCCAGTATCAGGCGGTGTTCCTGAACAACGGCCAGGTGTATTTCGGCCACATCAACGATCTGAACCAGAACTATATCCGCCTGACCAACATCTATTACCTGACGCAGACCGGCGACAGCACCAGCAGCAATTATTCGCTCGTCAAGCTCGGTTGCCAGCAAATTCACGATCCGACCGATCAGATGGTCGTCAACCGCAGCCAGGTCACTTTCTGGGAGAACCTGGACAACGATGGCAAGGTCGTCAGCAGCATCAAGCAGTACCAGACCCAAAGCAAGGGCGAAAGCACCGCGCAATTGTGTTCGCAGGTCAGTAACCAAACGCAGGCCGGCACTACCACTACGCAGGGCGGCAGCTCTACGGCTACGAAGTAGGTGCTACTCGGAACGTTTGGATGTCATCCGTAAGTGCCTCCACGGAAGCATAGCGACCATGACCTAAGAGCACAGGTGCAAACTCATGGAGCACTGACGCTTCTTCATCTTCCGTCAGGCCAACATAGAACTTGTGTTCTCCGTTCGGAAGCTCGGGCCGTGCGACAATGATAAAGCCGTGAACTCCACCCCCATCGCCCATAAATATATCCAGGTCAGCGCCATCCTCTCCTTGGTAACCTGGTATGTCACCATATGCTACCGGATACGTCACGCCCCTTTAAGGGATAGCTGTCGTCGGCTCCAAAATCTTTATACTCGCCAGCTTGCTTTTCCAGACGAAAGCTATCGAACGGAGGATGCATTTGCATAACACCAGTGTAGCAAGGCGCCAGCAGATGCTATAGGTATTTCTTGGCCCACCAGTGGTAAGGGGCGCTCACCAGGAACGCTAGGGCGCTGATGACGGTGATGACCAGGCTCCAGCCGGCCAGGTCGGGCGACCATTTGGCCGAAGTAAAGTCGAACTCATACAGGCCGGCCGGGATGGCTGCCAGCTGGGCACCATGCGCGGTGGCGTACTGTTGGATACAGGTGATGACCTCGCTGCCGACATCCGACTGGCCCTCACAGTACGCCTGGGCGGCTTGATAGAGAGAACTGTCACCCTGACCCAGCGTAGCTTCCTGGGCCTGCTGCAGGCGCTCGTAGGTGTGCTGCAGCTGGATGGGCGGGTGGACGGCGTTGGGTCCGCTGCTGAGGCTGGTGTTCATATGGCCGTAGACATATGCGCGGAGGTTGCGCAGCGCCGCTTCGACATCGCCGTTGCCCCGCATCGGCCGCGTAGACGGCATCCCGCAGCTTGATCATATGCTCGTTGTTGTGCCGAAGGCTGACCAGGCTGATGGCGCCGAACACGATGGCCACGCCCAGGAAATACCACGGCTTGACGCCGCGCAGCAAGCGCCAGACGTGGTGCAAGTGGCGTTTGTTCATCAGCTGGTGCCCACCGGAGATTTCATCTTGCTTATGATTATACCGCATACCTATGGGTCGTACCTCACAATTTTACAACGGCGGTTGTTTCTGGTGCTGGGGTCAGGCATACTGAAAGGTATGCATATCTTCTTTTCGGGGATCGGGGGTACGGGCATCGGGCCGCTGGCGCTGGTGGCTCGTCAGGCCGGCTACGAGGTGTCCGGCAGCGATAAGCAGGATTCGCTCTACATCGAAAACCTGAAAAAGCACGGCATCACTGACATACATATCGGACAGGACGAAGCAGCTATCGCCGCGGTGCACGACAAAAAAACCCATCGACTGGTTCGTCTACACCTCTGCCCTGCCGCTCGAGAATCCGGACGCACCGGAACTTCACTTCTGCCGCGAGCAGGACATCAAGACGAGCAAGCGCGACGAGCTGCTGAACCGGATCATCGCCGACAAGGGCCTGAAGCTCATCGCCGTCGCCGGCACGCACGGCAAGACTACCACGACCGCGATGACTGTCTGGCTGCTGAAACAACTAGGTCTGCCGCTGGGCTACATACTGCCGGCCAAAAGCAGCTTCGCCGAGATGGGCGCGTACGAGACGGGCGCGGAATATTTCGTGTACGAATGCGACGAGTTTGACCGCAATTTCCTGAGCTACGAGCCGCAACTTAGCCTGATAACCGGCATCGACTGGGACCATCCCGACATCTACCCGACCCGCGAAGACTACAACGCCGCCTTCAGCGAGTTCCTGGAGCAGAGCGAACAGGCTGTGCTGTGGCGGGACGACGTCGAGCGGCTCGGGCTTGAACCCGGAGAAAACCAGACCGTGCTGGACGAAGACGATCCGGCCATCCAAGATGTTACTTTGCCCGGCCTCGTGAACCGTCAGAATGCCTGGGAAGTCGCGAACGCCGTGCACGGCCTGCTTGATAAGCCGGTGGATGACCTCATCGTTCATCTCAACAGATTCCCGGGTGTGTCCCGACGCTTTGAGCAGATAGTTTCGGGCCTGTATAGTGATTACGCCCATACGCCGCCGAAAATCCGCGGCGCCCTGCAGCTGGCCCATGAGACGGCCGATGATAACGTAGTGGTGGTATATGAAGGGCTGCACAATACCCGCCAGCACTTCATCAAAGATGAGCTGCGCGATCTGTTCGACGGGGTCAAAAAGCTCTACATCGTCCCAAGCTATCTGGCGCGTGAAGACAAAGATCTGAAACTGCTCACGCCCGATGACTTGAAGCTGCTGCTAAGCGCCGAAACACAGACCGTCACCGAAACGGCGGCACTGGATTCGAGTCTGCGCGAGCACATCATCCGCCACCTGGAAGCCGGCGACACGGTACTCTGCCTGACCGCGGGCGGCGGCAACAGCTTGGACGAGTGGCTGCGGAAGGAGTTTAAGTCGTGAAGAAGGTGTATTTCGCCTGTTCGATCCGCGGCGGACGAGACGACGCCGATTGGTATGGCGAGCTGGTACAGGTCGCCAAGAAATACTGCGAGGTACTCACCGAGATCTTCGCCGACAAGAAGCTGACGGCGGCCGGCATGCAGAAGCCGACCGGTGAGATATGGAGTAATGACATCAAGTGGATCGGACAGGCCGATGCTATCATCGCCGAAGTAACCAATCCTTCCCTAGGCGTCGGCTACGAAATCGCCAAAGCCGAAAAGATGGGTAAGCCGATTCTCTGCCTGTTCCGACCGGAAGGCGAGCGCAAATTGTCCGCCATGATCGCCGGCAGCCCGAACGCCAGCGTGTTCGAATACACCGATCTGGCGACCGCCGAGCACGCCATCGCCACTTTCATGGCGAACGTGCGCATACACGCCGGCGAAATCGCCTAGTGCAGTAGCGCGATAAGCGCCACGACGATCACCACGAGAGCGGTAATCCAAGGCCAGAGCGGCGCGTTGTTGGAAGGCTTCGGGGCGACGGCCGGGATGTCGCGCAGCGCCTGGCTGGCCGGAGGTGCCCCTTGGGTGCTGGCGTCAGGAATCTGAACTTGAGGTAGTGAAACATTTGAGCTTCCCGGCGCCAAGTTCGAGGCACCCGCTCCGCCGCCCGCACCGGCAGCTGCCACCAGCGCGACTTCACCGGCTGCGGCATGACGCTGAGAGGGCGGACCGCTCTCGGGGGCACGCTCGCGGTAATATTCGTGACCGTACCGGAACGTCGGGTTCTCGACCGGCCGGCCGGTTTTGGCGTCGACCTCTATGGTGTGCCACGCGCTGGTTTCAAAGCGGTGGCCATCGGGAGCAGCCAGCTGCTCCGGCAGGTCCGAGGGTATCTGCTCGGGAACACGTTGCGGCATCAGCTTTTCGGGCGATGGCCGCTGCGCCAGCTCGCTTTTCAGCCCGGCGATCTGGCGGCCGTGTTCGGCATTCTGGCGGGTCTGCTCCTGGACGGCGAAGCCATACTCTTTGGTTGTATTCTCGAGCTGCTTGGCCTGCGCGTCGAAGCGTTTGGCCTGCTTTTTCTCGCGGCGCTTATGTTTGAAGTGCTCATAGGCTCCGCCGGCCACGGCGCCGGCGATGAGACCCTGTTGCAAGCCGGATTTCTGGGCATAATACAGCTCGTCTTCCAGCTGCCGCTTGGTGACCAGCTGCTCGGCAGGTACCATGCTGAGAGCCGTCACCCGGTTCGGATCGGTTTGGCCGTAGTGGATTTCCGCCGGTAGAGGCTGCCGGCGTTCCGGCGGTTCTGCGAACGTCGCACCGGAAGTTTCACTGGGCGGCACGGGCGGAAGCTCACCACCGGCAGTGGGCGCAACCGGCTCGCCAGCTTCCGGCCTAGCCACTGGCGACGATTCGCGCGCTACGGTAGCATCACGCTCCTGGTGCTGCTGTTCGGGCACCGTGCTAAACGCTGGCACGGGCAGCTCCTCTGGTTCGGGAGCTGCCGTCTCGCCATCAGTTTCAAGCGGAACCACCCGTTCAGCGACAGGCGTGTCGCCTTGCAAATGGATAATGACTTCCCCGCCGCTGAATTCGGTCGGTTCGGGCTCGTAGGCGGCCAGCGGTTCGTACTCCTTGCCGTCATCCTCGTCGTCATCTTTCTCGGCGTCTTCTTCGGCCTTCTCGCCGGTCTCTTTTACTTCCATCGGTTGGTCCGCCGATTCGGCACCTTCTGCTGCCGCGTCGGTTTCGGCAACGGTTTCATCGGAGACCTCAGCCTTTGGCTCTTCAGCCTGCTTTTCGGGCTTTTCTTTGGCGGCACTGGGCTTCTCCGACTCACCTTGCCGTTCTATCAGCAGGCTCGCCAGGGCATCGTCCAAACGGCTGTTTTCCTGCTTGGGAGCTTTGTCTTTCGGCTTGTCGTCGACCGAGGCTAGCTGGGGTATGGCGAGTTTAGGGCGCTTGTTGCGGCGCTTGTTTTTCTTCTCCGGCCGGTTATTCGACCTGGCCTCTGGTGCCGGCGCGCTTGGAAAGTCTTCCATATTGGTTTATATTTTACAACGTTTAACCTGTTTTATCAACTTAGCGGTTGTCACCCGAGCCTTTTATAACGCCTCTGCTTTGACGGCTGGCCAGCTTGGCGATATTCAGCTCCGCGACTTCTGCCAGCGGAATATCGAAATGGTCTGCCAGCACGGCAACGTACCAGAGTACGTCACCCAGCTCTTTCTTGAGATCATCCACATCGACCTTCGAAATATCGGAATTCTCATCCCGCACCAGTTTCTTGAATTTTTCGGCGATTTCGCCGGCCTCGCCCACTAGGCCGAGCAGCAGGTGAAATAATTCGTTGTGCTTATCTTTCGATGCGGCGGTACGCAAGGCTGCTATCTGATATTCGTTGAACGTCATGCTCATGTCGTTATTCTCCCGTTTTCATCAATATGTATGGCGCCCTCACGCAGGACTTCGATGGCATCGTCGATAATACGGATGACGGTAGAGGGTGGACGGTCGACAACCGTCCCGCCATCAACGTAGAAATCGACCCCATCGCCGAAATAGGCTTGGGCTTCCGCCAGGTTCTCGGCGATCGGCTCGCCAGGCAAATTGGCGCTGGATGTCAGCAGCACGCCGGTTTGGCTTAAGAAAGCACGGATGGAATCATCGGCCGGAATACGAACGGCCAGCGAGTGCCGGCCTTGATGCAGATAGGCCAGGTCTTCGCCGCACGGTATGACCACGCTGAGCGGATTCGGCCAATAATGTTCAACTGCCTTGAGATAACGAGCACGCAAGCCAAGATCGATAAGCTGCTGCAGCCGCCCCGCGATGACGGTTCCGGGCTTTTGCTCACGATGCTTCAGGGCATACAGCCGACTGACCGCCGATTCCATGTCAGCACGGCAGACCAAGCCGTAGACCGTGTCCGTGGGCACTACGCCGACGGCGCCCTGCTTCAGAAGGGCTATCAGCTCGGGATCATGAAGGCTGGTAAAAACATGCATGTCGGGTGATGATATCTTATTTGGACTTGGTGTAGGCGTAGTAAGCGACGGCCGCGAGCACTACGAAAACCGCAGCCAGCAGGAGTATGGCCACTACAGGACCTTTGGGGCCGGCCGGTTTCTTGGGCACCGTGGGCTTCGCGGTTACGGTTCCCGCGGTCCCGGCAGGAGGCTCGGGCGCTACCGCCAGCGTTTCCGGCGGTGATGCAGGTACCGGCTGGGTGGTCGCCGACGCTTCCGGAGCAGGTGCTACCGGTTCGGCCGGAGTTTCAGCGACCGGCACGGGCTCGGTCGGGGCAGTTGGAGGTTGTGTGTCCATGCCCCAATTGTACCATCTATAAGGAGTAACTGCTGCCTTTTAGGCGGATGAGGCCCTCTTGTACCAAGTCATTCAGTACGCTTTCCAGCCGTTCGTCCGTGATCAGCGCCTGCAATGCGGCAAGCTCCATGGGCTGCTCGCCCAACGCTCGCAAAACCTGGCCGCGGACTTGGCGGCGGGAGCCTTGGAACTGCGATTGTTTCGCATAGTGCTTGCTGGCTTTATTGGGATTACCGACCTGTGTTTTGAGGTAGCTGCCATAATCCATGAGCGCCCAGTAGAATTCTCGCGGCTGCTCCACATGAGACAAACCTACGGTTTTTCTCATCGCGCCGGGCTTTGGCAAAGCCAAAGTCTCGGGCTGCTCTTTTCCCTCTCCCTCAAAGATAGTCTGCTGTAAGAGGTTGAGGATCTCTTTATCAGTGACATCGTCCCTATCATGCAGAAAGTGGTGGATATATACCGTACGCACATTGGTCTCGACGAACACTGCCGGCTGGTCGTATGCATATGCCATGATTGCGCCGGCAGTGTTGTGGCCAATGCCAGGCAGTTTCACGAGCTCTTCCAGCGTATCCGGAAAATGACTCATGTTATCAATCATCTGCGCGGCCTGCCAGAGGAATTTCGCGCGGCGATTGTAACCCAGACCTTGCCAGGTGCGCAGCACGTCGCCCAGATCAGCCGATGCCAGCGCATGCACCGTCGGGAACCGCTCCAAAAACGCGGCGTATTTCGGCATTACCCGCGGCACCTGCGTCTGCTGCAGCATCAGCTCGCTGACCATGACTTTATATGCGTCAAACCTGCCGTCAGGTTCCGGCTGCCGCCACGGCAGATCATGCCGGCCATGCGCACCATAATATTCCCACAACGTTTCTAAGAATGCATGCTTTTCATCAGCAGTCGGCATCGATGCTCAGTCCTGCTTCGGGCGACCGGTCTTCCCGCCTACGAAATCCCAGATGAAGTCCTTGCGCGGCTGCCATATACGATTCACATCCGCGTAGCGCTTCTCGGCCACGCGCATCTTCAATCCCTTCGGGTCATAGAACTGGCGGGCCCACAGCGATTCCGGGTCGGCCAGCCTGATGGCGCCGAGTATAGCGATGACCGGCACGAATACACCGAAGACAGCGATGTACAACTTGCCTTTGAGGGCCGAACCGAGGACGAAGATGAGATTCAGGAGCACGTAGATTGTCAGTAGTAATCCTGAAAGGTCGGCGGCATGGCCGAAGGGCACCGTATGGAATACCAGGAAGATACCGAAGATGGTCGCGATGATGACGGCATCCACCGACTTGCGGCCTTCTTTTTCCCAGTATACGTCCTGGAGATGGACGGTGAGTGCGAACTCGTCGAGCACCAATGCCGCCCCCGCCGCCGAAGACCGTGGCGAGTATCAGTTTGGTAGGCAGATCGCTCGGCAGCAGGGTGAATTCGAGAGCCGCGGCGAAAAACGCCAGCACCATGCCGAACACCAGATGATGGGTATGGATACCCGATATGCGGGCGCTTTTCCAATGTCTGATACGTGCCACCCGGGTATAGCCGCGCGCGAGAATGAACGTAAGCACGAAAGCAGATAGCATAACCACACCTGTTATGCGGCCGGCATCGTAGCTATTGGAGGTGTGGGCAGAAAGAAAAGAGAGTGGGTGCATATGTATGAGCCACCTTAGTGGTATTCAATAATTATAACTTGAAATACCGCTGAAGGCCTACAGGCCGCCGTACCCGCCGCCGTATCCCTGGTAGTTGATATTCGGCTTGTAGTAATCGGTGATCTTGATGGGCGTGCCGCCGGCGACCGGCATGATGTACAGTTCGCTGCTGCCTTTGGAGACCAGCAGATAGTTGTCGGTGTACCAGCCGTAGACGTCGTAATCGCTGAGGCTGGCGATCTGCTTCTGGTTCTTGGCGTCATCGTCGCCGACGAAGAGCGTGTTCTTGCCGTCGCGCTGTTCACTCCAGAACGTATTGTTGCCGGACGGCGATAGCAGGTAAGTGGGATAGCTGGTCTCGTACAGCGAGGTGTCGGTAAGCGTGGTGTCCGGCGTGATGCTGCCATTGTCATAATCGTAGAAACTGTCGCCGGTGCCGTCATTGAATGACACGTACAGACCGTCGGGTTCATACAGCCGGGTGCCGATGGCGATGTAATCGGTCTGCGTGCCCTGAGCCACGCCGAATGATTTGACGGTCTTGTGGTTCGACCCGTCGACACCGATCGAGTCGAGCTCGGCCTGCTTCGCGGAAACCTGGGCGGCATAACTGGAGCTGGAGCTCCAATTCTTGGCGTACACTACCTGACTGCCCATCAGATATGGCGAGCCGAACTGCTGCCCCCATCCAGTTCGATTGGTCGGTGCCGCTGGCCTGCGTCTGGTCGAGCAATAACGTCTCACCGCTGGTAGCATCGAAAGATTTCAACGCTTGTTGGCCGGCCTGCCAGTTGCTGATCGTGTTCCGCGTCACCTGGTAGACGAAGTTGTCGCCGCTCCAACCCACCAGGCTGAAATCGGCATTGCCCTGGTCGATGGTCGTCAGTTTATCGTTGTTGGTGGTGTCGATGAGATAGACGCTGGCGTTGTCGCCCGAACGCCGGGACAGCAGCGCCAGATATTTCCAATCACGCGAGGCGAGCAGCGATGTGCTGCCGGAGTCTTCATTACCGGTTCCAGCAAGCACCGTCTGGCGGTCGGTGCCGTCCAGGTTGGTCTTGACGACATCGATCTTGCCGCTTAAGTTCGACAGGAAGTACAGCCTGCCGGCCGGCGTGACGGCGAAGGTGTTTTTGGCAAGGTCGCCCGCGGCGGTGATGTTCACTCTGGCCGTGTTGTAGCCGGAGGTGGTGATAGTAGCCGCTTGGACCGTGGCGTCAGAGGGAATTACCAAGTTTGCCATACCATCCGATCCGTATCGGTCTTGGTGCTGGCGCCCCCGGCGCTGACAGTGGCACCCGACAGGGCGTTGCCGGTAACCAAGTTGGTAACCTTAACTTTGACCTGTTGGCCGGTAGCCACCAGCGTAGCCTTGAAACCGCTGCTGCCGGGCACCGCGACCAGCTCGGCGTGCGTATACCCGGTGTAGTACTTCTTGTTGACGACAAGCGTTTTACTGCCGCCGTGCACTTTGAGCGTCGCTTTGCCGTTGGCGTCGGTCTGAGCAGTCTTGCCGCCCAATTTCACCGTCGCGCCGCTAATCGGCGAACCGGTCTTGCTGTCCACCGCTTGTACGGTCGCTGAGGCGTTGAGCGCCAGCCCCAGGATGTTATAGCGGGTGTAGGGAATACCGAGGAGTATCAGGACCAGTAAAATCAGCGCGCCGATGGCGCTATAGCGCTTACGCGGGTTGGACCACCAACCATGGAAGAAATCTCTAAACCGCTCCTTGAAGCCTTCCTTCATCACGACCGCTTTATCGGCCTCTTTGTCCTGCGCCTTCAGTACCTCGTCGCCGTCCTTTTTCAGAATGTCGTCGACCGCTTTGTCAGCTTTGGGATCCTCATAAGGAGATGTAAGGGCGTCCGCAGACTCCGGCGCGGCAGCATCCTGCAGCGCTTCCGGTTTGTTAGACTGGTCTGATTCGTCCGATTCTGCCACCATGCTTATCCTTTGAAAGTACTATAGCAAACTTTCGCGGCGATATATACTGCAAGCATGGAACGCATGAGCGAGGCGGTAGCATTGAAAGCCGCCGCATATTTGAGTGAGGTCGATACGGTGCTAGCAGCAGTTATACGGCAGATCGGCCCGTGTACTATCCGGCCCAACGAGGATTATTACCAGGAACTGGTCGATGCCATCATCAGCCAGCAGCTGAGCGTACACGCCGCCCGAAGCATCGAAGGGCGGTTCCGCGACTTGTTCGGCGGGAAATTTCCTTCTCCTGAAGCAATCCTGACGACCGACGTCGATACGCTGCGCGGCCTTGGTTTCTCACGAGCCAAGGGCGCATATGTGCTGGATCTGGCGCAGCACATCGTGGACGGCAAGGTGCAGTTTGACCACATGGATTCGCTCGGCAACGACGAAGTGATCGCCGAACTCACGGCGGTCAAAGGCATCGGCACCTGGACCGCCCACATGTTCCTGATGTTCTGCATGGGCCGCACCGACGTGCTGCCGGTGGGCGACCTGGGCATCCGCAACGGCGTCCGCAAACTCTATGGTTTCAAGGATGCCCCGACGCCGGAACAAATCACCAAGCTGGCCAAAAAGAACCGCTGGCACCCTACGAATCCGTCGCCAGTTGGTACGTCTGGCAATCGCTCGATAGCGTGCCGGCGATTTAGTCGAGCTGGAGCGATTCGAACAATGCGGTCAGGTCCGTGTCGGTCTGCGTGCCGGACCATTTGCTGGCCAGCAGCGTCAGCATGGTCGGCGTGCCGGTGCTGCAGTCGGCGCTCGTGCATTCTTCGAAGTTGGCGCTGATCAGCGGGTTTCCCTTCACGACATCACTCATGGGCACTTCTTGCCCCTGTGTGTAGCCGCTGTCCCCGGTGATGTAGAGCGCGTCGAGCCCGCTTGCATTGGCGTAGCTAAGGTAGCTCAGATAGGTCTGGGCCCGCTGCACGACAGTGGGCTGCTTGTATGTGAGCTTAGCCGACGCCAGCACGGCCACCGCACCGCCTGTCGGATAACCGGTGATAGCCGCCTGCTGGTTCTGAATGGCTCCACCACGTGGCCTTCCGCACTGGTGCCGTTCACGGACGTGAATGATAGGTTCGGGGAAACTACCGTCAGCTTGGCCGGTGTGTCAGTGACGGTCCAGGTTTCGGGGTAGTCGATGCCGAGCGTGAAGTTAGTGGAGTCGTAATGTTTGGTGGGCGTCGCGGTGACAGCCGGCGTGGACGCGGCCGATTTCGTGGGTTGCTTTTGCGATGATTGGGACGCTGCCGGGGGATTGTCCTGGTTGGCCTTGCGGGTGCCGTACCAGTACGCACCGTACGCAGCAGCCGCGATTATGATAATCGTCAGCAGCACCCGCGGCCACAACCGCTTGAGCCTACGGGCGTTTCAGGCGCCGGATGTTCCGCCTGCTGTTTGCGCTCCTCGTCCGCCGCGATGATGCCGTCCGGATCACCCGGATCCTCCACGTGTTCGTTCAGCGCGTCGGGTTCGTCATCCGTCGCATCCTCCTCGCCCGGTTCCGGCAGCACGGCAGATTTAGTAGACCCGATCAGTTGCGGTTTCACCGCCTTCGGCTCTTCGTGTTCTTCCGCACCCGGCAGTTCCGGCGGCCCCAGCGGCTCTATGGTTTCCATAAGCATGATTATACCCCAACACCGCTTTCGTCCTTTTGGACTCGTCAGCACGACTTGCATTCGTGGAGCGGTGTTTAGTGGGAGTAGAGGTGAGTGATAAATAGGTTTTGGCGTTGCAGCGAAGCAACAAACATATTTTTCCACCCTAGACCCACAAGGTCCTGAACTCTCTTAGTGCGGTTCAGAACCTGCCTCTTTGTCGCCCTCTTTGGAGCTGGTGTTAGAACGCCAGGCGCTACTTCCTCACGCGGACCCTGAGGGGCCGCGGGTGCAGCGCATCCATCGTGTCCTTCACGATCTTCGGCCGACCGCGACGGTTCGCCAAGGCGGTGAAGATCTGATAGTGGTAGGCGCCTGTCTCGGGGTGCTCACGCAGATCCTGGTACATCAGGCGGACCGCAACGCTCAGTTCGAGCTCGCCGATACCAAGGCTGTAGTCGCCGATGTGGTCGCCGTCGTCGTCGAAGTACCGGACGAAGGTCTTGAGCGCGTGCTCCTGACCAGGCGTCTGGTTCTTGTCGGAAACCTGCGTACGTGCCGTTGCCGTTGAGGCCACGGGGTTCTCCTTCCGGGAGACAATAGAGGGTTTGGTAAATCGGAAACTCCGAAAGACCATCATATATTATACAACCATTAGCAAATTATTACAATGAATTACTTGGCTCTGGCGAGCAGCCGGTATGCAGCAGTCAGTACTGCCGTCAGCACCATGCCGCCTCCAAGTACCGGTATCCAGTTCACGTTATATAGCGGCACATCCTGAGGCTCGGCTGCCGGAGCTTGCGGAACAGGACTCAGCTCGCCATCCGGCCCGACTGCCGCTAGCACGGCAGTTTGCGTATCGGCGCGTGAATCACCGATATTTTGAGAATCGTTGCCGGCAGAATCGGTGTTCGCTATTCCTACCGATGTACTCGCCTGTGCCGTAATAGTGCCTACCTTACCGACCACGGGAGTTGCGGTGATATCCGGATCGCAGGCGTCATCTATCCCATCACCATCGCTATCTTTGCCACTGAGAGGCACTAGCAAGCACGGATTCGCGTCGTTCGGGACGCCGTCGCCGTCATAATCGTCGGCACTAGCCGCCACGTAGAGCACCTTCTGCACATCCACCGGTTCGCCCGCCATATCCGTGCCGTACACATGCAGTACGTGATAGCCGGGCACGGTATCGGCCGGAATGCGTACGGTCGTTGCGATGTTACCGTCGGCATCCACGCCGCCCTCGTCCAGCAAGACCGCATCGGAATGCAGCACCACCTGGTACCCGCTGCCCGGCTGCAGCTGCACCGCGGTGCCGTCCACATGTACGGGCTGGGTACTGCCGCGGAGCACTACATCATCCGCGATGGTATCGTCGTTTTGCACCCGGTTTGTCGGGCGGCCCGACGACGGAACCGCCTGCAGAATCGGTAAGCCCGCATCAAACGTCGGTTCCGCGTAGCTACCGGGAGCGGGCATCGGAGCCGTGAGATCATCGGTTTTGGCCGCGATCGTATCAGCCAGCAATTGATGGCCCAGCGCGGTCGGATGGTAACTTTCCGTACCTATGAACGTGATGTATCTGCCCAGCAGCGTGATGCCGGCATCGTGTCCGACCGTGAAGCCGTTCATGGCGCTGTCGCCGGACTCGCACAGCCGGTGGCCGTCAAACGCCTGCTGCGTATCCACGTAGAACACACCGGCGGTCTGCGCTGCTTGCCGCACCACGCTATCGAGATAGTCGATCAGCTGCGCCGAGAACTCAACCTCCTCCTCGTTCAGGTGCACGTTCAGTCCGCAAGCCCCGCCCGGCTTGGCGATCTGCGGATACCCCACTACGTACAAGCGCGCGCCGCCCGATTGCTGCCGAAGCGTCGTGTAGGTGTTCACCAGTTTCGCATACGTATCGTCTATCTCGCCCAGCAGTTCCGCCCGATCCTCATAATTGTCATAGCACGTCCCGCCGCCCTCGTTCGCCACGCAGCTTTTCACGATGTCCGCGAACCCTACATCATCGCCACCCGCCGATAGCAGCATCGCCTCCGGCTGATATGTACTTGCGAATTCTTGCTGGTAAATATAGCCTGGCAGGAAGTTGGTTAGTATCGCGTCTTTATCCCGTTTGCTCTCGGGGATATTATCTAGAACCTGTCCTTCAAAATTCTTATCATCACCAACAATCTTATCAGTTGTAGCACCAGAGCAGGCAATCGAATTGTAAGCATCAAAATCCTTAGTACCCAAGATAAACGGATAGGAAAGAAGCGATAAGTGACAGCCGTTATTGCTAGTATCCGTCCCGTCTCGATAGTCAAATGCTCCTTGACCTGATATGTACGAATCCCCCAGACCTAAAAGCCCAAGCTTGTGTTGTGCTATGCCTGGTGCGGTTGCCACAAAACTCGCCGCCTTGTATTCAGTGCCGGAAATGACTGCATACTGCGCGTCAAAACTCAGGCTGTCATCATTCACGAATCGCAAATAGGTCGGCCGAATCATGTCAGACTGCTCTGCCAGCATGCCCCGCCCCATCGACTGGCCATCAAGCGTCAATCCATGCCATATATCTTTGCCGGCGCAGTACTGCTGCTGGCTCATGGCCACGTCCAGCTGGTCACTACAGGTCGAAGTGTCATACAGGATTATATTTCCGCCACCGAATACATCTGTATTAGCCGCCACATATCGCCCGTCATCGCTTACGGCAAGCGCCGGACTAGCCAGCCCGATGTAGGATTGCGGTTCTATGGGTCGAGCGAACAGCTGGGTGCTAAAGTCGGCCATACTCACGCGCAGGATTCCGCGGTGCGGCAGATTTACTACCATCCAATCACCATTGGCAGAGTACGCTACACTGCTTGTGTCTACTTCGATAAGTTCGTTGGTCACCGGATCGCGCAGCATCCCATCCGGTGCGATAGGAACTTGGTAGTACGTACCCGCATTCACCGTAACGTGCTTCTCCATCGCGGCCCGGCTGAGGTGGCGATATATGCCCAGGTAGTTGCCGATGCCGGGCGAAGGCACCTCGAGCATGGCAATCGAACTATCCGTGGTAGGCAAAAAATAGGACTGCAAGTCGGGGCCGTGCAGTGCCGCCAGTTTATCGGTACTGATTTCAATATCACCGTCGGTGGTCAGAGTGCCAAGCGGCGAGCCGAAAGTACACCGTGTTCGCACTACCTGCTCGCCGGGCGGCAGATAGCTTTCATAGTCGCAGTCCACATTGTTGGTGGGCAGCGGCGTATTATCGGACAGGTCAGTTACTTTGCTAAGGCTTGGCGCGCCGTCAACCAGCCACTCAGACCCATCCTGAGCGTTTGCGTGCAACCCACTGTAGATCAGACATAGCGAAATACTCAGTCCAACAACAGATAGACACGCCCACTTACAGCGTACCCACACAGCAAATCTCCAGCTAAATGTACTGGAACTTTACACTTTTCTAACAGATAGGTCAATCGATGTTATAGGGAAATAGTCCTTCAGGGCCCTCCCTCCACAATATATTTCAGTTTCAACTTCGGTGCCATTCGGAGGGAGTGTTTTATCACGGTCATAACTTGGTGTCGACTGATCATAATACCAAGCGTCAAAATAACATGCTAGATGGTCGTACCCGAATGCATATGACGCAATGGCTTCACGTGATTGATTTGTTTCGTCTTGATATAGCTTAAGTCCCTGTTGCTGTAGAATTTGCTTAGTTTGAGCTAGCATTTGGTTGCCTTGAGCTCTATCAACATTAACGTAAATACTATTTACTGTAACGCTACAGTAAACGTATCATTCTCAAACACACCTCCGAAGTTTGAATGCTGACAATCACGTTCAGAAGATATGTGTGTAGGAGACAGGCCAACAAGTAGCCCTTTGATAATGTCTATCTTTTCTGCTGATTTGAAAAATTGCCGGTGCTCAATATATTCTTGAAGTTTGTATGAAACTACTGCGTAAAGAAAGATCATTATTATAATCAGTGCAAAGCAAATCAGTACAGATCTAATTTTGTGGCGGGCGAACCAGCCAAAAAATCTTCGGGTTCGGCTGGTTTTTGTCGCGGGCATCGGCATGTTAGTGCTTATAGTAACAAATCCGCAGCATTCTCGCAGGCGCAGACACAACGAGAGGAGTTTGGAATTGCCGGGCTACGTTGTGGATGGATTGGCAAGGTTGTGATAAAAGCCCTTTTTAGTAATATATCTAACTGTTATACTAAGTTTAGCGAGCTCAAAAGAAGCACCTCTCACGGGGGCGCGCTCCCAAAAACCGCCTCGCGCCGAACCAACCAAATGCCAGGGAGCAACTATGAAGCGCAAACAAGCCAGCCAGCCTCAGCTCAAGGACACGCCCGCCACTCGAAAGCGACGGCTGCAGCAGCGTTTGCAAGAGCTCAGCGCCAAGAGCGAGAAGGAACTGGGCATCCTCATGAAATCCGTCGAAAAAGTAAAATCTTCGCTCCGACCCGAAAAATCCGAGAAATCGTAAGCTAGCTACTTATTTACCGTGGACATATCCGGGTAGCGGTCGCCGGCAGCCGCTCCCACCGGTGCAGCCTCATCGAGGCGCTTCAGGTCATCTTCGGTCAGCTCGACATCGAGCGCGCCCAGATTCTCCTGCAGATAGTTCAGGTGCTTGGTGCCCGGAATCGGCACGATGTCATCGCCCTGCGCCAGTACCCACGCCAGCGCCAGCTGGCCGGGCGCGCAGCCTTTTTCTTCGGCAATTTCCTTCACTTTATCCACCAGCTCCAGGTTCTTCTTGAAATTCTCCCCCTGGAACCGCGGCCAGGTGCGGCGGCGGTCATCTTCGGCAAAATCATCCGGGATTTGATCTGGCCGGTCAGGAAGCCGCGGCCCAGCGGGCTGTAGGCCACGAAACCGATGCCGAGTTCGCGCACGGTGGCCAGGATCTCGTCCTCGGGATCACGCGTCCACAAGCTGTACTCGGTCTGCAGCGCGGTGATGGGGTGCACCTTGGCGGCCCGGCGGATTGTCTCCGGCGCCGCTTCGCTCATGCCTATATAGCGCACCTTGCCTTCCTTGACCAGGTCCGCCATGGCCTGGATGGTCTCCTCGATCGGCGTGTTCGGGTCCACTCTGTGCTGGTAGTAGAGGTCGATGTAGTCGGTGCCGAGGCGCTTCAGGCTGCCTTCGATGCATTTGCGGATGTAGTCGGGCTTGCCATTCACTTTGCCGGTCGGCTTGCCCGTGTCGTCTACTTCATTGCCGAATTTCGTAGCAATGATGATGTCCTGGCGCCGTCCGGCGATAGCCTTGCCAAGCAGCTCCTCGTTCTTCCAGGGCCCGTACATATCGGCCGTATCCAAAAAGTTGATGCCGTGGTCCAGGGCATAGTGGATGACTTCGGTCGATTCCTGGTCGTCGCCTTTGCCGTACGCGAAGCTCATGCCCATGCAGCCGAGCCCCAGCGCCGATACTTCTAGTTCACCGAGTTTGCGCATCTTCATAGAAACCTCCATTCGTTACTGTACAAAGTATAGCGCTGTGCCCTGCGGCCGGGCTGTAACTTTTCGTGCAGCGCTATTTTGGCAGTAGATAGATGTACATAAACAAAAAGTGGCAGAGTGCGGCCAGCGCTACGATGACGTGCCAGATCTCGTGGAAGCCGAACACGCCGGGCAACGGATTCGGCTTTTCGATGACGAACAGCACGAACCCCACGCTGTAGAGCACACCCGCCCAGGCCCAAGAGCGCCAGGCCGCCCCACGGCAACGACGTGCCGGCAGCCAGCACCAGCACCGCCGGCAGCCAGCCGAGCACGATGAACAGCGTGTTGGTAATGTACTTCGGCAGCGTATGATGCACTGCCCGCAATGTGATACCTAAGCCGGCGATTGCCCATACCACCCCGAACACTGACCAGCCGACCACATCGCGGTACAGGATGAGCGTGATGGGCGTGACCGTGCCGCCGATGAGCGCGAAGATGGACGCGTAATCTAGCGTACGGAACAGCCGGTTCACCCGCTCGCTGCCATTCAGTCCGTGATGCAACGTGCTGAGCGTGAACAACCCCACCAGGCTCACGCCGTAAATCGAAAAGGCCGCGATGCTCCACGGCTTCCCCGCTGCCGAAGCCTGCGCCACCAACAGCACGCTGCCTAGCAGCGCGAAACACGCCGCCGCCAAATGACTGACCGTATTCACGACCTCGTTCGTGACGTGCCTGCTCCCATCCCGGCTCAGTTCTTCCATACTTCTATTGTAGCTGGTTAGGCTATCAATCGGCCTGGGAAGAATTTGTATTCGATTGCGTCAACCGCGTCTGCAAATCTGGTGGAAGCGATAATTTCAAGGCCTTTATCCTCAAACGGTTTGAAACTTTCCGGCAGGATATTTATGAGTTTATCCGCGGCAAGCTCGTTTGAAAATGCAGGATAAGATACCTTTCCCAGGCGTAGCAGGTACCATGCCGCGATAAACAATGAGCAGGGATACTTCTTCGCTTTGATATAGTCGACGATCTCGCCTTTGAGCTTCTGGTTCTCAATCAATCCTAACACTTCATCGCAAACCGGTATAAGTTGGGATTCGCGAAACACGACATCAGGCTTAAAACCATGCTCATTCAACCAACCCGAAAATTCATCATAATCAAACGTCGGGTCGGGAAATGAATAGTCATCGACCATTACTACCAGGCTGGTACTTTTACCCTCCAGATCGGCCCTTAGGCCATTCAAAATATCAAGCGATGTCTTGTGTTCTTCATCTATCTTGTGGTTGGTATAGATGTGCGCATACTCAATCGAGATGTCTTTGCTCATAGCGTAATTGTAGCAGAAGGCTAGGGCTTTTCGGCGAGGACGCGGGCGGGAGCACCGTCGGCTTCGAGCTTGAGCGGTAGGGCGTAGAGTCGGAAGGTTTTACCGGCCAGCGGGGCCAGGTTGGTCAGGTTTTCGACGAGCAGGATGTCGGCGCCGAGCAGCGCTTTGTGCACTGGGAAAGGTTCATCATTATCGAAGCTGCCCTTGTCTATGCCGACCAACCGTATGCCGCTCTCAATAAGAACTTGGGTGGTTGCATCATCCAGGACACGGTCGTCGTCCCAATAGCGCTGCTCGGTAAAATGATCGCTCGCGCCCGTGCAGAATACGACTGCCTTATTCACGGCCGTCTCGCCAAGCATAGTAATCGCTTCGGAAACCTGGGCTGCCTCGAAGCCATCCCGCACATCCACACACACCGCCTCCGCTACGAACCTATCAGCCGAATACTCTTTGAGCTCTTTGCCGCCGGCCAGCATGTGCGCCGGCGCGTCCATGTGGGTACCGTTGTGCGTGCCCATGGTGAGCAGCCGGTCGGCATACCCATCCGGATTCAACGAAGCTGCCTGCGCGATCTGCACATGCGGATCGCCCGGATACACCGGCAGCTCCGGATTTATCTCATGCGTCAGATCATAAATCATACCGCAATTGTAGCAGAACCATTGCTTGGTTGACGCTAACGGATGCTCTGTGCGCGCTTGAGGATCTCTTTGCGCAGCCACAGGCGATCCGATACCGCCAAACCCTCCCGGAATTCGACATTCATGAGCTTCGCGAATTTCGCTTGGATAACTGCACTGCCGGCCAGGAAGTAATTACAATTTTCGTCTATGCTTACCACGCTCACCAACCAATCACTCTCCTCGCCATACGCTGCCGCGATATCCTCCCGGCGCCGAGCCAGCAGGTCCTTTCCGTTCCAAATCACGAGTTGCCCCATCCGCCCGGGGAGCACATCCGATTCGGTGATAATTTTCGTGTCGCTATGCAAAGCTCCCGGGAGGTCCGCCTCTATGGCGGCCTGGCAATCAGTGAAATATTGTGCCGGCCAGGTTGCCGGTAAGTCTGCACGCTTCATGAGTTCGCCATAGGCGGCCTGATCCCGTTCGCTCGTAACGCCAGAACGAAAATATAACGTGTTGTCCAAAATCCCGGCAACGAGTAACCGCGCTGCCAGCCTGCTTATGTCACTGAGTCGATTGGCCTGCTGCCACTGTTCGTACACCAGCGTACAAGCCGCGCCGATAAAATCGATGGCCGCCTTTTCGCCTAACCGGTCCTGCCAATACTCCTCAAAGCCGGTATGGTGGTCTATGACGCCTGTGATCCGGGCCATGTCGACCATCGGATCGAAGAATTCCGGGTCCGAAACATCTATGAGCGTGAAGGTGTCATCCGGTTGCGGCTGATAATCAGTCGCCAAAGGTGCATCCCATGATCTGATCATTGCCGTGATGCTTTCGTTCAGAGGTGCTGAACTGGCAGCCTGTGCCGGCTTGCCCTGGCATTGCAACAGTTCGGCATAGGCCACGCAGCCGCCATATGCATCGATGTCGAGGAATTGCGAACCGGAAGTCACTATATGCATAGCTAGCGCCGAGCCTTTAGCACATCCATCAGACCCGGCACCGCCTCCGCCATGAAGCCGGCCGCGACCAATTTAGGCCCAAGCTCCGCCAAGTCTCCCGTGTGGTTATTGATAATTTCGCGGATCTGGGTGCCGGATACGTCCGCCGTCTTCGGCTGGTCCAGCTGGATAACGGTGAGCCCGGCGCTGCGGAATTTCTGCACCTTGCCGGCGCTCCATTCGCTGTACACATTCACCATGTTTGGCACGTCCGGAGCGAGCACCTTGAACGATTCGGGATTGGTGATATCGAACGGTTCGATGCTGTAGCGTTTCGGGGCGATGTCCATGGCCTTGAAGAACGCGTTGAACATATACACACGCTCCTCATAGCTGAACGGATTGCTGGCTTTCTGGCTGCGCCAGGCGGCAGATGCATCATGCGCTTCCGGCGCCTGTTCAGGATATGGGTTCGTGATGAGCAACCGGACGTGATCTGCCAGCTTGAATGCCTCCTGCAGATAGTTCCAATGGTTCACATGTAGCGGCGGCTGGAAACGCCCGTGCGCGGTAATGTCCGGATAGGTATGCGCCGCCTCCGGTTTGACGGCCGCCTTGACGGTTATCTCCGCCATATCGCCCGCCTGCAGCCCCAGCTCATCCAGCTCTTTCTTAGGGATTATCACCCCTACGCTGGAGCCCACCTGTATCAGTTTCTGCTTCATAGTTGCATTATAATAAAATAATAACCTCTTCGTCAACTCCATCTGAAATTTGTATGTGCTCTGCCACTAGCAGGTTAAATGTTTCCTTTGATGGCGAGGATGTAGCCGGGGTGATCGATCTCGTGACCGGCGCCTTTAGCATATGTTCGAGATGCTTCTTTAAGTCTTTTTGAAGCCTCATCAAGCCTGTGCATGATCGTCTCGCTTTCGTTTTCACCGGCGAATAGCTTCACCGGGCAGGCAATCTTAGGTGCCAGCTTGTTGAACGATACATCATGGAATGCCGATACGCGGCGATGGCCGTTCTGGCGCAGCCATGACCTTTTTAAGCGCGGCAAATCCTCGGCAAAATATGGAGAAAGCGAAAACAGCCAGAGTTCGGATGGAGTGCGCATAGTTGCAGCCACGAACGCCGTCATCGCACCCCACGAAAAACCCGCCAGAATAGTATCCTCTGCATCATACGTGTCGTAGACGGCCATCAACTCTGCGACCCACTTGTCTAAAGTCGTACGCGGCCAGGTTATTGGCACGAACTTCACTTTGTAGCCCTTCGACTCAATGGCTTTTAGCACTGTCGCGTAATCCCGTGACTGCAAACCTTCCCCACTCCCCGGCACAAACAAGGCAGTCTTCATACCGCAATTGTAGCAATGATTTATTGTTCAGGATAGCAAATGGCTAGCATAGTATTGAAATAGGTGATGTTTGGCTTTAACTCGTATACGACTATCGGCTTACCTTTTGTGTCGAGCATCTTATGTGAACTGATTTCCTCGAAATAAGGCGCCGGAAAATCCATACGATTCGCCGTAATTACTACCTGCTTGTTGATAAAAGCCGTCGCACCCATAATCAGGTCACCGTCCGAGATACCTCCCCTGTTTCGTTTGGTTGCGCTATCCGTTTCATAACAAGTTGTCAGAGCTGCTGCGGTATCCAACACCGCTTTGGTCACAGCAAAAGCAGTGAATGAACTGACCACTGCTTTGGCTGCGGGAATTCTACCCATAGCAAGGCCACGATAAATCTCGAAACGAAGGTACTCAGAGATAACGGTGGTGTATTTGCCGGATACTTTTGCGAGTACATCGCTAGCCACCGCCTTTGTGCGTGGCTTAAACGCGTAGTCAAGAATATTGGTATCTAGAATCGCCACCCCAAATTGCTTTGAGGCAGGCATGGTATCTACGTAGCGTCGTTAATGATTTTAAGTATCTTTTTAATATCCGGCGCCTTTGGCTTAGAGGTGCGGATTCTGATGGGGTTGCCGGGAATTCGTATTACATTCTCGCTCATAGATTTATTGTCTCACGCGCTTATGCTTTAAGCAAAAGCGCTTTGGCAAATCTTACCCTTCGACGATGCGGAGGCTTAGTTCGTCGGTTTGGGCGATGTCGACGGGAGACGGCGAGTTCATCATGGTGTCGATGCCGGAACCGTTTTTCGGGAAGGCGACGACTTCGCGGATGTTGTCTTCACCCACCAGCACCATGAAGATGCGGTCAATACCGAAGGCGCAGCCGGCGTGCGGCGGGGCGCCATATTTGAAGGCGTTTACCATCGCACCAAAGCGTGCATCCACATACGCGCTATCAAATCCAAGCACATCAAAAACTTTGTACAGAACCTCGGGGTTGTGGTTGCGCACACCGCCGCTGCAGATTTCGTAGCCGTTCATCACCATGTCGTACTGGTCGGCCAGGATGCCTGTCTTGTCCTCACTGTTCAGCGACTCCAGTCCGCCCTTTGGCATGCTGAACGGGTTGTGCCCGAAGTCCAACTGTTTGGTCGACTCGTTGATCTCGTAGAATGGGAAATCCACGATCCAGCAGAGGGCGACGACGTTCGGATCCTTGAGGTTGAAGTGGTTGGCGAATTCTATACGCAGCCGTCCCAGCACTTTGTTGACCACGGCGCGCTTGTCGGCGCCAAAGAACACGATGTCGCCATCGGCCGCACCCGTCTTGTTTCGGATAGCATCCATTTCTTCAGGCTTCAGGAACTTGGCGATGGGCGATTGGACTTCCCCGTCCTTAAATGTCAGATATGCCAAGCCGCCGGCGCCTTCGCTTTTGGCGATTTCGGTAAAGTTATCAATCTGCGAACGGCTGAGTTCGCTGGCGCCTTTGACGGCTATTGCTTTCACGGTTTCCGCGTTCTTGAACACGCCGAATTCGGTGTTTTGCAATTCACCCGTCAGCTCGACCAGCTCCATGCCAAAACGCAGGTCCGGTTTGTCGGTGCCATATTTCTCCATGGCTTCGGTGTACGGGATGCGCGGAATATCTTCGTCCAGAAGCTTCTTGCCGGCGAACTCCGTCACCAGTTTTTTGACGAGCGGCTCCATGGTGCTGCGCACTTCCTCGCCGTCTTCTACGAACGCCATCTCCAGATCCAGCTGGTAGAAATCGCCGTACAGGCGGTCGGCCCGCGGGTCTTCGTCGCGGAAGCAGGTGGCGATCTGGTAGTAGCGCGGCACGCCGCCGACCATGAGCAGCTGCTTGAACTGCTGCGGGGCCTGGGGCAGGGCATAGAACTTGCCGGGGTGCACGCGGGATGGCACCAGGAAGTCGCGGGCGCCTTCCGGGCTGGAGTTGGCGAGGATGGGCGTCGTAACCTCGGTGAACTGGTTCTGTTCCATGTAATCACGCATGACTTTGTAATACGCCGCGCGGTGCTTCAGACGTTCCTGCATCTTCGGGCGGCGCAAATCCAGGTAACGGTATTTCAGGCGCAGGTCCTCGCTGGCCATGGCGTCGCCCTGGGTCTGGATGGGCAGCGGTTCGGAGCGGTTCAAAATTACCAGTTCGTCGACTTTGACTTCAACGCCGCCAGTTGCAAGGTTCGGGTTCTTGAGCCCTTCGTCGCGGTCGCGTACGGTGCCCGTGGCGGATATCACGAATTCATCACGCAATTGCTCGGCTACGTCAAATGCCTGCGCCTGTTCAGGCCGGATGGCCAGCTGCGCCACACCAGTGTGGTCGCGGATATCAATAAAAATCAGCCCGCCGTGGTCGCGCCGGCTGTTCACCCAGCCTTTGAGCGTTACCGTCTCACCCACTCTTGAAACGGTGTCTGTCGCATATGTTCTCATTGCAGTTTCCTGGTTAATTGTTAGGAGGCTCGAGGGCGGGTCGGGTACACAAGCAACAGCGCCGGCTGTTACCTGCCGACCCGGGAATTCATATCCGTTTGCGCTCGCCGTGTCATCTGGACCCTATTCTACCACCTCTGGTGGCGGTGGAACAGCTTCGTCGTCGAATTTCGGTTCCTCGTCGTCCTTGCGGTGTTCCGCGTGCTCCTTTTTGGCAGCTGCCGCGGCCACCGCGCGCAGATCATCGTACTTGTCGAATTCATCGACGATGGGCCGGCCGATCATCTGCTCCAACACGTCCTCGATGGTGATGATGCCGACCAGCTCCTCAAAGCTATTCACGACCAAAAACAGATGGCGCTTGGTCTTCAGAAACGCCTGCAGCACGCGCATCAGCGTGAAATCTTCGTGCACGTAGGTGAGCTTGCGGCTCATCACGTCGCTCACTTTGCCCGCTTTTTTGCTGCCGACCAGATCGTGCAGATACAGGATGCCGACGATGTTATCTTTCTTGCCGTCGTAGACGGGGGGAAGCGGCTGTGGCCGGACTTGCTCAACTCATCCATGAGGATCGGGCCGACGGCCTCACTAGCCGCGATGGACTTCACTACCCGCTTGGGTACCAGCGCGTCGCTGACCCACTTATCGCCGAACATCAGCGCATGGCGCAGCAGGTCTATCTCGCTATCGCTGATGCGGTTATCCGGCTGCTCCTTTTGGTGTTCCAACAGCTCAACCAGATCGGATTTTTCGTAGATGCCCGTGTGGAGGTACACCGGCCGATGCTTACGTACGAAGCGCGCCACCCAATCAAGTACGGGCTGCAGCCGTTCGAGCAGCCAGGCGATAACGGGAGCAGCCCGTTTGGCCAGCCATAGGCTGCTGCGCGTCAGCTCGGCGTTCGGTACCAGTGTAAAACCACCGACGGCCAGCAGCACCAGCATGATGACGATGGCTAGCCACAGGCCCACAGCCTGTCCCAGACACACCAGCGATAGCGCGCCGAACACCACTGCCCCGCCGGCCAGCAGCACGCGCAGGCTCATGCCGTAGGCGGCCGCTCGGTACAGCAGCTCGGCCACGTCGTCGCCGGCCCGGGCCAGGCGCTTCAGCTCTTTGGCCGGCACTTGTTCGTAGGCGCGCCAGAGCGTCCACAGCATGATAGCGACGGCCGCCAGGATGAGCCCGAGGATAAAAATTAGCATAACCCTATCTTACGATAATCCGAGTGTTTAGCGAAGATTATGTAGGGGGCGATGCACCGCTGCGCAGAGGAAGCTGCGTATACTCTGAACAGACAGTCCAAGGATTTCATGGTACTATACATACGATTCGTAACGGAGTAGGACCACCTCATGGATAAGCGTTTTCTGGCAATCATCGGAGTTATCATCGTGGTGTTCGGCGGTATTCTGATATACAACGGCAATAAATCGAGCAACAAAGCTTCTAAGGCCGACACTTCTCAAGCTACCCATCACGTACAGGGTAACGCCAAAGCCAAAGTCACCCTGCTGGAATATGGCGACTTCGAATGTCCGGTCTGCGAAAGCTACTTCGCGACCGTCCAGCAAGTCGCCGTGGCTTACACCGACCAAGTACAGTTCCAGTTCCGCAACCTGCCGCTCAGCTCCATCCACCCCAACGCCATCGCCGGTGCCCGCGCCGCCGAGGCCGCCGACTTGCAGGGCCGTTATTGGGCGATGCACGACCTGCTCTACACCCCTGCCGAGTGGAACGACTGGTCTACCAGCAGTAATCCGGAGCCCCTCTTCTGGAACTATGCCCAGCAGCTGGGTCTGAACGTCGCCAAGTTTAAGACCGATTTCGCGAGTGCCACGGTCAATGACCGCATCCAGGCCGACATCGCCGCGTTCAACAAGACCGGTCAGGACATGGCCACGCCCACGTTCTTCATCAATGGCAAATACTATCCCAACACCGACTTCGTCGATGGCAACGGTCCGAGCGTCGCCGCGTTCAGCAACGTCCTGGACGGTGTGCTCAAGTCCGAGGGCGTCACGCCGCCCGCAGCCACCAGCTCCTCCTAGGACGCGGTGCTCAAGGCCGTATATACCAGATAGTGCCGGTACGTCTTAAAGCCGTGGGCACGGCGTTTGTGCGCCGCCCACTGCTCGAACAATAAGCTACCGTAGGGCGGGATGCCCGCTAGAATGGCGCCCAAGCCCTTCCAGCGCGACCAGCCCAGGCTTGGGTACAGCACGAGCGGGGCCACGAAATAGCACAGATAAATGGTGCCGTGGATGTTCCCGGCGATGAACACGGCATCGTTATTCCCAGGCGTAATGTAGCGTGAGATCAAGATGCCGGCAATGAGCAGCGTCCAGCCGATAGCCTCGGCAAACGCTGCCAACCGGAACAGCATCCACCCTTCCGCTTCCGTGAACGGCCTGAGCGATTCATATTTGCGCAGTACTGCGTGCATATGCCTATGGTAACGCATGCCCATGGCTATCACTACTCATGCAAGATGGCCGCGTTAATATTCGTCAGCTACGAATTTGCTCTCATGGAACGCGAACCGCTCGCCGACGCCTAATTCCAGCGTCGTGAGCAAGCCCGGCAGCGAAAGCGGCGAGGCTTTGATCTCCTCGTACGTCATCCATAGGTTCTCACCCAAAGGCCCGTCGGTACGCAGTTCACCGGCAAGCCGAGTAGCATGCAGCACGAAAAAGTACTTATCCTGCACGATCTGGCCCTGGTATTCGTCCAGAAAATGCACCAGCCCTTTGAGTTCGACGTTGCAGTCCAGGCCGGTTTGATAGCGCATATGGTAGCGGGCAGCCTCATCCACCGTACTGCCGGCAACTATCTTGCCGCCCGGCTCGGTCAACCTGCCCTGATACGGTACTTCCGCGCGCTTTTGCAGCAGGAAGAACTGCTGACCGTTCTCGGATTTCGTATACACCACCCGAACCGCGATGAAGCCTTGCCTGATAAACCCGGCCGCGTCAGGAGCGATCAGGAGCGACTGGCTCTTGCCCGTCACGGACAGTTTGTATAGTCCTTGCTCGTCCTTCTCAACCAGGCCCGTTCGCTGCAAATGCCGTAAATGGTAGGAAAACTGGTCGCTCGAGACATTGTCCACATTCAAAGCAGCAAACCTCATTCCGCTGACCCGGCGCAGCCGCTTGATGATATCGGATTGTATATCGTTGATCGGGATACTAGGCAACATGCTCATATTATTGCATAAATAGCACTTCCAGGGAAGTGAACGGCTCTTCACTGAGGGTTCGTTCACTAGATTTCAGATTCGCAGGCCGCTACGGTAGTCGTATGTCAGGACTGCACACTGAACGAGAACCACAGGCCGTAGCCGATTGCACTTTCTGCCAGCGGCCGCCAGAACTCGGATTCTATACGAGCACCCGGCCGCTCGGGGATGGCAGGACGTATCTGGTGCCGACGATCGGCATGATGCGCCCGGGGCATTACCTGCTCGCCACACGTGCTCACTATCTTTCTTTCGGGCAGCTGGCGGACCGGACGGCATTACGGGCGGTGCATGATCAGCTGACCGCCGTCGCCGGACATCTGGCACAGTGGTTCGGGTCCTATGTGCTGGTGGAACACGGTTCGGCGAGCGTTCCGACGGTCAGGCTCGGCTCGCGGGCCTGCATCGAACACGCGCACATCCATCTCCTGCCCGACCCCGGCGATACGGTCGGCAGCCATCTGCAAACGCAGCTCAACTGGCAGGAATTGGCCGGGTTCGAAGATCTGGAATCATACGCCGGCGGCTCATACATGTACCTTGGGCGGTTGGGCCTGCATGCCGCGGTCGCCGACCCGGAAGTGCCCAGCCAATGGCTGCGGCGCGAAGTCGCGGCAGTACTAGGCACCGATATGTTCGACTGGGCGCTAGCGTATCCGGAGTATGAGGAGAACCTGCGCGCTACGTTCGCGGCGTTGTCCGCCCCGGCTGCTCTGTGACGACTAGTGCATGCTGACGGCAGCGGTCTCTTTGGCTGCTTCGCCGTCGGTGAGCTTGGGCTGCTTCAGCAGGACTGTCGCCAGCACTGCCGCGCCGACCATGAAGGCGCTGGCCGTGTAGAAGGCTGCATGGAAGCCGTGGACTTCGGCGAGCACCGGCGTCAGTTTGCTCGGGACGCTATGCAGGTGCTGCACATAGCGGGTAGCAGCCGAGGTGGACAGGCCGGTCAGCACGGCCAGGCCGATAGCGCCGCCGATCTGCTGCGAAGTGTTCAGGATGCCCGATGCCAGGCCCGATTCCTTGCCGTGCACGCCGCTGGTCGCCGCGATGGTGATGGCGATGAAGTTGCCGCCCATGCCCAGGCCCATCAGCACCAGGCCGGGAAACAAGTCGTGCCAATAATTGCCGCCGATGCGCACATGTGCCAGCAGGAACAGTGCGACCGCGACGATAAGCGGCGAGACCATCAGGATAGGTTTGAAACCGATTTTCTTGACCAGCCGCGGCACATTCGTAGCCGAGATGGCGATGGCGAACGGCACCGCCAGGAAGCTGAAGCCGGTCTTGACCGGCGAGTAGCCGAGCACCGTCTGGGTGTACAGCGTCACGAAGAAGAACGTGCTGAACATGCCGGCCACGATAGGCATCTGCACCAGGTTGGCGCCGGTGACGTTGCGGATACGGAAGATCTTGAACGGCACGAGCGGATGTTCGACACGCATTTCATTCCATATGAAGAAGGCGAGCAGCACGATCATGACACCGAGGTAGCCGAGCGTACTGTGGCTGGTCCAGCCGTGGCTTGGAGCTTCTACCAGCGCATAGACGAGCAGCATCAGGGCAGCGGTGATGGAGACGGCACCGGGCAGATCAAGCTCGTTATGCGTTTCCTCGGATTCGTGAGCCGGCACCAGCCGCCAGGCAGCTACGGCGACGGCAGCAGCTACCGGTACGTTGATAAAGAAATTCCAGCGCCAGCCCAGGTACTGGGTGATGACGCCGCCGAGCAGGACGCCTGCGGCAGCCCCGCCGGATGCCACGGCACCCCATACGGATAGCGCGGTATTGCGTTCATGACCTTCTCGGTAGGTGACGAGGACGATGGATAGGGCAGCCGGAGACATCAGTGCCGCGGTCAAACCCTGGATGGCACGCAGGGTGATCAGCATGGTACCGGACTGCGACAGACCGTCGAGCAGGGAGGCCAGGCCGAAGACGATGGTGCCGATTATGAACAGCCTGCGACGGCCGAAGAGGTCAGCCGCGCGGCCGCCCAGCAGCAGGAAGCCGCCGAACGCCAAGGTGTAGGCGGTGACGATCCACTGCAGATTTCCCTGGGACATATGGAAGGCCCGCTGGATAGCCGGCAGCGCCACATTGACGATGGAGACGTCGAGCACCACCATGAACTGCGCCAAGGCTAGAATTATGAGGATCCACCAATGATTCTTAGGTTGGTTTGTCATTGCCATTGCGTGCAGTCTCCTTTGAATTTTCAGCTATCCTGCGTTATTATTGGAATACGATCATTGTAAATCCCGAATGTTGACAATGTCAACTAATTCGGTAGGGAAGTCCTCCGAATCATTTATGAATCAGCGCATACCTCATAGTTTCTATCTGTCACTCATCGATTTTCTGATGTCCGCCAAGCAGCACATGATAGCCATCGGCGATGAGTTCGGGCTGACCAGCATCCAGACCGTTACCCTGCTGCTGATAGATAAAGATCATCCGCGGCCTATGAAAAGTTTCTGTACGCTCTTCCACTGCGATGCCAGCAACGTCACCGGCATCGTGGACGGACTGGAGAAGAAGGGGCTGGTGTCGCGCCAGAACGATCCGAGTGATCGCCGCATCAAAGTCATCTGCCTGGAAGCAGCCGGCCGAAAACTGCAGCAAGTCATTATCGATCGGCTGAGCGATGTCAACGGCTTCCTGTTCGAGCCGCTGAATGCCATTGAAAGGCAGCAGTTCGTCCATATCGTCGAGAAGATCGCCGCCACGAATAAACTCGCCTGATTTCTCAGACGAGTTTATTTCCCTGAAGCCTTGCGGCCCACTGAAGCCCGGGAAGAGCAGCCGGAGACGGCGGACTTATTCCGCTGCCCCGCGCGATGAGAAACCCGCTTGCGGGTGTCTCATTTCAGTAGCTGATGTATTTCTGCCATTGCGGCCGGTCGTCTCGAGCCAATATCGGCACGAGCGCGAGCGTCCGTCCTGGCAGTTTGATGGGTAAACCCATATGGCTGCCTCCTATAGACCGGCCGTTTCCACCACGGGGACGGGCCAAGCCTGATTGCTTTTGATTTTTGTGAAGGTATTTTTTGTCTCTGAAACGCTCTCGCAGGCGCCTAGATTCTTAGGTAGCATAGCAAAAGCTTATGCTTACGGTCAACAGGATTCTCTCATTTTGTATGTTGTCATTCCAGCGAAGGCTGGGATCCAGTAGAAAGATGCTGGCAAAGCCAGAAATTATTGACCTAGATTCCAGCCTTCGCTGGAATGACAACACCAGGGGAATACCTTGGCTTATCGGTGGATCGGCGGCAGATACAGCCACTGCTTGCGGGCGTAGCGCCAGACGCTGGGCAGGATGCCGCGGACCTGCCTGCCCTGCCGGATGCCTTTGCGCACATCGGCCGAACTAATGTGCTCGGTGCCGATATCGACGAACGTAAGATTGCCGAGCGGCCGGTCGGAGCCGGTCAGGCGGGCCAGGACTTCGGCCATCTGGGCGTGGGAGGTGACGGCGATCACCAAGTGCAGCTTGTGGTACAGCGCCGGCAGTTCGCCCTCGTGCCACAACAGTTCGCTGGCGGTCGTCAGCAGGCTGAATTCGGCGGACGGCAGTGCCTCGACCACCCGTGACACGCTTCGGCTGGTAAGGCGGGCATCCGGCAGATCGAAGACAGTGAATTGTTTGTACGGCTTCAGTGCTCGACCGAGCATGACGCTGCGGTGCACGTAATGCTCCGGCTCGCTACCGTGCCGGGGACGGCGCTCAGGTACGAAATATATCTTGTCGAGGCCGGCGATTTTCTGGCTTTTGAGCGCGAAGACGATGTGGCCGGCGTGGACCGGATCGAAACTGCCGCTGTAGATGCCGACGCGGGGCAGCGCCTTGGGTTCGACGGTAACCGGCCGGGTGCCGGGCTTGAACTGATAGCGGCGCTCAACGGTAACAGAGCCGCTCATTCGGCAATCTCCCTATCCAGATTCAGGGGTGCACCCTCGCAGCATTTCGTCACGCTATGGCAGCTCGGACACATGAAATGCCCATGGACAGGCTCGATGGGATAATACATGCAGACGTCACAGAACAGATAGGGCGAGCGCTCTTTGACCAGTTCCGCATACGGGTCGTAATCGTCGGTTTTCACATATCTAGTATAAACCCCTGTAGCAACAAGCTAGCAGTTATTTTTTGTACGTTTTCGAGCCTTTGCACTTTGAGCAGGTGATGGTTTTCTCATCCTCTTTGTACTTGATGGTGGCATCGACACCATCACGATTACAGAGAGGACAATGGACGCACTTCAGAACCTTGGTGCCGCTCGTCTGTTCGGGCTTGCCGGCTTTGGTGTCGTAGCCGGCTTCGTTCAGTTGATCGGCCAGGCTTGGTTCGTCGTCGCTCTCAATGGTCATACCGCAGGCGCTGAAGACTTTGTTCATGCCGCGGGCGCGGAAGGAGGCTTCGAGCATCTCGCGGTTGAGATCATGGAACGGTGTAGCATAGCGCTCCACGACATTGGCCGGTGATATGCGGCTATTGGCCTCATATCGCTCATTCAGCACGGCCGCGATCTTGTAGACATTGAGCCGGCCCAGACGCTTGTCGAGCATGGCCTGCTGGATGATGTCATGCTGGGCTCGGACGAAATCATAGGTGTTGATACCTGCCGCTTCCGGCCGGCCGGCCGACCAGTGCCCGCCGAAACGAGCCTGCAAGGTCCGGTCATAGACACCGGTCAGCTTATTCACCAGGAATGCTTGTTCGGACTGATCCAGCTGTTTGTGCATACGTTGCCCCTGGAGCTCACCCGGCATCGGCTCGTATCCCATATCAGTGAAAATGGCTTCCAGGCCCTCACGGTCGGAACCGTCAAGGCTCTGGGAATACATGTTCATGGTGTGGCCGTCCCAAGCCAGTACCCGCAGCATAGCGGTGCGCCGGTACACATTGTAGCCGCCGACGTCTTCAGTCGCGTCTTCCAGTTCGGGCGGAAGGTCACAGACCACTGCCATGGTATTCGGCAGCTCGCCGCGAGCCATGGCGAGCATATCCTGGTACTCCTCCTGGTCGTTGCCGCAGCGCCGGACTTCAAACCGGAGCGCCGGGTTCCGCGCAGCCACCTCCTCCGCGTTTTGGAGGCCTTTCGCAAACTCCGGGCCCATCGGGCTGCCGTCCGATGCGTAGAGTTCACGGCCGTCGAATGTGAATTTGAACGGCGTCTGCATGCGGCCATCGACCATTTCCGCGAACAGTGTCGTCAGGTCGTTATAATCCCGCTTGTTCCGATCGAACTGCTCGTGTTGGACGAATGGCTGCTCGGCCACCATTGTTTCGTAAGACATGTACCCTCACCGTCGTAGCAGCAGAGGGTCTCTAAAATGAGATTGCTTCTGCGCGGAAGACTTTAGCAAGTTGTATCTGACTTTTGCACTCGAGACAAAACTACGTTTTTTCTCGACGCGCGGGCAAAATGGAATACATTTTGTCCGGCTGCTCTTTTTCCTTTCGGATCAAGCGGGCAATTCACAGTTGCGGCACAGTGCGGGATTTTCACCCGCTTCCAACTCAGTTTGTTAAACGTATATAGCAGTCTAGCACGAGCACATTACGCTACATATGGTAATTTTGTACACAATGCTTTTGTCATTCCGGCGAAAGCGGGAATCTATCCTCAGGCCAAGGCAAGGAAATGGATTCCCGCCTGCGGGGGAATGACAGGGAGGGTTTAACCGGCTTTGTCGGTGTTGGCGGCTTTGGTCTTGAGAATGTTCAAGCGGTCCATGAAACTGGTGGCAGCGCCGTCCAGACCGAGGACGCTCAAGGCGCCGAGCAGCACGTACAGGTTATTGATCTGCTCATCGGTCGGCACCGGTTCGGCTTCGGCGGCACCCATGAACTGCTCCACCTTGCCCACTAGCCACTTCTCTTCCCCTTCTTTGACGGCGTTGGTTTTGAGAGCCGGCGCCGGCGGCATGTCGCTAGGTGTGACGACCTCGAGCGAACGGGCGCTGTGGTCGCGCTTGCGCAGATGTCCGCGCTTAATGAGATTTCCCACGTGTAGTGCTACCGTAGCGACACTGGTGTAATCAAGCCCGTTCATGATTTCGCGGTAGCTCGGGCTGTAGCCCGTGCTCGGCGATGAACGCTTCTATGAATCCCAGCAGTTCTTTCTGCTTCTTGGTCGGCCTGACCGTCGGCTCATCCAGCGAGATGCCGCCGGTCGCCTTTGGTATGGCGGGTTTTGTTTCGGAATGCGGTGTTTGCTTTTCGTTCATGGTTTTCATTATGCCACAGCCAGTAGGCAACATACCGGTAAAACTATGGCGCAGCCTCGGATAGGTACCTATACTTAGATCCATATGATATATCAGCGTTTCGCGGCAGCGGCCAAGCATGCATCCAGTATTCAGAAAAAGCACCTCTGGTACGCCGCCGGCATGGCGGCGCTGCTGCTCGCGAGCAGTGCCAGCCTGTTCAGTCTCAGCCCGTACCGGGCCGGGGCCAGATCCATCCAATTCTTCCGAGCCACCGTCGTATCCGTCCGGAGTACCGCCACGCCCGATGCCGGCCCCGAACAACTGGTCACGGCGCGGCTGCTTGACGGTCCCCAGAAGCACCGCTCCGTCCCGGTACTATGGAGTACCGGCCTGGGAGACGCGGCCGCCAAACGGCTGCCGATCGGCAGCGAGGTACTGCTCACCAGCAGCCCCGCCAGCGCCGGACGCTACAGTATCGTCGCCCGCTGGTACATGCCCGGTATCGCTACCCTGTTCATCATCCTGCTGGCGCTGGCGGTCGCGGTCGGGGCGTGGCGCGGCATCACCAGCGTCTTCGGGCTGAGCCTGAGTATCGCCATCCTGGCGGTCTTCGTCATCCCGCGCATCGTGAACGGACACAACGCCTTCGCGGCCTGCATCGAGGGAGCGGTCCTTATCACCTTGGTATCGGTCTACATAGCGCACGGGTTTACCAAGCGAACGACGGTGGCGTTCGCCGGATCGCTGCTGACGCTGGGCAGTGATCGGCCTGACGGCCTTCGCCTCGTACGTGACCGGTACGTCGGAAGTCATCACCGAAGATACCGCGGGAGTACTCTACGCGGCGCACCCGATCGATATCGCCGGGCTGCTGACGGGCGGCGTGGTCATCGCCTCGCTCGGCCCCCTGTTCGATATCACGACAGGGCAGGCCGCCAGCGTCGACGAGATTCGTAAGGCCGACCGGCGGCTGCGTACGGGGGCAGCTGTTCCGGAAAGGCATGTCGGTCGGCCCGCGAACACGTGGCCGCGCTCATCAATACCTTGGCGCTGGTATACGTCGGCGTGGCGCTGCCCTCGATCGTGACGATCATCGTCCTGAACCAAGAGGCTAATTACCACGTACCGCTGCTGGTCAACCTCAATACCGAAACAATCGCCGAAGAGGCGCTGCGGACCTGCGTGGCAAGCATCGGCATGCTAGTCGCCATGCCCCTGACCACCCTGTTGGCGGCCTACGTACTGCCCCGTTGGACGGCCGAAGCGGACACCAAAGTATGGCAGTGGCTGAAATCCCGCTAAAGCAAGGTCAGGCTTTGCGCATGTAGGCGCGGACGGTCAGCGGCGCGAAGATGGCGACGATGATGACCGCGATCAGGATACAGAGCCAGAAGTCGCCGCCGATCTGGCCATGGTTCGCCAGGTCGCGGACCGCGGCTACCAGGTGGGAAATCGGGTTTACATTGACGAATGCTTTCAGCCAACCGGCAGCGTGGTCACCGGCACGAAGGCATTGCTCAGGAACGTCAGCGGGAAGATGAACAGGAAGGCGATGGCCTGGACGCTGCCGGCGCTGCGCGCCAATACGCCGATGAGCGCGAACACCCAGCTGAGACACCAGGCGACACCGATGGCGAGCAGGCTGCCGCCGACGATGCCGACCATGCCGCCGCCCGGGCGATACCCCATCACGTACCCGGTGACAAATGTCAGGATCGCGACGATCAGGTAGCGTGTCGTGTCGGCGAGCAGTGCCCCGGACAGCGGCGCAATCCGCGCGATCGGCAGGCTCTTGAAGCGGTTGAAGACGCCCTTGTCCATGTCCTCGCGCAGCTGCTGGCCGGTCACCTGGCTGGTGGTCAGGATGGTCATGGCCAGGATGCCGGGAATCAGCTGCGGCAGATACGCTGCCACGCTGCCGCCGATCGCGCCGCCGAACAGATAGCCGAACATCACCGGGAACAGGATCGGCTGGATGGCTACATCAGCAAATTGCTCGGGAGTGCGGCGCATCTTGAGCAGGTTGCGCCAGGCCATGGTGACGGTATCGCGCATGGCTTGTCCGAACGTGGTGCGGTTCTTAAGTTTGCGCTCGCGGGCCGGGACTATAGTCGCTATGCTTGCTTCGTTTTCCATTATGCTTCCGCCTCCTTCGCGGCATCGGCAGGTTTGCCGGTAATGGTCAGGAACACTTCGTCGAGCGTCGGTTTCTGGACGCTGACTTCATCCAGATGAATGCTGTTCTTCCGCAGCGCTAACAGCAGGTCGGTGATTTTCTCGGCATCGGCCATGGGCGCGGCCAGCAGGTTCGATTCGGGGTTAGTCGGGGTGACATGGAGCACCTCGCTGACTATTCCGGACGCTTTCGCCAGCATCGACTGATCCTTGACGCGGAGCTGCAGGGTGGCGGTACCGATACTGGACTTCAGTTCGCTCGATGTGCCCTCGGCGATTACTTTGCCATGGTCGATGACGGCGATACGGTCGGCCAGCTGGTCGGCTTCGTCCAGGTACTGCGTGGTGAGCAGGATGGTCGAGCCGCTTTTCACCAGCCGGCGGATGGTGTCCCACATCTGGTTGCGGGTACGCGGATCCAGGCCGGTGGTCGGCTCGTCGAGGAAGATGAGCGGCGGCTGGGCGATCAGGCTGGCCGCCAGGTCAAGCCGGCGGCGCATACCGCCGCTGAACTTGGACAGCGGGCGTTTGGCGGCCTCCAGCAGGTTGAATTCTTCGAGCAGCTCGTTAGCCTTTTTCCGGGCGGCACTGGGGCTTAGTCCCAGCAGACGGCCGAAGATGACCAGGTTTTCGGTGGCCGAGAGTGCTTCGTCGACGGTGGCTTCCTGGCCGGTCACGCCGATCAGCTGGCGGACGATCTGCGCTTCTTTCAAAACATCATGCCCGAACACCTTGGCGGTGCCGCCGTCCGGCTTCATGAGCGTCGCGAGCATGTTGATAGTGGTGGTTTTGCCCGCGCCGTTCGGGCCGAGCACCCCATAAATCGTGCCGGTGGGGACGGCCAGGTCGACGCCGTCGACCGCGTGATTGTCACCGAAGGCCTTGACGAGGCCGCGGGCTTCGACGGCAAGGTCGGATGCAGATTGTTTCATAGTGTTTCCTTAACGATGTTAAATCAAATGGTACCTTCAATTTAACACTGTTCAATTTTCATGTCAACTGCTATAATAACACCTATGAACGAGGAGAGACAGCGGCGGAACATCGAACGCTTGGAGCGCAAACGCGGTTTGATTAATGCCCGGTTCGAGCACCAGCGGGCGCGTAATGAACGCCCGGTTCGATGCCAAACAGGCCCAGCTTGCCAGCAAGTCCGCCGACGTACAGCAGCGCATCATCGACGCCGCGCTGGAACTGCTCAAGCAGGATGGTCTGGCCAACATCTCGCTGCGCAAACTCGCTGGCATGGTCGACATGCAGGCGCCCGCGCTCTACTGGTATTTCAAAAGCAAGGAAGACCTGGTGGACTACATGGCGGAAGAAATCCTGCGCAAGGAATTTCACGACCTGCAGCCCCGACAGGCCGAAGAAAGCTGGCAGGACTGGCTGACGGGTGTGATGATCCGGCTGCGTAAGGCCATGCTGGCCTATCCGGACGGTGCCCGCACGGTCGCCGGCGCGCACTTGTATCCGGCAGTTACTTTAGCGCAGCTTTCCGAGATTACATTGCAATCGCTTGAGAATGCCGGTGTCGATTTGGAAATCGCCCGCAATATTATGATGACGACCACCAACTACACCTTCGGTTTCGTCATAGAAGAGCAGGCCGCGCCCACCGCGACATCGGAAGAAATCGCAGAGTTTCTGGAACCGTATCCTACCATGGTCCGGGCTTTGGCGCACATAGACTTCTCCCGCGACACCGCCGACGAGAGCTTCCGCACCGGCCTCGGCTACATCATCTCCGGCAGCACCTCAAAGTAAGTCCGAACCTAGCAGCTGGAGCCAATCTGCGGATGTCATATAATTGTAGGTATGTTGCAAGCAACTAAGCAAGAGGGAGGCATCAATGCTTACGAATAAGGTTATGGCGGATGCGTTTGAGAGGATCGGGCAGGTAGTGCACCGCGCGGTTGACGGGTTGAGTGAGAAGGATCTGATGTTTCGGCCGAATGATACGGGGAACTCCATCGCCTGGCTGGTGTGGCATCTGGCGCGGGTGCAGGACGACCATATCTCGGATGCGGCCGGGACGGAACAGGTCTGGCACGACGGCTGGGCAGACAAGTTTGACCTGCCATTCAATAAGGATGCGACGGGCTGGGGGCAGAGCAGCAAAGAAGTGTCCGCAGTGAAGGCCAGCGACAAGCTGCTGCTTGGCTACTACGACGCGGTGCAGGCGGCCACGCTGGCGTTCATCAGAAATCTCAAAGAAAGCCGACTACGAGAAGATCATCGACGAGAGCTGGGATCCGCCGGTGACGCTGGCAGTGCGGCTGGTGAGCGTCATCGGTGATGACCTGCAGCACGCCGGGCAGGCCGCATACGTGCGCGGACTACTCTAAGGCGTCAGATCCTATTTGGCTGCTGGACGCGGTAGTGGATTTGACCATGTGGGCATCCTGGCCGCGGTCATACATGATAGCGTTCTTGTCGAAGCCGCTGACCTGAGCCGGTGTCTTGCCGGGGAACATCTCGAACTTCATTTCCTGCTTGGCGGTAAGCTGGATGAGCGCGGTCGCCTTATTGAATGTCGGTACGACGGTAATGCCGCCGGGCGCCGGGCCGCCCTGCCAGACTGTCCCATCGGCCTTTTTATTACTGCTTTCGGCCAGCTGTACCTTTACCACGCCTGAGCTCGGGGTTATCTTGGTCCAGTCAGTGCTGTCGTTCACCATCATGATCGCCGGCGCGCCGCCATCGTATTCGCCGACGGATAGTATCTGGACGCTTGGGTCGAAGGAATCGTAAGCCAGTGCCAGGTGACCGCTGGTGGTGTTACTGGTGCTGCTGGTAAACTGGTCGCCGCCGGCGTAGCCGTTCGTGCCGACTTTGAACCAGCTGCCGACCGCCTCGCCGTCGATGTCGTAAGCGTAGTTGCCGTCCAGCGGCTGGGCGGTGCGCAGGTACTTCGGCACGATCTGGGTTTTTGACACTGTCACTAAAGTAATCGAGCGGGGTGGACGACGTTGATCTTGAACGGCTCGGTGTTGTTGTAGGCCGTATGGTAGAGCAGCTTCGGGTTGGTAAAAGTGGTATCTGCCAGTTCGAAGTCGAGGCTCTGGCCGCCGACATACCCGACCAGTTGGCCGGCTTTGACCGGTACTTTTACCGTACCGCCCATTTGGCGCCAGTTGCCCGGTACTTTGCTCATGATGTCCGGCGAGATGCTGGTCAGCAGGTTGTAGTAGATCATGAACGTGCAGGAGTGGGCCAGGGTGAAATTCCAGTTGGTGCCGCCGGTGGGCGTGGTGACGCTGCCGAGGCTGGTGAAATCGCCGTCCATGGTCGCGTATACGGCGTACGTATCTTTGGCCGCGCTCTGGTCGACCCGTAGTAGTACTCGTGGTCGATGGGGGTGACGTGGGCACCGCCGAAGCTACCCATGGGTGCGATGGTGCCGATGTCTTTGATGGCCATCGGCGCATAAGTCATCTTGGTACTGCCGGTGCCGGTGCATTTGCCATTGGTCGAGGCCAGGCCCTTCTGGACGGGGTCGAGCGAGTCGGGGTCGCCCATGTTGTCGCCGCCCTTGCCCGACAAGACGTTCTTCACGCTGGTTCCGCTGTCATTGGCTTTGCGGACCATATTCAGGCTGAAGAGGATGATGCCGATGACTACTATGATGCGACAAATAATAAGATGTGACCAATGCCGCGTTGGTCGAGGTGTTTTTTGTGCATAGCTAGCACTATAAGCTGAATTTCAGCTGCAGACAATAACGTTTATGGTTACTTCCGCTGCGTTTCGATGTTGGTACTATACCAAACGGTTCGAAGTATGGTCCCGTCTGTAATGGTTAAAATTTGAGGTACGGTAGTGTAAACGTCGGGGGAATGTTGAGGTTATCGAAGCCTGCTGTACCGACCGGCGAGCCAGCATAATAGCCTGCCTGAAGATTAAAATATAATGCCGTAACCCCAGTCGCAACGGCCCAGCTGCGGGACCACAAGTTAGCCCACGTGACGCCATCGTACGAATAGTCCCAGTACCATACTCCTGATGATTCATGCATGCGCACCCACATGCCATTCTGATACGTCGTATTTGGACCATGAAAAGGGTTGCTGGCATCGTATTCTGACGCACTGACCCCACTACCATCATTGCTGAAGCTCATTTGGAAGTAGTTCGTACCATTGCCTGCAATCGTGAAGCACCCGTGGCCGTGCCGTTCCCCCCTGCGGGGTTGGTGGGTGCGGATATAAGCTGTACCAGTGCTCCTTTGCCCGTGAAGTCATACGTCGATGCGGAGCGCCAACCGTCGTAGCTGGCATCCGGTGTTATAGTGAGATAACCTCCGGCAACGCTGGAGCCGGCAAGCGTAGTAATTGCTCCATTTGGTGCTGTCGGCGAAAGTGAAGTCATCGAAGAGAGGGACAAGTTGCAGTTGGTTAGGCGCGTCAGGTTTTAAACGCCATTATGCCACTCACGTACTGGCCGCTCGGACTTTGTGTCCAGGTGTAGGAGACGGGGCTTGTATTCGACGATATGGCGTAAGCGGCGTCCGCATATACGTTCGTAGCAAAGCCCGGGACTTCTGTTATACCGGCAGGAGAACTGGCCTGAGCCTGCGCGTGAGTGACCATACCTATTACCATTTCCCCCGCCACCGCGGGAGTAATACTGGGCGTAGGACATGATGTTGAAGAGCCACCGCCTGGGGTCAGAGCGCTCGTATCGTACGTACTATACCCTGATAGTTCACCAATCATAGTTTGAGCATAGCCGTTGCCAGTTGGTGCAGAGGTATATGTATAGGTGATGGTTGAAGAGCCAGCAGCCGCATGCAGCATATACCACATATCAACGGTGCCTGGGCATTCAAGGCAGCAGACTGGGCTTTAACCCACGTGCCACCGCCACCACTGACAGTTTGGATTAGATGGCCGCTGTAGTCTTGCGCCACGAGAATCAATGCCGAACCCGAGTTCACCCCGGTCAGTGTAATATCGTTTGAGGTGGATGCTGGATACGCTACGGGTGTCCACTGTCTGAATCCGCTCATACGTACTAAGCTTGAGTTAGCGCATTTCCATTATGAAAGTCCCGCGAATGCTTCAACGGTTATCAATGAGCCAGTGTCACCCATATAGCAGGAGCCGACCGCATATCCAGCCAGATTCCACGTGTAGGACGTGTTAGCGGTCAGACCGGCGGCATAATAGATGAACGTGATATCCGTCAGTACGTCGGCCGAGTTAGACTGTAGTACTTTCTTGCGGTTACTGTCGCCGGGTGCACCGGTGCCGGTATAACCGGCATAAATCTGTGATCCGCTAGTGTATACCTGTCCGAAAAAGGTAGAGACCAGGCGTATCTCAGTGGACCCCGGACCTGCCTTGGCTGTTTTAAACGTAATAGACAGGTGGGTCGCATCGAGAGCAGTCAGCGTCGTCCCGTTGACTAAATAGCCACCAGACGGCGTGTATGACGTGTGAGCCAGGAGCGTGCCGGCAGTCAGCATGTTTTGTCCGACAACACTGCCCATACAGTGTTGGTGTCCCCGAAGTGGTAAAGCAATTAAACTCAATTACGGTGGTCGAGTTGGGTGCCGGGTTGACCGTTCGGGGCCGAGCCGTCAGGTGTCAGCCAAACGAACGTAACCGTCGGATTTACAGCCGACCAAGTGACCGTGCGGCCGCCAGTAGCGTCTTGTGTGAAGATCATCCGCGAGGTGTGCGGCCGGGACGGAACGAAATTCAGTTGTACTGCCAGGTTTGCTGTTAGGGTCGTCGGCGGCCCATAGTTGCCGAGCTGGCAATTGTATTGCCCTGAAGTTGCACCCATGCCCATGACTGACTGGACGAGCGCCCCGGCAACGGCGGGATTATTCAAGTTTGGTGAACCGGCGGCGGTGCCCAGGACGGGGTCACCAGATACCGGACCGTCAAAGATGAAGCCGGCGCCGACACCGTATCCCAAGTCAGGGTTCGGGTTGTAGTTCGAGGGCGTTAAGTTATTGATGAACAGCATTTGCCCATGGCCCTGCAGGGCATTGTTTGGGAGTTCCGAAGTTGATAGTCCGGTGGCCTACACCGGTACCGTCCGACTCGCATGCCATGACGAAATGAGTACCTTTGATATATGAACTTGTCGCGCCGTCGGTGGAAACGCCTTGACCGATGAGTGACAGATAGGCTCCGCTGTTCGATCCGACGCCAGTGCCGGCATTACACGGATATAGAACTTCGTTGCGCCATCAATCCGCGCTCCGTTGCGGAGTACGATTGCCGTCTGGTTGGCGCTGATCCCAACGTAGAATTCATATGACGAATAATCGAAGGACGAGGTAGCAACGTTCGCTTCGAGGTAGGTCCAGTAACTGTTACTGGTCGCGGCGCCGGTTGGCGGTGTGCTGATCGGTACCGACTGCAGTGCGCGGTAGATGTAGCCGTTATATGAAACGACGAAGCCAGTGTTATAGGTGTTGCCCGAGCCGTAGACATCTGATCCCGGGTACCGGTTCCCGTAGATGTCAAAGCAAACGCCGATGGTACAGGTATCGATATGCACCTTGATGTCAGAGTCCTCGGTGATCAAGTGCTGGTTATCGAGCCAGACGCCGATCATGTGGGAAGCGGAGAAGTTGGCGACCGTTATATCGATGATACCATTGAGCCAGTCTCCGTAGTGCAACGCGGTCGTCGGAGCCGTGTCCGATGCACCGTTTATGGCGCCCGAACCGTCGATTGCAAACCCGATAATCTCAGGTCCGGCACCAGCAGTCACGAAATTAGAAGTGCGGTAGAGCCGCAGGAAGTCACCCTGGCCGGTGAAGTTGACTTTTGTCTGCGCCTTACCCTGGCCCTTGATTGAGACGTTTGTGGTCCAGGTATAGTTGTTTGCGAATTTATATGTCCCGATGCCGAAGATAAACGCTTTGTATCCGCCGCTGATCGCACTGGCGAGGGCCGCATCACTGAACGCCGTACCGGTCGGGTCGGCCCCGAAGGTGTCCAAATAGGCAGCCGTGCCGGTGGTTAGCAAGCGGTGCATACGCACCGGCGCCTTCTGCTACCCATGTGCTGCCGTTCCATCGTTTCCAGACGTCATTCGTCTTGTCGTACCACAGATCATCGGTGGATGGGCTGTTCGGAGCAGTGGCCTGCTTGACGCCGGCGATGTACCGCCCGTCCGGCCGTAGCCTGGGTGATGGCGCCGACGTCACTGGCAGCCAGTGTTACAGCACCATTGGTAGGTGTTTTAGTGTTTATACTTTTTACGGCGGTTTTCAGCGTACCATCGGCGTTGTGCTCAACTTCTAAGAAATCATTGAGAATGCCACCCCAATGGCCGTCATCTGATCCCGGTATCGGTAAGCGTGTTGCCCATCTGTGCTGCATTCCTCTGCTTTAACTAAGCATTTGCGTAATAATTAATTATTAGCACGAATACAGATTAAAATGCAAGTAAATGTCGACAATCGCCGATAGACTTATAGTCGACATATTTGACATCTTGTGCTCATGGCAAGACTCAGCGCACAACAGAAACTCGGCAAACAGGTGCGCGAGTTCAGAAAACAGAAGAGCTTAACCCAAGAGCAGCTTGGATCAAAACTGGTCTAGATAGAAACTTACATTTCCGATATCGAACGAGGTGTCCGCAACCCTTCACTGAAAAGCCTAGACAAACTTGCGAAAGCGTTAAGCGTTTCGCTGTCTGAATTGACAAGCTTATAACAGAGGAATAGGGCAACTATACTCTTGAGATCTAGGGCATCAAGGATAAAGCTATGAAGCCTGTCGTTTGATAACCTTAGATTTCGATGTCTCTGGCACAACCAACGGCCTTACCACAGGAAGCGGTACGGGTCTATTTAGTTGCCTGTCGTAATTCTTTCTCAGAGCATGCGCTAAAGAATCATTTAATGATTCATGAGATTTACCCTTATATAATAGCGCCATATAATTCCCCCATCATATTTTGACTTGCCTTTGATATCTTAGCGGTAATTTGTCTTACGGATGTATCATATTCTTTCCATAATATTCTTAATTTATCGTCTGTTATCCATTCAACATTCTTTCTTATTGATACAAGGGTCGACATGTCTCCAACATTTGGGTCATACTCTGCTCGCTTCTTCGCCTTTACGATTGCATACGCAAGCTCACCGGCATTCATAGCAGGATGACAGCTACTCTCTATAGAGACAAGCCTGCATGCGACGAGCCGCTTCCCACACAGACATATCCAATGGGAGTTTGGTTAGATATTGTTCCAGGATGAAGCATCTTATAAAGCTGAGGTCCGTTTGTATCTTTTCCAGCAATAATTACTTCAATGCCAAGCGTGCTCTGTGGATTATTTATAGTTTCAATCACGCTGTTTACGAAGGTGGTGTCTAATGTCCGTTGTTGCGCGTTAAAGGTGTCGATATCAAGATTATACTTGCTTAGTAGCTCATCATTTATGGCTGACCTCAGTCTATCTATGTAGGCGCTCTTGATTTTCTCGGCAACTGTCGCGATATCATCAGATGGATTGATAGTGGTCTTTGCCAACGATAAAACTTCGTTTGCATTAACTATATCACCTGCAAATAATGCGACACAGCTTGGATGAAGTTCAACTATTTTCTTGTTTTCACTTATTTGCCACCCAGAAGTAACACCTGCGCCATTATTGCTTGTCAGCTTCTTGTCAGATATTGCCAGGACATTTTGACTCTCCGAATAGCGGCAATGCAGATAGTCATAGGAAGAATTGTACCACTTATACCTTACTCACCGAAGCGTGACCACTTCAAACTGTCATATAAAGTGGCGGGAGGCAGATATAACTAGCGTGGTCGCTTCAGGCAGCGGAGGGGTTGGCAGAAGTGTCTCTCAATGTGGTTTTGCATGAGGATGCTTACAGAAGGTGGGGGAGAAATGGCTACGCTACGGGTACTAACAAAGGTACGGCTGGAATTCAGGCGTATGAGGACTAGAGGACAGTCCCTACTATTTTGCAACAGGAGTCTTCTTGCCTGAGGTTTCGGGGAAGACCCAGTATTTGTACCAGAGGAAGCTCCAGAAGGTGAAGAAGATGCCGGAAATGAAGAAGCCGATGTAGGGCGTGATGCCGATGTGCAACAGGCCGCCGATGAGCGCGTAGTCCATGATGAAGCCGATCGATTCTATGAAGATATAGCGGCCGGCATGCTGCATTTCGCTGAGCGAAACGTGGTCGCTGAACGCCCAGAAGCGCTGGAAGAAATAATTCACCGTCCAGCCGATGGCGTCTGATAAGACCTTGGCTGGGAACCACTTCCAGTGCAGCCCGCTGTAGCACAGCGCGAACACGCCGTAGCCGATCCAGAAATACAGGCTGCCGCCCACCAGGTATTTGAAGAACCGCCTGGAATCGTTGCGTGAAAGTTTGTATTTCATATCTATGGGTCGTACCTCACAATTTTACAACGGCCTCTTCTTGATGGGTTTGGCGAGAGCGATGGCGGCCAGGCCCCACCAGACGTAGGCCAGCGTGTCGTCGGCCCAAGCGTGGCTCAGCAGGTTTACGAACGACAGCCGATGAGGCTGGCGAAGGCGATGAGCGCCAGGCGGGGACGAGCCGACCCGGGCGTACAGTTCCAGGCCGACCAAGACGACAATGCACAGGAACAGTGCCCAGGCCCAGCCAGCCGGCTCCTGCGCGATCTGCACATAGTAATTCTCGGCGATCCGCGCCGGGTGGCTGCCGTTGTATTCGCTGGCCGGACCGGCCGTGCCCGGACCGTCGCCGAGCGGCTGGTGCAGCACATCCGACAGGCCGGAGCGCAGCGCGCTAGCGTGCGCCGAATTGGATCCGGTCGCAACGGCCGAATGTTTCTGGGTATGCAGCAGCGTGTTTCCAATGTCACGTTATTGCGCAGCGCCAGGGCTGTGCCGCCCAGGACCAGCACGACGGCCAGTGACGATAAACCGAAGATAAGCTGCTGCCGGTCCTTGAGCTGCAGCCACGCGATCACGGCCAAGCTTAGCGCCGCGCCGATCCAGGGCACTGCGCGAACCGCTGGCATACAGCGCCGCCAGGGCGATGAGCCCAAGAACTACGCAAGCCTGCTTGCGGCGGCCTCGCATGTACAGCACGCCGAGCGCCGAGATGACGAGCACCAGATAAGCGCCCAGCGGATTGGCACCGCGCAGCGTCGATTGCACGCGGATGTAATGGTCATTGTGGTTGATGGTTTCGATAGGTGCGATGGTAGCCGTGCCGTAGCCGAAGTGAGACAGAAAATCGTGCGGCAATACCGTAAACTGCAGGACCGCGAACATGGTGACGACTATCGCCGGAATCAAAACCAGCTTGGGCCACATGCGCCGCAGCCACGGCGAGCGCTGCGCGGTCAAGAGCACCGCCAAAAACCAGGCCGGGAAACGCAGATCCACCAGCAAGCCGTACGCCCACGCCTTGGGAGTCACCTCGCCCTTCAGCCATGCAACGAAGCCCAGCAAAATAATGAGCCCCCGCATAGGCGAAGATGAGCCGCACCAGCAGACTGCCCGTGAACCACTCCCGCAGCGCCTTGTCACGGGCCAGCCAATAGCAGCACATCCCCACCACGATCAACAGCACCGCATCGTCCCACAGCCGCAGCACCGTATAGTGTCCGACGAGTGCCGAACCCCACACGGTCAGGAACGCCTGGAACGGCACCAACGCCAAAGCCGCGGCCGTAAGGAGATTCGCAAGCTTCGTACTCGAGGTGAATGTCTTCATATGATGATACAATCTTAGTATAGATGAAGTCCAACGCATCGCTCGTATATAACTTCTTTTTGGTCGTGGGCGACTTTTTGGCGCTGGTCGCGGCATTCGTGGGCGCGTTTCTGCTCCGGGCCGAAAGTAATACACCGGTGCGCACCCCATCAGCGGCCACACCTACTTCTACGTTTTTCTGGCGCTGCTGCCCTTCTGGATCCTCATATTCGCGTTGCTGGGGCTGTACAACAGCAACATCTACGAAAAGCGCTTCAGCGAACTCGGCCGGCTGCTGACCGGCTCCTTCGTGGGCATGCTGTTCGTGGTCTTTTGGAACTTCATCAGCGTCACGCCCATCTTCCCTGCCAAACTGGTGCCGATCTACGGCTTCGTGTTCGGCTTCATATTCCTGGTACTGTTCCGTAACATCGCCCGGCTCATCCGCACCGAACTGTTCGGTTTCAACGTGGGCCTGACGCGCATCGCCTTGGTCGGCACGAACGGCGTCACCCGGGAACTTATCGAATCGCTGGCAGACAGCCGCCACTCCGGTTACAGGATCGTAGCGGTCGTGGGTGATAACGGCAAGTAGGGCGCCGGCCGATCCTGACCTACGCTTCATTCCATGAATTCCTCGAGGCCGAACCCGGCAATCTGCATGGTATCATCCAGACCGAACTGTACGCCGACGAGGCACGTAACGCCGAGATCCTGACCTACGCCCAGGAACATCACGTCGGCTACCGCTTCGTGCCGGGCAACAGCGAATTGTTCGTCGGGAATATCGATGTGGAATTGTTCCGCTCCAACCTGCCCGTCATCGCCGTCCACACCACTGCCCTGCTCGGCTGGGGCCGGATCGTCAAACGACTGCTCGATATCGTGCTCGGCGGCATCTTGTTGCTCGTGAGTTCACCACTCTGGCTGCTGGTGGCCATCGCCGTGAAGCTGAACGACCCGAGCGGCCCGGTATTCTACCGCACCGAGCGGCTGACACGTTTCGGCACCAAGATCCAGATTCTCAAATTCCGCAGTATGTATTGGAAATACTGCGTGCCGACGGACGAGAGCTTCAAGATACTGGGACGGCCGGACCTGCTGGAGCAATACCGCAAGAACGGCGACTACCTGGACGATGATCCGCGCGTCACACCCGTCGGAAAATTCATACGCACCTCCGGGCTCGATGAACTGCCGCAGATATGGAGCATCGTAAAAGGCGACATCAGCCTTGTCGGGCCAAGGGCTCTTGATGCGGTCGTACGCCAAAAAGAATCTGATCCTGAGCGTCAAATCAGGCCTGACCGGCCTGGCGGTGGTGTCGGGACGCAAGGGTATCAGCTTTGAGGAACGGCGTAAGCTGGATCTGTATTATGTGCAGAACTGGAGCCTATGGCTGGACCTGACGATACTCATCAAAACCATCCGCGTCGTACTGGAGCGAATCGTCAAGCGGAGTGACCGCTACTGATGACAGCACAGAGAACGGCCGCCCAAGGTCGCGATCGTACACGACTGGCTGGTGGGCGGCGGCGCCGAACTCGTCGTGGAGCAGCTGCACCAGCTGTATCCGGACGCCCCGATTTATACTTCGTACGCCACGCGGGAATGGCGCGAACGGCTGGATGGCAAACGTCCGCACCGGCTGGCTGCAACCGCTCGGTAAGGTCCGCAAGTTCATCCCCGCCTTACGCATCCTCTGGTTTACCCACTTGAAACTTGCTGACTACGATCTGGTCATCAGCAGCAGCGGGGCCGAGGCGAAGGGCATCCGCGTACCCGAAACCACCGTCCACATCAATTATTGCCACGCGCCGACGCATTACTACTGGAGCCGATATGACCAGTACATGAAGCAGCCGGGCTTCCCGGTAGGACTCAACTGGCTGGCGCGCATCGGCCTGCGCCTGCTCGTCGGCCCCTTGCGCAAATGGGACTACAAAGCCGCCCAGCGCCCCGACTACATGATCGCCAATTCCACCCTACATCCAGTCGCAGATCCAGGAGTACTACGGCCCGGAGCAGCACCGTCATCCACCCGCCCGTCTATCTGGAGCGCTTCCGGAAACCGCACAATCGGAAACTGCCGCGACGCGGCTTCCTGGTGGCCGGGCGGCAGACGCCGTACAAGCGGTTCGACCTGGCCATCGAAGCCTGCAACCGGCTGGAGGAGCTGCTTACCGTCGCCGGCGACGGGGCCCGATCACGCCCGCCTGCGCAAGCTCGGCGGCCACGACATAACCTTCCTGGGCAAAGTTTCCGACGAGGTCATGGAGCACGAGCTGGCCAGCGCCCAGGCCTTCATTTTCCCGGGTACGGATGATTTCGGCATTACGCCCATCGAAAGCCATGGCATCCGGCAACGCCCGTCATCGCCTACAAAGCCGGCGGCGCGCTCGACTATATACTGCCTGGGAAATCCGGCGAGTTCTTCGAGCAGCCCACCGCCGAGTCGCTCGAAAAAGTGCTGCGGGCGTTCAAGCCGGAGCGCTACAGCGGGCCGGCCATCGCCCGTGTTTGCCGAACGTTTCTCGCGCGACCATTTCAAACGCAAAGTGACGCGCTTCATCCAGGCGGCGCTTACGGAGATAAGCTCGCGCATCAGCGCGGTGTACTGCTCGGCAGCTTTGTCCCAGCCATAGTGGCTAAGCGTATACTCACGCACTTCGGCGCGTTTTGAATGACGGCTTCTTGAGTTCCTGCATGATAGTTTTGATATAGCCGCCCGCGTCGCGCGGCTCCAGCAGCAGGCCGGTCCTTGCCGACCGTCACCGCGTCCTTGATGCCTTCCAGGTCGGAGCCGATCACCGGCGTACCGCACGACGAAGCCTCAGTCGCCACCAGACCGAAACCCTCGATGTCATTGGCGACCGGTATATTCGGCATGACGAATAGATCGGAGGCGTTGTATAGCGCGTAGAGCAGCCGGTTCGGACGGCCCGGCCGATTAGCTTCACCGAGTCTTGCAGCCCGTGACTCGTGATAGCAGCCGCTATAGCGTCATAATCTTTGCCGGTGCCGGATATCAAGTAGAGTACCGCAGAACCGGCCGCCAGCTCCGGCATCACATTATTCACGAACCATAAGACGCCTTTGCGACGGATCAGCCGACCATTGGTGTGGAGCAGCTTCTTGCTTGCAGATCTTTGAGCGGGATGCCGGTTTCACGGGCGATTGTCTTCAGGTGAGCTTCACGCGGTTTCGGCTGATAGAACACATCACGCACACCATAAGGTATGATGACCGGCTTGGCGCCCGGCAGACCCTTTTCCACTATTTCCGTAGTTGCCTGACTGCCGGTAACTATTCGGGTCTGCCGAATGATGAACGGGGGCACGAGGATGCGATACAGCGGATTCGCGTGCGTAGCCTCCATGCCATGCACGGATATAACGGTCGGTCGGCGTAACATTAGTTTTTAAAAACCAGCCGAGCGTAGCCATCAGACCGTCCTGCAGATAAATAACGTCCACTCTATCCCGGAGTCCCTCCCACAATGCCCACACGAAAAGCCACGGATATATCACCGGCAACAACTTATTGCTGCCACCCCATTTCACTAGCCTGACGTCATTCCCCGCATCAGCGGCGAGAGCTGTGTATAGTTCGTACGCCGCGTTTTCCATACCGCCAGTGCTGGGCGGATACTTTCTGGTGACATATAAGATACGCAGCGGCGGCTCCATGATGGAGCCATTGTAGCAAACTACGGCAGCGGCGGTTACAATACCTGCATGATATCGCTTCTGCGCTCACCGCGCATCCGTGCCTGGGCAGCGCGCCTGGTGCCGCTTATCTTCTACGCGCTGCTGATCATATTCCTGTTCTTGTATCTGCACAGCGTTGATTTCTCCAAGCTCGCCCACTTGCATATCGCCTGGTGGTACCTGCTGCTGGCAAGCGTACTGGGGCTCATCAAGAACTTCGTGGGCACATTCACCTGGTTTACCATCCTGCGTTCATTGGCGCCGAAAAGCTCCAGCTGCACCGGCAGCTTGTCTACGTATACGCCAAGGCCTGGATGGGCCGCTACATCCCCGGCACCGCTCCATGGATACTCGGCAAGATATACTTCGCTTCCAAACACGGCATTTCCAAACAGAAGCTGGCCGTCAGCTCGCTGCTTGAGGGCGGCCTGCAGATAGTAACTATGCTCGTGTTCTCGCTGGCTCTACTGATCTTCGATAAGCGGCTCGACGTGCTCGGCGATGGATTCAAGCTGCTGATGGTGCTCGTAGCGATCGCCGGTATCGTCATCTTGATCCCCTCGGTTTTCAACCGCTTGGTAAGCAAAGCTTACCGGCTGCTCCGCCATAAGATATTGCCCGCTGAGCACCTGGCAACTTCCCAGACCATCATCCGCGGCACCGCGCTCTACCTGGTGGACGCGCTTATCAACGGCGTCGCCCTGTTCTTCATCGCCAAGGCTGTTGATCCATCGTTGGCTTATAGCAACATGGTGTTCGCCATGGGCGCCGCCAGTCTGGCCGGAGCCGCCAGCATGCTCGCCGTATTCGCCCCGGGCGGCTTGGGGCGTGCGCGAAGGCATCCAGCTGGTGCTGTTCGCGCTCATCATGCCCAAGGACCTGGCACTGGCCGTCACCATCGCCAGCCGTCTGTGGAGCGTCGGCATCGACGTCATATTCTTCGCGTTGTCCCGCGCGATCGCGGGCAAAGCCTCGCCCTCGGGCACTTGAATAGCCCGCTGATTCCAACTCCTTAAACTGCTTGCAACATCAACACAAATATCGTAAAATAGGCGTATATGTGTGGCATCGTCGGTTACATCGGCACAGACCAAAAAGCAGTAGATGCCGTCCTGGACGGCCTGACGGCTCTTGAGTACCGCGGCTATGATTCGGCCGGTGTCGCCTACGTCGACGGCAACAAGATCAAGGTAGACAAACAGATCGGCCGCGTACAGGCCCTGCGTGACAGCTTGGGCGAGAGCGCCCCGAAGCCACAGCGCCATCGGCCACACGCGCTGGGCCACGCACGGTACGCCGACGACCTTCAATGCGCACCCGCACTTCAACACCGATCAGAGCATCATGGCCGTACACAACGGCATCATCGAGAACCACGCCGAATTACGCGAGCACTTGCAGAAGCAGGGTTATACGTTCGTTTCCGAGACCGACACGGAAGTCATTCCGCATCTTATCGATTTTTACCGCCGCACGAGTGACAGCTTCGAAGAGGCATTCGAACGCGCCCTGAACCAGCTGCGCGGCGCCTACGCGCTGGGCGTCATGACCAGTGAAGAAACCCGACGTACTGTACGCTGCGCGACTATCCAGCCCATTTGGTGCTCGGCGTGGGCAGCGGCATGTGCATCGTCGCCAGCGACCCCTCGGCCGTCCTGGACCATACCCGGAAGGTAGTGTACCTGAACGATTACGAATACGTCCGGGCCGAGAAAAAGGGTAGCTACCATATCCGTGATTTCAAGAACGCCGTGCGCGTGGACCGCGAAGCCGAGACGCTTGACTACGACGCGGCCGTCGCCAGCAAGGGTGACTACGAACACTTCATGCTCAAAGAGATCCACGAGGCGCCGCAGACCATCCGCTCAGCCACGTTGGGACGCATCCGCGGCAATAGCGTAAAGCTTGGTGGTCTGGAAAACGTAGCGGAGCAATTGAAATACATCGACCGTATCGTCATCGTGGCCTGCGGTACGTCCTACTACGCAGGCTTGGTCGGTGAATATCTGATAGAGGAACTCGCCGGTATCCCGGTAGAGGTCCAGCTGGCCAGCGAATTCAAATATCGCGACGAGCCGTTCTCACGCTCTACCGCCCCTACTCGCCATCTCCCAGTCCGGTGAGACCGCCGACACCATCGCCGCACTCAAGAAAGTCGAAGATTACGGCGTGCTGCGCCTGGGCGTCGTAAACGCCGTAGGCAGCACCATCGCCCGCATGACCGACGCCGGGGTATACTGCCACGCCGGGCCGGAACAGGCCGTCGCCAGCACCAAGGCGTTCATCGCCCAGGTCACGGTATTGGCACTGATCGCTCTGCACCTTAGTAACGGTTCGAGCAAGCTCTACAAGCCGCTGCTCAAAGAGCTTGATATGCTCCCGCAGAAGGCCGAACAGATGCTGCGTAGCGCCGATGACATCCGCGCTGTCGCCAAGAAATACACCGACTTCCGCGACTTCCTGTTCATCGGCCGCAAGTACGGCTTCCCGTGCGCACTGGAAGGCGCGTTGAAGCTGAAAGAAGTCAGCTACATCCACGCCGAGGGTTATGCTGCCGGCGAGATGAAACACGGCCCGCTGGCCATGATCACGCCCGAGTTCCCCAGCTTCGCCATCGCGCCCGACTCGCCGTTGCTCGAGAAAACCTACAGCAATATCGAGGAGATCCGCGCCCGCGAAGGCAAAGTTGTTGCCGTTGCTACCGAAGGCAACGAGGTAATCACCGGGCTAGCCGACGACGTGATGTACATACCGAAGACGCTTGAGCAGACGAGTCCCATCCTGGTTGCCATCGCGATGCAGCTATTCAGCTACTACATCGCCGTCGAAAAAGACCTGAACGTCGACCGGCCCCGCAACCTGGCTAAGTCAGTAACCGTAGAGTAAAGACGGTATACTCTCGTGCCTACAGAAACAGACCAAGGCCGTTTCTGTCTCGAAACCTGGCCCAATCCACACTGCTAGGTACTGACGTGGACGATACCTTCGACCACGAGCGCGGCGTCTTCCCAGCGTGAGACTTCCAGGCTGTCGATGCCCATTTCCTTCACTGGGTAGTCATTGCCGCCTTCTTGCAGCCGGTCGCCCAGAAACAAGATCTCGTCTTTGCTGATCTGAAGCATTTCGCAGAGTTTGCGCATGCCGTACGCCTTGTCGATGCCCGGCTTCGTGACGTCGATTGAAGTCACCCCCGCCCACCCCGTACTTCGAATTCAGGTATAAGCGGCGCTATATAGTCCCGCAGCTCGTTCTTTTTCCTGTTGTCCGGGTCCCATTCGTATTTCAGACGCACGCCTTCTTCTCCCAGCACGTCCACGATGTCTTGGCCGAGTACCGAGTAGGTGATCTGGCTCTCGCGGTCCTCGGCCGTCCTCGCCGTAAGTCTTTTCAACCTCATAGTTCAGGTCTTTGAAGCCTTTGTGCAGCGCTGCGATGATCTTTTCTTTCTCGGCTTTCGTCAGCAATTCGGCGTAGATCCGGTCCCACTGCTTGGCAGCGACATCGTAGCGGTAGTACTGCGTGCCGCAGGTGGGCATCAGATGCAAGCGCTCCAGCTGCGTCGGCCCAAGCGGCAGATTGGCCAGCAGCTGGGTCCTGAAATTGGCCGAACTTGCCGCCGGATATCACACAGACGTCGTAGTGCTCAAGCAGACCGCGCAGCGCTTCCGCCATACGATCAGGCAGCGGCGACTTACTGGGAGCCAATGTGCCATCCAGATCGAAGGCGACCACTTTCTTCATGACTTCTTATCCATCCGGCCGACGGCATCCTTGACCTTCTGACTGAGGTCCTTACGGGCGACCAAGACACCATTGGGTGTATTTATAACGACCACATTGTCGAGCCCGATGACGACCACCGGCTTGTCCTCTTCATTGCGGATGTAGGCGTTCTGCACCTCATCCTCGTAAATCTGCTCGCCGCGGAAATGGTTTCCCTGCTCATCCGATTCGTTCGCCTGGTGCAGGTCTTTGAACGAACCGATATCCATCCAATCAAAGCTGGCCGGCACCACTACGAGATCCTTTGATTTCTCGATGAGTGCGATATCGATGACTTCGTTATCGAACGCCAAGTATGTCTCGGCATACTTTTTGCCCGACTCATCCTGCACGGCCAGCAGCGTTTCGTAGTTCGTCTTCAGCTCGGGAGCATACCGCTCCATCTGCGCCAGGAACGTGCTGACTGAACCTACGAAATAGCCGCAGTTCCACAGGTATTTGCCGCTGTGCATGTAACGCCGGGCCGTAGCAAAAATCCGGTTTTTCCTTGAACGACTCCACCATGGTACACACTGGCCCCCGTCCTCGATCTCGCCGTCGCGTTCGATGTAGCCGAAGCCGGTCGCCGGGAAGGTGGGCTCGATGCCGATCAGCGCGATTTCGTTGCGCCTTTTAGAGACAGCCGCAGCTACCTGAACGATTTCACGAAACCCTGGACATCGCGGATGTGGTGATCGGCGTGAATGAAGGCGATCGGCTCGTCATGATCGTGCCGCTTGGCGATATGCCGCCAGTGCCGCCACGATGCAGTTGGCCGTTGCCGCGGCGACCGGGCTCAACCACCACATGATCGTCATCCAACTCGGGCAGCTGGTCGCGGATTGTGGTGGGCGTGGCTGATATCGGGCACCACATAGATTTCCCTGCCAAGCTTCTGGGCCCGCTCGTACGTGTTCTGGACCATGGACTTATCGTTAGTGAGCCGAAGCAGCTGCTTCGGAAAATCTGGGGTACTCAGCGGCCACAACCGCGTTCCGGACCCACCCGCGATGATGACTACGATCATATGTTTGTTACCCTCTTACCTAGCGTATTGACACTACCAGTATATACCGGACGCGCCCAGAAACTCGATGTAATATCTATGTTTGGGTCGCGTCCCTGTATCGAAGGGTTCATGCTATTAGCTCCAGCCTATTTCCAGAAATTGTATTTTATGACTTAATCGCTTATACTTATTACTGTAAACGCATTAAAATAAACAGTATGGCTAATGTAATCAAATCACTCATAAAAATCCGGTGGGTTGCCGCGGCCGTGGCGGTGATTGTCATATGTCTCGTCGGCACACGGGTTTTTCATGTCTGGCCTTCTGAATCCACCAAGCCGACTCCGGCCGGCACTACAGCCAAAACCACCAGCAAATTACCTTCTGCACAGGGTGATTTTACGGGTGGTGATACGAAGAATGATAACCGTACCCCTGCAGCCGATCCGAATGACTCCGCGACCGATACTGGCGGCTCACAGCCGCAACAAACGCCGGATAGCTCAACCTGGACGAAGTCACCAGATGGATCATCGATAGTGGTTATGTCACCAGCCGCTAACAGCCTATTCGCCAGCGGTGACATCGTGTACGGCACGTCTACGGCCAGCACGGTAAACTACGAGCTTGAAGATAACGTGTCCGGTGTGATCATGCAGGGGCAGGCGAATGTCGTGGGCGGCAAATTCTCTGTGAAGTTCAGCTTTTCTACCACGGGTACCACCGGTAGAATTAACGTGTTTAACCAGGCGGCTGACGACACCGAAAGCAATAACGTGTCGGTGAACGTGAGGTTTCAGTAATGCGTCGACTGCGATTGATTAGCAGATCTGCAGGATTAGCGGTATTCGTCGCATTGGCTTCCACCGTATTACTATACGGCGCAAAGCCTGCCGCTGCCGCCACGCAATATAACGGCGCAGACATAATCGACGACTCCGTTTTCTTGAATGCGACCTCTATGGGCACCGGACAAACCGGCATCAATAATATACAGTCTTTTTTGAGCGGCAAAGGAAGTTTCCTGGCAAGTTACACGACGTATTTTGACTGTTCGGTGGCGATACTCAGCAATCAACAGACTGTGAATGCCTACAATGCAGCGGGTGCCCCCCTGCAATCAAACCGTTTCGGCCGCCACCATTATTTACTACGCCTCCCAGGTTTACGGCATGAATCCGCAAGCAGTGATGGCAACCATGCAGAAAGAACAGGGCATAATCACTGCGCCCACCTACGACGAATATAAAGTGGACTATGCCATGGGATTTGGCTGTCCTGACAGCGGCGGTTGCTCAGTCACACCGAGCTCCAACTTTCTGTATCAACTAGATAACGGCGCCGGCTGGTTGCGCATAAACTATGAGCGTGCGCTTGGCAATATGACCTATTGGTTCACATCCACCTCTTGGACCTGCGGTACCTCTCACAACTACTACACGCCCAGCCTGTATCCGGGTCAGAATGTAACATTCAGAGATGACAACGGCGTTGCTTATGCTACCTACTACATAGCGAACGCGTCCACTTCGTCAATGTACTGCTACACTCCCCACGCTTACAATAACCCGCAGGGTCTCTATGGCCTGCCTCAGTTCGGCACAACCGGCAGTTACTATACAGGCAGCTATAATTTTTATACCGCGTTCACCTCATGGTTCGGTTCTACATACTCCTCCGGTGAAATACTCAGAAAACAGCCTAGGTACTAATCAGCTGCCGGTCAACACGACTATGCATGCCGGTGATTATATCGTTTCGCCAGACGGGAAGTTTGTAACGACACTACAATACGACGGTAATCTAGTAACCTATGCCGGCAATAGAGCCGTATGGAATTCCGGCACATACAATAACTATGGAGCTTATGCGATATTCCAGAATGATGGGAACCTGGTGGTGTATACAGCCCATAATGCGGCGTTATGGTGGTCCGGTACATGGGGCGTAAGCGCTGACAGTCTCACGCTAGGAGACGATGGGAATCTGCATATTTATGCGGGAGCGGTCCAAAAAATACAGCACCAATAACAAAGTTAATGCATACGCTGCTACCAATGTCGGCGGTCAGATCTCCTCAGGCACAACACTGCACGCCGGCGATTATATACAATCGCCCGACGGACGCTACACCCTGGTAATGCAGAGTGATGGGAATCTGGTGACGTACAGTGCAGACACGGCAGCAATCTGGAATTCCGGGACAGCGGGGTATCCGGGTAGTTACGCCACCCTGCAGAACGACGGAAACCTAGTGGTATACGACAAGAACGGCAATGCGCTGTGGAATACCTATACCTATACCCAGGGTCCCTCGGTTCTGAAAATGCAGAGTGATGGGAATCTGGTGGTGTACAGGAACTCTGACAATGCATACACGTGGGCATCATGGACGCAATTCAACAACTACCAAGTCAACAACTACATAGGTACACAAATCGCATCAGGCACAACACTGTACGCCGGCGATTATATACGTTCACCGGATTATCGCTACACCCTGGTAATGCAAGAAGATGGGAATCTGGTGGTATATTCTGCGAACCGATATACCGCTCTTTGGAGCTCTCAGACCTGGAACAATCCCGGAGCATACGCAACCCTGCAGAGTGATGGGAATCTGGTGGTGTACGATAAAAATGGCAAGGCTCTGTGGAATACCTATACGTATACCCAGGGTCCCTCGGTTCTGAAAATGCAGAGTGATGGGAATCTGGTGGTATATAGAAATAGCGATGGATGGTTCACGTGGTATAGCGGCACCGCAGGCAGCTTTTAATACCGGAAAGACTGTCCTTAGTTATGCTTCCAGATGAATATCTGGTTCGCCGCGTAGTTCCATGCCAGGCCAGTGAGTGCCGCCAGGGCCAAGGCCGGGAAATGATTCAGCCACAAAGAGAAGAGCGCGAAAAATACCACCACCAATAGAGAGCCGAATGAATTACTGACGATATAGATCTGGTACCTCTTTATCAGCGGCTCTTGTACGCTTCTTCCCGTCTGTAGGTCCATTTATCGTGCGCGATGAACGTCACCTGAAGCGCCATGGCGGCGGCTATGATCTCAGACACCAAACTGTTCAGACCGATAGTTACGCAGATCTTCAAAACCAGATAATTGCACAGAAAGCCCAGTACGCCCACGGCCATGAACTTGAGCTTAGTTTTGTGAGTGGTTAACCGCTGGTATAGATAGATATGCCAAGTGCTTCGCTTCATCTCGTCCTTTAGTTACTGTCCGCAGAACAATCCCGATTATAAAAGATAGAAATCCACCAAGCGCCAAAACACTGGCGACAATTAAGGTCGGGAAGCGTAAAACTTCGCTGGTAGTGGCATATTCTACGATCACCGGCACGACCAACACGGCAGCAATCAGAATCAATAAGCCGCCGATCAAGCCCCAAAAACGCGCCGGGCGTTCGCTGGAGTACAAGCCAATGATCATCCTCAAAATACGGACACCGTCTTTGTAAGTAGATAGCTTGCTCTCGCTGCCTTCCGGACGCTCACGATACGGGGTTGCGACTTCGCCGTATGGCAGTTTTAATTTTAGCGCAAAGACGGTTAATTCGGTCTCGGTCTCGAAGCCCTTACTGACAGCCGGGAAACGACTTGGCGAAACGGCGCGAAAAAGCCCGATAACCGGACAGCATATCCGTAAAATTACCGCCGAACATCGTTTGTACGGAACCGGTCAGGAGCTTATTGCCCAAACGATGGCCCGGGCGATAATTATCGTTATCCGTATCGTCCTCAACACGGCAGCCTACCACCATATCTAAGTTTTCATCGATGAGTTTTTCTATGAGTTTCGGCGCGCTGCGGCATCATAGGTCGCATCGCCGTCGACCATCACGTAGACATCGGCATCCACGTCTGCAAACATCCGGCGCACTACGTTGCCCTTGCCGGCCAATTTTACGCTATGCACCGTTGCGCCAGCTTTTTTGGCTAGTTCAGACGTCTTATCCTTTGAATTGTTGTCGAAAACGTGGATTTCGGCACCGGGCAAAGCTTTACGAAAATCTTTTACGACTTGTTCTACGGATTTTTCTTCGTTATAGCATGGGACAATTACGACAGTCTTCATGGACTATTCGTTAGACAAAATTATAAGTACGTTCTTGCCAAAAAGCTTCCTCGTAATCGGCTCCATCGCTCGACTGGCAGGATACAAAAACTTATCATACATCTTAACCGTTTTCGGGTTAAGCGCACCATTGCCGCCGATGATCCTATACGTCAGAGCCGCAAGGAACCCGATAGGCTCGTGGTAGTTACGCTTTTCAGGTGTAAGTCTGCTTTTCGCGCTAAAGCCTTTGCCATGCCGATCGTGTAACGTCTCTGATGCTCAAACCAGATCATCCATCCTTGACCACAGCATCTTGAATGCCGGGACATATATCACGATGCGCCCGCCCTTAGTCAGTAGCGGCTTAAGTTCTGCCAACACTTCGCTGTCTTTTTCTATATGTTCAAAAACGTTTAGTGCATAAATGACATCATATTTCTGCTTTACTTGGCCTATCGACGTATAGTTCGTGTAGCCTTTCTGTTTCAGGATCTTCGCTTGTTTGGCGTCCGGCTCAAGGCAATCTATGTGAACGTTTTTGCTCTTTATCATGTCGGCATAGGTGCCTATACCCGCGCCGAAGTCTAAGACCTTAACGGTTTTCTTACCGATTTCACCAATTTGCCCCAACAGAAAATCACGCTGAAAATCATTGTAATTCACAGCTTCCTGAACAGCCTCTAGGTTATTCTGCCCCGTGTATACGAAGTCTTTATTCTTCAATGAAATGTCCTTCTTAAACTCTCTCCATGATAACACGCATGAGCACACGTTCTGCTAGCAGCTGCTATTTTACAACCTCCTCAACAGCCCTTCAATTCATCGGGCATAGCTTACGAAACCGTGTAACCCCTACCAATGAACCCCTGCTATAATGGAGCAAATGCTTAAGGTTGCAAGAGTTGGTAAGCTACTAAGTAAGCCGGTTATCGTCGTAGGTATATTCTCCGTACTATCCTTAACATATACATTGATCAAGGTGGCCCAATTTCGTTCATTTAATAGCGATGATGTATCATGGCAAGCCCTATTGTTGCACTGGCGGCCATTCTCCGGTAGCACTGTTACTCTCGGGCTATCCGATATATTTATAGATAAATTGCCCATCTTTATGGTGCTAGGCCATATCCTAAAGCCGGACTTAGAAAGCCTTGTTATCGAATCGGTTCTATTCAGCATAGTAGGTTTTTCTGCTGTATTACATAGCTTTTGTTTACTTTCTAGGAAAAGCGGGCATCCAACGCAATTATTACACGCTGCTGCCAGTCGCCTGGATCTCGACTTTTGGCTTTTCGTTTGCTCAACTTGACCTTTCGCCCATGTGGCGCAGCCTCGAAACGGGTTTTTCATTTCTAGCTTTCATGCTCCTTGCGATGGTATATTTTGGCGACATAAAGCCACTGAGAACATGGTATTCAAAGCTACTGACTTTGTTATCGATAATCTTGGCGGGGGTGCTTGTGTACAGTGACCCTTATTGGCTTTATTTTACCGTGGCGCCCATAATTCTATTCACGATACTGCTGGTGGCATTCAAGAAACTATCCGCATCAAGCTTGTTGTGGCTGGCCGGAGGTGTACTGTTGGCCATGGCATTCGCAAAGTTAGCCGCCCGCTTAACGCAACATGCAGGGATACTGGTATCGGGTAGTTACCCGGCTCAATTCGTTGATTTTGACACGCTCCCTCATAACATCATGCAATCCCTGCATGGCATTATCTTACCTCTTCGGCGCAGATTTTTTCTGGCCTGACCTTGGGGCACAATCTGAGACTTTTCGTAGCGCTATGCAACGCTATCCTGCTCACGGTCATTACGTATAGGATCGTCGGCCTCATACGGTCCGCGCACAAAAAAATATCCGTTGACAAAGAAAACACTACGCCGACTTTTTTTGCATTACTTATGCTCATGGTCATTCTTGCATATGCGTCGAGCACCTTGGCAGACATATCTACTTATAGATACTTTTTCATTCTGGTTTTTTGCAGTGGTATCATTATCTCTTTCTACTTAGCCAGAGCAAAGACTCTGAAGAGGAAACTGATTGCATCCATACTGGTCGTTGCTACGGTGGGTAACCTAGCGGCAACAGCGCATGGCATGCATGGATACATGCAGGTAGGTAACTTCGGTAATAACGTTGGTAATGATGTTAATTTGGATATTGTAAAAGCCGTTCAACGCGCGCATGTACGCAAAGGGTACGCGAATTACTGGCAGAGTAACATCAATACATATTTATCTGGCGGGGATATAAATTTCCTATCTACGATATGTGCCGGAGGACAAACGCATGCTTTCCCATGGCTAGCCAACAATACTATATATTCTGCGTATGCTAGTCAGAGTTTCTATCTGATCGACCCAAACATATCAGCCTCAGACACATGCAGCATCCCGCAAATCATTTCACAATTTGGTACACCGCAAAAGGGTGATTAAGCTGGAGGGTAATCGTCAGATCTTCCTGTACAACTACGATATCGGCAAGCGTATGTAGGAGCCCTACGCCTGGATCTTTTCTAAGGCGCAGACGCTATACCACGTGCGCCCGGCAGACGCATATTGCGTAATCCACGTATCCAGTACCTGGCACTTCGTGACCTTATAGCCAACGTCCGTAAATGCCGTGGGGTCAGTATTCAAGCTCTGATTTGATATGAGTGCATAAAATTGCTTCCCGTGTTTCTGTGCATCTTGTATCGCAGAAGCGATTGGCTGGCGCTGCAGGCTGTTGGCCGTAGCGTATCCTAAGACGCTGATTGCTCGGGTATTCTTTGGCAAATATGGCACCAGGAAACCCATTGGATCCCGCACCGGCAGCAGAACTATGCCATTATTGACGACGCTTAGCTGTTTGGATAAATTCGGACCGAAGTTTTCCGTTTGCCATGGTATCCTTCCGAAGTTCAGGGGCACGGTGTACATGGTTGCCGCTATGCACAGAGCAGCCAGACCTACGGTCACTACTATTTTGGACTTCATGAACTTATATGCCGCAACCGCGACTACCGTAAAACTCAAAATTTCTAGCGGCGAAGCATAGCGATAGTATGAAAACTGGATCTGCCATATAACGTATGAAAGGACGACGAACACCAATAGTATCGCATCTGTTAGCTCAATCCTGAGAGACTTGCCCTGTATGAACCGCCTGATGATATAGACAACCACGGCAATGGCCACCGTCGTGAGCATGATTGCCAGCCGCGGATCCCGAAAAAGCGGTTCTGCAGCCACATTTTGCAAGCGCGCAATAATGAACGGCCATAATATCTTGTCGTGCAACGTGTGCGGAAACCATCTGGTATCCGAAAGGTTTACTGGTGGCAAGTATGGCGAACGAAATATCGCATTGTAGTACGGAAAGACCGGATTGTGAAATAAGGCCCACATCTTGGCATACCAAAACCCTGCAATGACCAGTATGCCTAGGATGAAGGCCCCTACGTGCTGCAAGCCGAATCGAAGTTTCTCACGAATGCCGTCCCCTATAAAAGCCCCTGCGATGATAAGGGGTATAGCAAATACTAAAGCCGTCAACTTTAGCCCCACCGCCATACCAATTAGTGCATATGCCGCCAACCGTTGGATACGTGCATTATTCCGATTGTCAGAGTTGGCGGCATATAGAAGCAACAAAAGCGACCCAAGCACAAACAGACTAATTATAGTATCGCCTTGGCTGGCACCCATTTCTCCATAGGCCGTCGCGCCAAACAATGATGCTACCCCAAGACCCAAAGACACTGCGAATCTAAGACGTTGATCGGGCAAATATTTGCGTAATGACAAATGGGCGATTGCAAATACCACGTATCCGTTTAAGCCCTGTACCGCCCCAATACATAGCCCGGCAATTATCGGCCTGAAGTTCGCACGGAAAAAGTAATCAAGTACATCTAACATAGGGTTTGCATAGGTACCTCCACCTGCGGGTGCATAGTCGAACCCCATACGCCCATGCACAAATGCCCAAGGGTTATAGAAATGGTAATTAAGTAAGTCCCAGCTTAAGTCTTGCCCCTGATGGTGCGCCGACAGAGCACCTATAAGCATCATGACCGCTATAACGGCGGCATGCGACAGGTATCGCTTTCTCCTGGTGGTGAGATGGGCTACTTCCATAAGCCCTGATTATACTGGCTAGCAAGCGGCAAACCTACATTTGGTAAACGTAAATATAGCGGTGTCGACATACTCGGCTATTATGCCACAGTGGATTATGCCGGTAGCCGGCTTCGTGTATAATTCCCGGTAAGTGCTATGTATGGAGGCATGCATACACTACATGGTGGTGGCATATTTTATGATGCGCCTATCACGGTACTAGAAAAGCGTTGCCCCCGGAAAGGTTTATGTATAACACATGAAGCATCACCACCTTTTAATGAAAGACAGAAAAGACTCATTTCTAAAATCTTTCGATAAGATAAACTTCGGTTCGGGCTGGGACTATAAAGAAGGCTATTTGAATGTTGACGTAGATAAAGCGGTAAACCCCGACCTCCTCATCGTGAACGATGACTACTCCGTAATCCCGCGCGACCAGTATGTTGAGATTTACGCCAGGGATGTTCTGGAGCATATACCGCGTGATCAAACACTTAGCGTTTTACTCGATTGGTCAAATTACTTAAAGCCCGACGGCTCATTGTATGTACAGACTACCAGCATCCTGGCTGTCGCGGAACAACTTAAAAAGCATCCGAAATTCGAAAGCCAATACGGTTGGCAGATATGCCTGTATGGCAACCAGGCTCACCCAGGCGATTTCCACCATACCGGCTTTACCGAACAACTGTTAAAAGTAAACCTGTTGGCCGCCGGCTTTGCTATAGATAGTTTTAAGCTGCGTGATACATGGCTCTTTCATGTCGATTGCCACAAGGTATCCGACTGGAAGGACACGCTAAAAAAGAGCATGGGCAAAGATGATGAGTTTTTTGCAAAAAGACTTTTTAAAGATGCCTTGGGACGCAAACCCGATGGTCTGGGCTATACACACGTCATCACCGAACTGAAACGCGGCGTTAGCAGAGAAGCGCTGGCAAAGCACATTTATTCATCCGTTGAACGGCTGTACTACACGGCCAAACAGCATAACCTCTAATCAGCGTATGGCATCCCGACCATTGCAACAAGATAAGACACAGGGGCTTCGAAGTCGGCTGTATTATATACGGAACTTTTTACGAGCCCGTCCCTATCACATAGGGGCCTTTTTGTTGCTAGCTCTCTGGTGCATCCCCTATATAACATCCGGGACAAAGATCGAATGGGGAGATTTCGGCATATTCACGCAGGGCTACGAAGCTATCAAGGTGAGCCTGCTCAATTACCATCAGTTTCCTTGGTGGAATCCGTGGGAAGCCGGCGGAACGCCATTATACGCCAACCCGCAGCTTGGGGTATTTTCTATACAAACCGTATTTGTTTGTATATTCGGGGTCGTTAGGGGCCTTAAGTACTCCCTAATCATATATACATTCCTGGGCTACGGCTCTATGTACGTGCTCCTGCGAAAATATTTTAAGATTGAGGCCTGGGTAGCAACGCTACTGGGCTTGCTTTGGATATTTTCATCTTTCTTTGTATTCCATATTCCCTCGCATTACACGTTTGTCTGGTACATGATGGCACCATTCTTTCTCTATCTTGCCCTTACGCTCGATAGTGTTCGCAAGGGTATATATTTCGGTCTGGCATTCGCCATCATGGGCCTCTCCCAGATACACAACGCCTTTTTCCAGATCGGTTTAGTCTGCATCATTACTCTTCTGGTGCGTTTAATCCGCATGAGAAGAAGCCGCAGGCAGTTCCTGCTTGGCATAGCGGCCGGCGCCGGCGTGTTTTTGCTATTGGCAGGTCATCGCCTATTATTTACCATTCAGAACGTGCATGACTTTTCTCGCGAGATAGCCGACCCGGCGCCGTCCGTACTAAAATCAGCCGTTGCTATACTGCTTCCTTACCCAAGGCAACATCCACTACCTGAAATCACCCTTCCTACAAACGTACCGTTCGGATGGGGAGAGATGACTGCCACCATCGGCATCTGCGCAACGCTTGCAGCCTTCTTGAGTCTGCTGTTTATAATCTTTCAGTCCCATCATAGCTGGCGTCTGTACGTGAAGAAGTTTGCACTGCCAAATATAGTTTTGCTCATCGGATTATTCGTATTCTTGCTGGGATGCGGCGCATTCAGTCGATACGCACCGTACAATCTCCTAAAGCACACGCCCGTATTTGGTCAGATGCGTGTTTCTTCGCGCTGGTTCCTGGGCGTTGACCTGATGCTACTGATCTTCATAGGCCTTGTTATGAAGACAGCCCCGCAACGTTCCTTTTATCGTTTCACTATCAGAGCCCTGCTAGTCATGGGGGTAGCGGAGACCTTTTTGCTGAACTTCGGCTATCAGAATATCTTGTTTGCCCACCAGATCGTAGTAGCACCCAAGCCAATCACCGCATACACGTTCGAACAGACGGGGTATTTTGGTGAAACGCGCAACCTGCCACGGGGGCAGGTAATTCCAGATGATGGCCACATGCCACAATTTTACCGCGAGTACGAAGCTACTACATTTAATACAGGTGTATTGTATGCAAATGACTCATTGGTCAATCTGGGTGCCGAGCCGTCGCCGCGTTGCTCAACGGCAGATGGTTGCAAATTCGTACAGTCCGGCAACGCAGTAGTAACATATTGGTCGCCCGACAAAATCGTCCTGCGCCGCACGAAACCCGGCCGCATTGAGCTTGATATGAATAATTCAAACTATTTTGTGATAAACGGTCACCGCAATTCCTCCATCCGCGTTGCCGAGCCCTACGAGCCGTTCTATTTGCCGGTCTCGGAAAGCACGACGGTTGTTACGCTTGAAGTCAAGCCTTCTCTCACGAAACCACTTTAAGGAGCCTGGTCGGGATAGCAGGGCGAAAATATGGCACGGCTAAGATGTCCTTCAAGCGAGCTACCTCATCCTCGATGAGCTGAAAAGACTTCGCGATTTGTTGCCCTTGCAGAGCTATTCTACAATGCCATCAATACCTGTCGGTACGTATCCTGCCAGGAATGAGGTACGTATGTGGCAGCTATCTGCAGCTCCTTCTTTTCGAGGGTCGGTTTGTCCAGGTATCTTTGCAGCACTTGCAGACAATCGGCGGGATCATAGGGCGAGAAATAATCAATCAGGTCGCCCGCGATTTCCGGTATCGAGGAGGCGTCGGAGGCAATACATAGCTTGTGGCGAGCGAGCGACTCGGCGACCGGCAATCCCCAGCCCTCGTACATACTCGGGTAGACCGTGAACAGGCAGTTGCCGTAGACCCAGCCGAGTGCCGCATCATTGATGTTGTCCAGGATTATGATCTTACCTTTCAGGTGCGGATCATGTTCCGCAAGGTACTGGAAGTCACCCGACAACCAGCCCCGGCTGCCGACTATTACCAGCTGCGGCAGCTCGATACCAAGCTCGGCCGCGCGCTTGTACGCATAGTAGAGCAGCATGTGATTCTTGCGGATCTCGATGGTACCGACACAGGCTATGAACTCCCCGGCTATGCGCGGATCCGGTTTCGCCAGACCTTCTATCGCCGTGTCAATCACCTCATCACCCAGACGGATGACTTTCATGGGCGGGACCGGCAGCGCCAGTCGCTTGCAGAACGTTTTCACGTCACGCTCAGTCGATTTGGAAATAGGCAGCAACAGGTCGGAGGCGCTGATCGCCTCGAACATGTGCTGCGTGTACGGCTTAAAGAGCGACGGATGGTGCAGTTGGGGATTCAGCGGGATGATCATGTCGTAGACCAGCTGCACCAGCCGGAAACCGTGCCGGCCCCTCTGCTCGGTCAGCCGGCGCTGGATATCCGGGTTGTCCCACGGTTTGCCAAGCATCAGGACCGTATCGGTGGGCTGAAATCGTATCAACTGTAGCCTCTTTCCTTCTACGTGATGCGTGCGATATTGCTGCTGTTTTGCCCGGGCCGCCTTCAGCACGCGCACACCATACCGTGCGGATGTCACGGCCAACTTCCTGGCCTTCGGATTGCGCCGAACGGACTCCGGCACGTATGGGCGCAATCTATACTTCAGCCGGGTCTTCAGCGAAACCCCGCCGGAAGATGCCGGCTGGCTTGCCGCCTGCTTCAGCGCCTCCACCCGTTCGTATATCGGGGCGAAGTCAGTTTCATAAAACAGCTTGTCCCGAGCGGAAAACGCTACGAAGCATACCTCGTAGCCAAGCTCATCACGCTGCAGATAAAAGTTCTTGGCGATACCGTATACGACTCGCTGCGTGCCGCCGTGCTGGCCCGCCCATAGCTCCAAATCGGTCAGGTCTATCAGTATCCGCTTCATAATGCCCCCACTCGATCAACCATTGCTTTGAGGCACTGCTGCCATTCGACCTGATGCGCAAGCTTGGCCTGCTGTGCGCTACGCGCGGCATGTGATGCATCGAGCGCTGCTTGTATGGAACGTATGAAAGTCGGCTTGGTGTCGGCAACCCATACGTTCGGAAAGTCCTTGAACCACTCGAATGAACGTAGGGCATGAGATGTGGCGACCACTTTCTTGTCGGCCAGGATCGCTTCAGCGGTCTTCAGGTTCGAACCGCCTCCTTCGGTTATCGGCAGCAGGATGACGTCTCCCAGCGTAATAAGTGCCGCCAACCGGTCTTCGCTGAGACGTCCGGTCGCAAAGGCGCGCAGCCAAAACGTCGCATCATCGATGTCCGGTGCGTCCGCGTTCACTTCGCGTTCGAAATAATCACTGATGCTGCCCGCGGCGATGATACGCGCATCGTAAGGCAAGAAGCCGAGACCCTTACCGACCATTTGCAAGAATCCGGTCCAGTTCGGCGGGTGCGCGCTGCCTACGAAAAGGATTTTCCTATTCACGCCCATGTCCTGGAACTTGTCCTGCCAATAGCGTACCGCCTGAGGATCGATATGGGGACGGGAAACGCCGTTCGGTGCGAGCACTACATGCTTGGCACCCATGCGTTTGTGCGCTTCAAGGTCACTCGGCGTACAGGCGACTACCAGATCGCTGGCACGCGATAGTTCGGCTTCCAGGTCGGTGATGAGCTTTTCAGCCTGCCGGATCTGCGCTTCCTCGACATGCGCGCCTTCCAGAATCTCCCGTTTCATCGGCGCCTCGATATTCTGAGAGCCGAAGACCAGCCGCGGCGACAGTTGCAGTTCCTTAAGCAATGGCTTCAAACCCAAGTAGGGAAACGGCTGTTCGATATGGATGATGTCGGGCGCGAACGACCGCAGCAGGGAGGTCATCTTCCTTTTCACGACGCCGTCCTCGAAGATGGCCTCGCCGCATACCACGTCGCCCGTAAGAGGGGAGCTCATCACTTTGTGCTCGCTGTCACGACCAAGGGGGATATCATCAGCCTCATGCTCAGCATAAAACGGCCTGAAGAAGACAGCGCTATGACGGACTTGAGCAAAGTGCTGCCTATATGCATCAACTATGGCGTACGTGCGCTTCTGCCCCCCGTGCTGGGGGTTCTTTATAGGATAGGTGGAGAGTACGAGGATTTTCTTTTTGTTCATTGCCGCCCGACCACTTTCAGTAACTTCTGTATTATATCCCTATATGGACCGCCCTGTCGTATTATGCGGACGGCGTGGTCGGGATGATCGCGTTGAGCCAGGACGTATTCTTTTATATCTCCCGCTATAGCCGCGTACGATACGCCTGCGGGGGAGCTTGAGGCTTCGACCACCTTCTGGTTTTCCATGACAATCTCCTTGAACACATCCCTCGAGGCTTCGGCACGGCCGGGATGGGTGATCGCGATACCGGGCAGGACGCTGGCCCGCTGCGCCAGGCGGGACGGGATCGCGGCATTATCCACCAGATACACAACGGCCTCATATTTTTTATACGTACCCAGATCGAGGTCGGATATGTCATGCGGCTTATTACTGAAAAAATCCAGGAATGATGGACGCTCCATCTCTCTATAGTGATAGCCGTTGGTATCGAAATAATAGTCGACGGTAAAATCCTGGTCCAGCGTATAGTGCAATCGCTCTGCCAACCTGCCGATCTGCCCGGCGATGCCGGGATGCAGGCAGGCGACAGCAATCCTCGGCCGGAAAGCGTCAACCGGCTGGTCGGCATCGGGCTTGTCGGACCGCATCAGGACATCCAGGATAGCATCACAGGTATTCTGCCAGGTATATTTCTGCATGATGTCGGGATAGCTTTCCAGCTTACGGGGAAAGCCCGTATGCTCCAGCGCCCGGTCCAACGCGTCGGCAAGGCTCTGCGGATCCGATTCGTCAAAATAATAAAATGCTTGCTTTGACATCTCTTCAAAAACAGAGATGGAAGAGGTGATGACCGGCTCCTTGCTGGCGACCGCATCCAATACGGGCATGCCCAGCCCCTCATACTTGGACGCGAACAGGACGGCCGCCGCATGCTCATACAGCCATTCCAGTTCCTCATCGGAAATGTTGCCGGTAAATACGATGTTGTCCGCCATGAGACTCAGGCGTTGTTTCGTCGCTTCGCTGAAGTTCGAGGTGATAAGCAGCGGAACTCGGCCGGGATGCGTGGCCTGGTACTTGGCGTACCCTTTGACGGCCACCTCGTTATTCTTGTGCGGCAGATCGCCGGTCGGGAAAAGTATATACCGGGCCGGTATGTCTAGCCCACGGGGCTTCCGGGTAGTCTCTGCCGTCCTGGTGAACCCGCCGTTGATATTCGTCACGGTATGCACAGGCAGCCCGAACGAAGAGAGCAGATCGCGGCGCGTCGTCTCCGATATGGCGAACAGGTGATCGGCTTCGAGAATCCGCTGGAACCTGCCCATGTAGAGATCGGGAGGGAAATACCCCCCGAGGTCGCGCCAGAAGAGGAATGGGGTCAAGTCATAGAAAAGTATAAGCCGGCGGCAATCCGCCGGGAACTCGGCGAAGAAATCAAAGAAAAACAGAGAGGTTATAAGATATTGTCTCTCGCCATCCGGAAAGTCCCGGTTGATATGCGTTTCAAGCGCCGTACGATACACGTCTGCACGGCGCTCCGTGGCAGGGACCGGAAGGTCGTACTGTAGCTGCTTAATCCGAGGGCATAGATATCTCACGGTCTCGAGACGCAACGTATCCCGCTCGAGATTCGTATTAAATACTACGGCCATCGCCAAATCATCGGGGGCGGCCTCGCTTAACTGATGCATGACCTGCAGGGTATATTTGCCCATGCCTCTGTGCCAGGCGCTTGTCTGGAGAAGCTGCCCATCGATGATAAGCGTCTTTCCCACTATTGCCTCCTTCCGATAGCCCGCGACACCCCGGTCTTGGCCGATCGATAGGCCCCTAAGAGGACGGCCTGCAGGTGCGACGGCTGCTCCTGCAGGAAATCCTCATACACCATCCGGCGGAATGCCTGCTTATCAGTCGGGGATGTCTGCGGTTTATACGGAGGGCGTTTCTTCTGACCGAGCATGCTGCGTATCAGTCTGTCCAGCCTGACGTACGCTCGCTTGGCCCGTTTTATGTGGAAACCGCCCTTTGCCTGTTCGTCCGAGGCTGCCTCGATAACAGCAGCCAGCTCTTCTGCTGAACGCTTCCACGAAAGCTCTCGCACCCGATGCTGTACGCTTCTCGCATTCACGAGCCCTGCGTCTGCCGTGTATAGCTTAGTGATGGCATCCGCAAGTGACTGCGGATCCTTAGGATCGATGTAGATCGCATCTCCCTGTACTACCTCACGAATAGCCGGGATATCGGACACGATCACGGGCGTTTCGCAGGCCATGGCTTCAAGCGGCGTAATGCCGAAGCCCTCGTACATCGCAGGATGCACTAGTGCCTTCGCGCCGCTATATAACGCCGGCAGGTCTTCGGTAGTCACGTACTGCGGAACACGGTAGATTTTCTGGCCAGCAGCCTCAGCCTGCCGCATTCGCTCAAGCACATCCTCATTGGACCAGCCATCGCCACCGACGACTACGATGCCGCACTGCTCGCGTATATGCTTTGGCAGTCGGTCATATGCGTCCAGTAGGCCGGTGATATTTTTGCGTGGCTCGATATTACCCACGAACAGCACGTAGTCCTTAAACGGCACTGCGTATTTCTGCAACACTGCATCTACCTCGCGAGCGGGCCGGCGATAAAATACCTTCGCATCGACACCGCAGTACACTACGTCTATGCTTCCGTAGTGCAGGTCAAGGTTCTTCTCGATCTCTTCCCGAACCTGGTTGGTGATGGTGATTATCCTATTCGCCCTTCCGATCCAACGCTTCGCATAGCGGCGCAGGTACCGTAGGTTCTTCTGCTGCACCGTTTCGGGATAGAGCAAGTAGCCCAGATCATAGATATACGTAAGTGATTGGGATGCCCACAGTGGCCAGTTGCGGTAGTTAGGGAACACGTATATGCCGCGGCCGAGCAGCCAGTCAACGGGGGGGAAGAGACCGAGCCGGAGCAACAGTTCCATGCCGCGAGCGGGCAGAAAAATCGTTCTGACACTCACGCCTGAGGATACGTACTTTCGTATGTACCTGGCCTTGCCTAGCGGCACTACGAGCTGTATGGCGTAGCCCTTCCGTATGGCCGGTATCTCCCGCAGTTGCAGTAATGTTTGTTCTAGCGAGTAGCCGATACCGCTCTTCCTCTCGGGCACCAGGGCCAGTGCGTCGATATATATTTTCTGCTTCATTGCCGGCGCAGACAACTACCGACCCACCTTGACCGAGAGATTCATGCGGGGCTGCACGGGATATGAGCTATCCTCCTGCCTGTCTACCACGAAGTTCATCGCTTCCTCCCATGAGTCGTACATGACTTCGTAGTCATCGCTTTGGATCGCCAGATCAATACGATATACGCCGGTGTTAAAGATATTCGGAAAGGTCCAGGTGAGGGTGATGTGGTCACCGGCATGCAGGTCTTTGAGCTCGTGCCCCCGCAGCCTGGTATTCGAACCTATGAGCGCCGTGTTATCCTCTGCCCGCACCTTGAAACCGAGCACTGCGTTCGGTATGTCTTTCTGGACTACCGCTTCGGTCGAGAGGGTAATCACCTCATCATTCTTCCCCACTTTTTCCGGCCGCACCTTGATCGTCCCATACCGTACCTCGCCGCTGCCCCATCGCTCAGTTGCCCCTTCCGGCCCGCTCTTGTGCTTGCGGTCCAGGAACATGCGGGTGTAGGCGTTCGCGACGTCGAACGAATCCCCTTCAAACACTATCTCGCTCTTTTCTATCAGTACGGCCCGGTCGCAATACTCTTTCACCGCATTCATATCGTGGCTGACGAACACGACCGTTTTCTGCTGCCGCTTCAGGTCCTTGAAGTACCGGAAGCACTTTTTCTGGAAGTCAGCATCGCCCACGGCCAGGACTTCATCGACCAGCAGTATGTCGGCCTCCGCGCGTGTCGCCATCGAGAACGCCAGGCGCACCTGCATACCCGAGGAGTAATTCTTGAGTTTCTTGTCCATGAACCGCTCCAGCTCGGCGAACGCCACGATCTCGTCATACATGGCAGAGATCTCTTTGCGCGAAAAGCCCAGCAGGGCACCGTTCAGGAATACGTTCTCCCGGCCCGTCAGCTCCGGGTTGAAACCGACACCCAGCTCGATGAACGGCACTAGCTTGCCGGTAGTATGGATAGCACCCTTAGTCGGCCGGTAGATGCCGGCCAGTATCTTGAGCATGGTACTCTTACCCGAGCCGTTCCGCCCGACGATACCGAAGAACTCACCCTTCTTGATCTCGAAGTTGATGTTCTTCAGTGCGTGCTGCACATCGCGGGACTTGTTGCGGTGGCGCAAAGCGCTCGTAAACGCGCCTTTGACGCTCGTGACTTTCTCGTGCGGCAGCACGAAGTTCTTACTGATGTGGTCGACCTTGATTACGACTTCGTCCATGCCCTAGATCTCCTCCGCGAAACTGCGCGATTGGCTGCGGAAGTACGCTGCTGCTGCGCCGGCTATCAGCAGCGTGATACCGATGGGTATCAGCCAGATGAACTTATCACCGCTATACACTTGGTATATCGTGGCGCTCTGGTTCGTGATCAGCGAGTGGCGCGCATCCTGGATGATCTGAGCCATCGGGCTTAGGATGACGAACTTGGCGAAACGGTGCGGCAACCGGTCAAGCAGGTAGAAGATGGGCGTGGCGTAGAACCCCGCCTGGATGATGACATCCCAGATGTACGAAATGTCGCGGAAGCGCACGAAGAGCGCGCTCAGGAAAAAGGCCACGCCGATGGAGAAGATGAACATCTCCACCAGTAGCGGCAGCAGGATGAACGCATGCCCCGTCAGAGAGACGTGGTTGAAGGCCATGAATACACCGATGACCACGAAGTTGAGTAGCAAGTTTATGAGCGCACTGAGCGAAACGGCTATGACGATGACGTATTTCGGGAAGTTTATCTTGCGCAGCAGATCGCCTTTGCCGACGATGGCACCGACACTGCCGCTGGTCACCTCCACGAAATAGTTCCACAGCACGATGCCCAGCAGCAGGTAGACGGCCGGGTGCGGCACCTGCGTACCGATCTTCAGAAAGCGCACGAACACAAAGTACAAGATGGTGAATATGAACAGCGGCCTGAGCAGCGACCAAAGGTACCCCAGCGCCGAGCCCTGATAGCGCAACTTGAAGTCGGTGCGGACGATTTCCCGCAACAGGATTGCGGAATAGCGATACCGCTGGCGTAGCTTCTGCATAGTTCCCTATATTTTACCTTGAAACCGGTAGTGCCACAATTATGAAAGCGCTTCCGGGTATAGTAGGCTTAAAGCATGCAAAAGGTTTTAGTGACCGGAGTGAACGGATTCGTGGGGCAGCACCTCGCCCGAGAACTCGCTGCGCAGGGTACAAGCGTCATAGGAGTCGGCGGGCAACAGGGCACGGATGGTCAATCTGAAGCGATACGTGACTATAAGTTACTGGACCTGTTGGACGCACGGGCTGCCGAAAGTATAGACTTCGGCGACATCGATGGCGTCATCCACTTGGCCGGCTTAGCACCTGTCGGCCCGTCATTCGACGAGCCCCGGCGCTATCTGGAAACGAACAGCGGCATCCAGATCAACCTGTTCGAAGCAGCACTCAAGCAAGCGGCGCACCCGAAATTCCTGATCGTCAGCAGCGGCAGCCTCTACGACCCGCAGGCACCGCTGCCGCTCACCGAAGCTTCCGCAGTCAGGCCGAATTCGCCATACGCGGTGAGTAAGCTTACCCAGGAACAGTTGGCGGCATACTATGCGACACGCGGCTTCGAAACCGTCGTTGCCCGGCCGTTCAATCATATCGGCCCCGGGCAGAACCCCGGTTTCATCGTACCGGATCTGGCGCAGCAAGTGATTGCCGTTGAGCGGAACGAAGCAAAAGAAGTGCTGGTCGGTAATCTGGATGCCAAGCGGGATTACACCGATGTGCGCGATATTGTCCGCGCCTACCGCTTGCTGCTGGAGCGGGGCAAAACCGGTGAGCTATACAATATCTGCTCCGGCGTCGCTCTCAGCGGGCACGTCATACTGGCAGCGATTTTAGATGCAGTCGGCGCCAAGCCTACCATCAAGACAGACCCGGCCAGGTTGCGGCCTTCCGACACCCCCGAGCTCTACGGTTCGTACGACAAACTGCGTCAAGACACCGGCTGGCAGCCGGAAATCAAGCTAGCGACAACGATGCAGGACGTGGTTGCCGACTGGCGAGCCCGCTAACTGCCAGCTAAACCAATCTGTTGTCTGACTCAAGCTCGAGATCATGCTTGACCATGAGCTGCACGAGACCCGGAAAATCAACCTTGCGCTTCCAGCCCAGCACTCGTTCGGCCTTGGCCGGGTTACCCAGCAAGATGTCGACCTCGGCCGGCCGCATGAACGCCGGATTCTGCCGCACGTAGGACTTCCAGTCATCAATCCCCACCTCCTTGAACGCCAGCTCCAAGAACTCCCCGATGGTATGCGTCTCGCCGGTAGCCAGCACGTAGTCCCCGGGCTCGTCCTGCTGCAGCATGCGCCACATCCCCTCCACATAATCACCGGCATAGCCCCAGTCACGCTTAGACTCCAGGTTTCCCAGCTCGATATGGTCCTGCTTGCCCAGATGTATCCGTGCGACCGCGTTCGTAATCTTACGCGTCACGAATTCGATGCCGCGATGCTCTCCCTCGTGGTTGAACAGGATGCCGCAGCTGGCGTGGATGCCATAACTCTCGCGGTAGTTCTTGGTGATCCAATGGCCGTAGAGTTTGGCTACGCCGTACGGGCTGCGCGGGTGAAAGAGTGAATCTTCGTCATAGCCTTTGCCGGGGCGGTTATAATCAAGGCCGCCGAACATCTCGGACGTCGAAGCCTGATAGAACCGGACCGTTTTCTCGCCGCCGCTTAAGCGGATAGCTTCCAGCATATTGAGGACACCGCCGCCGGTCACTTGGTGTGTCAGGATCGGATCCTTGAACGAGTAACCGACATGGCTGATAGCCGCCAGGTTATACACTTCATCGGGCTCACTGGTCTGCAGCGCACGGATTAACGATGAAAGATCGGTCAGATCCGCTTCGATCAGCTTGACGTAGGGCTGCTCGTGTTCAACCCGCTCCTGTTTAGGGTTGCGCTGACCGCGGATGATGCCATACACTTCGTAGCCCTTATCGTGCAGCAACTCTGACAAATGACGGCCGTCCTGCCCGGTAATTCCCGTGATAAGCGCTGTTTTACCCATTATCTTCTCCTTCTTCTCTGTCGTTCGCAATTGTGCTTCCAGTGTATCACCCGTCAGCCGTGATTCCCACGGCCTCCGTATCAAATACAACGCTGTGCTACAGTAGGGGGATGAAGATCGTCATCGACGCCCGGGAGTCAGGAACCACTACCGGACGATATATCGACAAGCTCATCGAGCATATGCACAGGATCGGTACCGATCATTCGGTCATCATCCTGACCAAGGCCGAGCGGACCGATTTCTTCGCGGGCATCGCGCCGGATTTCGTCGTCATCCAGACGCCGTTCAAGGAATTCACATTCAACGAACAGATCGGTTTCCGACGCCAGCTGAACGGGCTTGAGGCCGACCTGGTGCACTTCGGCATGGTGCAACAGCCGGTGCTGTACCGCGGCCGTGTCGTCACGACCATGCATGATCTGACCACCGCGCGTTTCCGCAATCCCGACAAGGATCCGTTGGTGTATCTTGTGAAGCAACAGATTTACAAATGGGTCAATAAGAAAGCCGCACGTAAGTCAGATGCCATTATCGCGATCTCTCAATACACCAAGGATGACGTGGTCGCATTCACGCACACTAATCCCGATAGGGTTCACGTCATATACGAAGCGGCCGATCTTATCACCCAAAAGCCGGTGCCGGTAGAAGGTTTAGAATCTAAACAATTCATCATGTATGTCGGTCGGCCAACACCACACAAGAATCTGGGGCGGCTCATCGAAGCCTTTACCGTGCTACAGAAAGCCCGGCCGGACCTGCACCTGGTACTGGCAGGGAAGAAAGACGCCAACTACGAGCGCCATGCCCGCTACGTCTACGAGCACGATGTCCCGAACGTGGTCTTTACCGATTTCATCAGCGACGCTCAGCTCCGCTGGCTGTATGAGCACTGCAAGGCCTACGTGTTCCCGTCTCTCAGCGAAGGCTTCGGCCTGCCCGGGCTCGAGGCCATGATGCACGGTGCCCCAGTGGTCAGCAGCAACGCCACCTGCCTGCCCGAAGTGTATGGCGAGGCCGCTTCCTACTTCGACCCGCTGGACATCAGCGACATGGCCGCGAAGATCGGCGAGGTGCTGGAAGATCCGGTGCTGCGCGAAGATCTCATCGACAAAGGCAAAAAACAGGCCGCGAAATACTCCTGGGACCGCATGGCCGAACAGACCCTGGCTATCTATGATACCGTTCTCGGCAGTAGGTAGGGCGGATTCATCGGGCCTGCGCTTGCAGCTGCTGCTCGGCCGCCTTGTCGTCGCTGACCTGCGCGTTCAGCACTTTCTTGGTGGTATCCAGATCGCTCGGCTGGTTGATCTGCAGACTTTGCGCTGTCGGCAGTGACGAGGATTTCTTAGGTGCCTGCGGCGGCGGGGCCGGCTTGTGGTGCGCGAACAGGACGACGAGCAGGGCCACCACGAAGACTACGCCCGTTACGGCTATAAGTGTCTCTCGCCGTTTGGTGACCAAGAGGCGTTTGAGCAATCCGCCCTGCGGCTTTTGCGGCTGAGCGGCTTTGATTTCGGCGGCCGGTTTCGGTGTCTCTTCAATGATTTTTTCCTCTGCATCTTCGTTCATGATTGTCCTTGTATGGTCGTGATGAGTTGTAACAGACTGTCCCGATAATCTATCGTCGCTTGGCGGGTACTATCCAGCTGCGTGGTGAAGGTGCCGACTTGCTTCGCCATATCTTGGCAGCTCGAGAACTGGTTGTCGTCGGACAGCGCCAGGATGGCGGTCTGGGCGGCGGACTGCTTGGCATCGACAGCAGTCAGTTGCGACGCATACGGGTTGGTCTTGGGGTTCTGATTGGTGATATACGCACGCAGTTTGGTGTCGATGAGCGCTACGTTCTGCAGTTCGGCGGTGCGCTTAGTAATGGCTTGGTTGGTGATTTTGGTGATACCTTTCAGCTGGGTCGTACAGGCAGCACTGTTGTCATAGGAAACATTGAGTGTAATGCCGGTACTGCCGTTCACCGTAGCGACGTTCGATGTATACCCGCTGCCGGTCACGATCGCAGTAATGGTATGCGTGCCATTCGAAAGCTTGTCCATACCGGTGAGCGTCACGTCGAATTCGGCCGCCTGACCGGATGGCGTGAACCGCGAATCGCTCACGGTCGTCGGGCTGCTATTCGTTTGCACAGCCTTGCCATCAAGCGACACGCTGACAGAAGTAGGTGTGTTCTCTTTATTGACGCGTATCTTCAGCGGTAGTGTGGTCTTAGTGGCGTCTACCAGGCTGACGGTGTCGGCAGCGCCGGTGAACTCGGAGTAGATGTCGCCATGAAGCGGCGGATTGATGCTATATGTGCCGGTGGTGCTGTAGTCCGGCGCCGAATCGGTACCGTTATTGAAGAAGACCTCTCCGAAACCATGGCCACTGGGATGCTGGGCCGTAAAAGTAACCGTGTATACACCTTTTACCAGAGGTGTGTAATAACGCTCCATGTCTACTAAATTGAGTGTTGCGGTGCAGTTCAATCCACCCGTTACTGCCGTGCAGGTTGAATCGGAACCCGCCCTGGCTGTGTTGCCAGGGAATGTGAATTGATATGACAGCCTATCGCTGCCGTTCGTGAAACCGAACCCTGTGGGTAGGAAAGTAGAGAACGTAAGTGTTGGTCGCTGCTCGTCAAACCGGCCGCCAAATTGCTGAGTAGGGTCATAGTTGGTGGCAATACCGTCGGTGGCCGGGTCGAAAGCCTGGCCGTTTGCGGTGCGGGGCAGACTGGCATTCAGCCCGAGCACGCACAGGCTGGCAATCAGTGCCAGGCTTACTAGATTCGTCTTTATGAATGTTTGTATGGTCCGCATAACGCTCGATGCATCGTTACGTAATCTATATTTATCATACCGTATTACTAGAAAACTCGGCTAGTTTTTCCGTGCAATGGGCACGTTCTCTATGCTTTCTCGGGCGGTTTCAGGACGATGTGGCGGTCGCGGCCCTCGCCGACCGATTCGCTGGACAGACCGGCATCGGCAGCTACCTTGTGTACCACCCGGCGGTCGGCGGCGTTCATGGGCCGGACTTCGTACGGCTCGCCGGATTCCTGGACTTGCTTGACCCACTCTTCGGCAGTCGCGGCCAAGCGGTCGGCCCGCTGCTTCTTGTACTCGGCCACATCGACATTGACTCGGGTCACGGCATAATTCTGGTTCTTGAGGGCACTGCTGACCAAGAACTGCATGGCCCGCACCGTATCGCCGCGCTGGCCGATCAGGAAACCATTCAGGTGCGTACTGGGAATGTTGAGCTCGATGACTTCATCGTCCTCGCTGGTAGCGTGCACATCGGTGTTCAGACCAAAGAAGGACAGCAGGTCCTCCAGATACTTCTTCGCGAATACGATCGACTCTTCCATTACCACCTCCACCTCTCTACCCCAAATTGAATCCTCTCAATTTGGGGACCCCGGAACGTCCTCGAAAGGGTAGTCGCTATCATTTCCTCCTCCGTTTAGCCGCTTTCTTTTTGGAAGGTTTCTTGGACTTCGGTTTGGGTTTTGTCTGTATCGGCTGAGGCACTATCTCGGCCTCGGCTATCTTGGAGACGTCTTTAACGGGGGCGCCGTCAGCCAATTTTTCCATGTCCGATTCATCCTCGCGCAGGGCGATCGATTGCTGGATGTAGGCCACGATACCGCCCGTGAACCAGTACAGGCTCAGCGCAGCCGCCAGGTTGACGGTAAATATGAACACCATGAAGGGGATGATGTACTGGGTGCTGCGGCCGACCGCGGCATTCACCTCGGACTGCTCGGCTTTGGTGCCGTCACCGGCGGATTTCAATATATCACGCAATTTTCGGGCGTTCTTGTCTACCGGTATCAGCTGGCGGCTGGTCAGGAATTGGATGACGGCGCTGCCGATCACCAGCAGCAGGGCCGGGACATAGGTGCCGGCCGGTCCGAGCGCGCTGCGGGTCAGGTCGATGACGCCGAACAGCGTGTTATCGAAATCTTTGGGGTGATGGGCCAGATGCTGCATCCAGCCTAAGTGCTGCAAGGCAGGGTAGGCGAAGTCGACGATATTGCGCGGGTCGCTGATGACCCGCCTGAGCCCGCTGTACAGGCCGATCAGGATTATCAGCTGGACGATCAGGATGGGGATGGTGCTGAGCGGATTGACGCCGCGTTCCTTGTAGAGCTCCATCATCATGGCTGACTCTCTCTGGCGATCACCCTTGGCCTCTTTCTTGATACGCTTGAGGTCTGGTTGTAATTTTCGCATCAGCTTGGTCTGGCGGAGCTGCCGCCGCACCAGCGGCCACATCAGCATCCGGATGATGACCGTGAAAATGATCAGGCTGAGGCCGAAATTATGGCCCGGAATGAGTGCATATACCAGCACGAGCAGGTTGAAAATCGGTTGGACTATCAGGTGTGTGAACATAGTATTCCTTAAGTTTCCACTATACCATGAGGCGCGGCCTTGACGGCAGCCAGTTTGGATTTTTGGATAAGTTTCGCGACTTCTTTGGCCAGCTGCTCTGCCGGCATGGCGGCCACCTTCTCGTCATACACTACGATGATAAGGTCGTAGGGATCCACAAAGCTACTAGACAAAATACGAACATTCTCGTATAGCCGCCGCCGGATGCGATTGCGGACCACGGCCGATTTACTGATCTTGCGGCTCACTACGATCGCCAGGCGGTACGACTTGCGGCGCGGATTGGGTGCATAGCGCAGCATCAGTGTCTCCGAACGGACGGATTTTCCCGCCTTGTACAGCCGTTGGATACTATTACGGCCATGGAATCGGTTGCTGCGGCTGATCATACTGTATAGTTTACAGGCTTTATGCCCGCCAAACCGTGCATTATCTGCCCTAGGGCTTAGTGAGTCAGACGAGCGCGGCCCTTGTTGCGGCGGCGCCGTAATACGACACGGCCGGCGTGACTGGCCATACGCTTCATGAAACCGTGCTCTTGAGCGCGGTGGCGTTTTTTGGGTTGGTAGGTTCGCTTGGGCATTATAAAACTTTCGGTTCCTTCGTTACTCAGAGTATATCACGCGGATGCCCTCGGAACGGGCGGCCGGACTTCCCTGCTTTCTATCGACACTAATGATACCAAGTTTTCCCCTGTTCTCCAAGCCTTATCCACAGATTAACAGATAGAGGCTGCGGTTGTGGATAAAGCCACCCCTGCCCTGCCCGAATCCGTCCTGGAAAATGGTTGTATAAATTATTGTGGAAAACTTCTCCGCAGGTAGGTTATAGTTATACACAAGGAACGGGGAAAAGTGGGAGCCTGCTCACACTTTACGAGTACCGTGCCGTAAACGCGAAAACGTCATACACAGCTTTCAAAGGGAATGAGGGGTAAGGATACGTGGAACAAGAGAAGCTATGGCAGGCAGTGCTGGGGGATATCGAAATCACCCTCTCTCGGGGTAATTACCTGACATGGTTCAAGAACACGCAGCTACTCAAGCAAGATGCCGACAAACTGACCATCGGTGTACCTAATGTATTTATAAAACAGCAGCTGGAGCGCAAATATAATGACCTCGTCACCGACACCCTGCGTAAGAACGGCGTCGATGGGCCGGTGGTAGAGTACAAGATACAAAGTATGGTGCGCCGGCCGGATGCCGACGAAGCCATTTCCCTGCCCGCGCCTGCCCGCTCGGCCGATTCGGCGGCACAACCTACGCTCAAAGCCGCCAACAGCTTAGCCCACGCGTACCGCCAGGGTATCAATGAACGCTACACGTTCGAAACTTTCGTGGTCGGCTCCGGCAACGAACTCGCCTACGCTGCTTGTCAGGCCGTCGCCGCCAACCCCGGCACCAAATACAACCCCTTGTTCCTGTACGGCGGCTCCGGCATCGGCAAGACCCATCTTATCCAAGCAGTCGGGACGGCAGTATTGGCTGCCAACCCGTCGGCACGAGTCGTATACGTGTCGAGTGAACAATTCGTCCAGGAATTCGTGGACGCCCTGCGCTACAAGAAAAATACCGACTTCGCCGACTTTTACCGCGGCGCCGACGTACTCATCGTCGACGACGTCCAGTTCCTGGCCGGCAAAGAGAAGATCCAAGAGGAGTTCTTCCACACTTTCAATGCTCTGCACCAGGCCAATAAGCAGATCATCATCAGCAGTGACAAGCCGCCGCGCGAAATCCCTACGCTTGAAGACCGACTGCGCAGCCGATTCGTGTGGGGTATGAGCATCGACATGCAGAACCCGGATTTCGAAACCCGCTGCGCCATCCTGCAGATAAAAGCCGAGTCTCACCACGTGCAGCTGCCGAACGATGTCGTCGAATACTTGGCTACCAACGTCCAGACCAACATCCGCGAACTTGAGGGGGCCCTAAACCAACTACTGGCATTCTGCGAGATGCGGGCGCTTGAACCCAACCTAGCCATCGTCACCGGGCTGCTCGGTTCGGCCGGGACCCGGCCCAAACACTTGAGTGCCCGGCAGATCATCGAGCGCTGCGCCCGGCACTACCAGGTCAGCTTTGAAGATATCATCGGACCTAAGCGCGATAAGGATATCGTAGTGCCGCGCCAGGTCGCTATGTACATGCTGCGCAGCGAGCTGCATCTGAGCTTCCCGAAAATCGCCCGTGAGCTGGGACGCAAGGACCACACCACCGCCATTCACTCGGTGGAAAAGATTGAGCGCGAATCACGGCTCGATGCCGACGTCCGCAATGCTCTGGCCGAGATAAAGGACCGTCTGTATGCGTAACTTGCAACTACCTGGCATAGTCCTGCGAAAAGGCTGTGGACAAGCTGTGTTAGGCATGCGGACTAACTGTCCCGTAACCACCATACTATCAACAACCCACCCCACACTAGCCGATCCGGAGGGGAAAAATACCCCCTTTATACCCCCTGCCCTGCACAAGTTTGGTGTTCGGTTATACCCAGCGATATTTGCACAAATAACAGACGTGGCGAGCCGGTTCTCCCCACTTTCCACACCCCTAATAATAAGGATGATTCGGCTAAACAAAGAAAATCTATTAGTAGGAAGGGGAGGATAAGTGGAATGAAGCTGAAAGTCACACAGGAAAACCTAAACAAAGCGCTTGGCCTGGTTGCCCGGGTAGCCAGTAGTCGCGGCACATTGCCAATCCTTAGCAATGTCCTACTCAAAATAGAAGGTAACCGCTTGAGCGTATCGGCTACGAACCTCGATATCGCCATTTCGTGCCAGCTTGGCGCGCAGGTGCAGACCGAAGGGTCACTAACGGTGCCCGCTCGTCTACTACAGGACCTAGTGAACGGCTTGCCGAGCGGCGTCATCGAACTTGAGCAGGAAGAACAGCGGCTCAAGATAAATACGGACAGCTACAAATCGGTCATCAATGGCGTTGCGGCCGACGAGTTCCCGGTCATGCCCGCCATCGAAGGCGGTACGAGCTGGAAAGTATCCGGCGTGCTGCTCAAGAAAGCGTTGCAGCAAGTGCTGATGGCGGCTTCGAATGATGAGAGCCGGCCGGTTCTGACGGGCGTCTATTTCCACACCGTGGACGGCGTGCTGTTCATGGCTGCCACCGATAGTTACCGGCTAGCGGAAAAAACGGCTGATGAAGATGAAAGAGGCCGTGAAGCTGCTGATACCGGCTACCGCGCTGCATGATGTGCTTCGTATTATCAATGATTTCGAGGGTGATATCAGTGTCACGCATGATGATCAGCAGGTGCAGTTCCGGGCCGGCGACGTTGAATTGGTCGCTCGCTTGATCGAGGGCAATTATCCTGACTACCGTAAACTCATCCCGGCTAAGTTTGCTACCAGCGCCACCATGTCCCGGGCTGAGCTGGTGAATATAACTAAAGTGTCGAGCCTGTTCGCGCGCGAGAGCGCCGGCAGTATCGTGGTGAGCGTAGACGAACCGTCGGAGAGCATCTGGATCCACGCTGTTGCTTCGCAGTTGGGTGAAAACAACGCCACGCTCAAAGTCGATGCCAAAGGCTCCGGCGCTATCACGCTCAACTCGCGCTATCTGCTTGATGCCTTGCAGGCGATGGACGCCAAAACCGTGCGGCTCGGCTTCAACGGTAAGCTCGAAGCCTCGATGCTCAGCGATGTCGATACCGACGATTACCTGCATATCATCATGCCCTTGAAGAGTTAGGGTAATGAGACAAACCTACGGTTTTTCTCATCGCGCAGGGCGACGAAATAGATTCGTCGTCTCCGGCTGCTCTTTTCCCTACTCAACACCATCTATACTGGTAGTATGATTTCCGACCTGCGGCTGCAGCATTTCCGCTCATATGATGACACGTCGTTCGAGTTCGGTCCGGGCGTGAATATCATCGTAGGCCCGAATGGCAGCGGTAAGACGAATCTGCTCGAGGCGCTCCTGGTACTTGCCCGGGGCAGCTCATACCGCGTGGGTGACAGCGAGCTGGTGCAGTTCGACGCCGACTGGTTCCGGCTAGATGCGCATCTGGAGCCGGGCGACAGCACGCGCACCGTGAAGCTGGCAACCACTCCCAAGCAGAGCAAGACGTATGAACTGGACGGCCGCAAGTATTTCCGTCTGACGCTGCCGCATACGCTCCCAGTGGTACTCTTCGAACCGAACCATTTGCAGTTGCTGCACGGCGCACCGGATGTACGCCGGAACTATCTGGACGATATCCTGGAGCAGATCAACCCGGGCTTCGTCAGCTTCCGCCGCAACTATCGGCGAGTTTTGGCCCAGCGCAATGCCCTGCTCAAGCGCAGCAAGCAGCCGACTACCCATGAGTTCTTCCCATGGAATCTGCGTCTCAGCGAACTCGGCGCGGTCATTACTCGTTCCCGGGCCGATCTGTGTGCCCAGCTGGATGAGAAGCTGGCGGAAATCTACGGACAGATATCGCAATCCGGTACCGCCGTCACGCTCACGTACCAGCCGAAATTTCCGCTGGAGCAGTACGAATCGCATCTGTTATCCAAGCTGGAGAGTCACCTGCACGAGGATGCGGCGCGCGGCTTCACGGCTTACGGCCCGCACCGCGAGGATTTCCTAGTGTCGTTCGATGGCAAACCGGCCGACGAATCGGCCTCCCGCGGCGAAACGCGCACGGCCCTGCTGGCGCTCAAGATCATCGAACTGCAATTGCTCGAAACCGTGCGTGGCACGACCCCCCTGCTGCTGCTTGACGATGTCTTCAGCGAGCTCGACGGTGGCCGCCGCCGGGCCCTCACCGGTTTCCTGCAGCGCTACCAGACCTTCCTGACCACGACCGACGCCGACGTGGTCGTCAAACACTTCACGGCCAGCACTATTATCCCGCTTGGTGGTGCGCAGTAATTTGCTACGAAGATGTGGTGTAGGCCGTGGCGCCGGTTTGAGCGTCTATCAGGGTGAGTGTGGCAGTATTACCATCGCTGCTTGGTAGGACGGTGGCGTGGTAGGTCTTGGAACCGATAGTTATATCAAATACATAGGGCGCCTGAGGGTTGGCTGCGTTTGGATCGTAGTGGCCGATGGTAGCCGTGGCGGTATTAACAGAGAACGTTGTGGTGGTTGGCGCGAAGAGCACCAGCTGCTGCTCTATATTAGTGAGGATACCCGAGTCCATGCCCATAGCCGTCAAGGCCTCGGTGCCCGAAAAAGTGGTTTGGAGTGATGGCAGTAGGCTCGCGGAAGATGGCTTGAGACTTAAACGCGTCGTAGCGCCGGACTGCACATGTGCCACTGAATAGGCTATGTCTCCTCTGCCTTTTGCTACGACAAGATATGTCCCCGGGCTGACGCGTACCGTGGCACTGCCGGTCCCGATGGTGGCGGCATTCATGTTGACGGCACTGATGCTAATAGTCGCTTGTGCTTCGCTGCTAGAAACTTTAAGTACGCCGGTTCCCTGCACACTGTGTAAAGAATAAACCACGCCGAACGCGATGCCGAGTATAGCCAGGACAATGCCGGCGAGCAGGAGACGCGAGATGGTCCGAACGCGAGTATCTGGGTACATGCTACGTCCCCTCCCCGCTTAAATAGCCGGCAAGGTCTGGCGGTAGACTACGGAGTGCATTTGTGGGAAAGTCGGAGCCGGGCCCTAAGACTACCATAAACATGCCATCCCTTTTTTGCAGTACGACCCGACTGGTCTGATTACCGAGCCCGGAGATGTTAAGCGACGCGAGGGCCCAAGAATTATTGTCGAAATACTGTGTACTGGCTATCGTGAATTTGACATCGCTGCCTAGGGACTGCGAAATAGCTCCCATAAGCGGAGATGCCTTATGAAGTGTGACGCGCTTCCCACCCGTAAGCATCGAGGGCAGCGCCAGCGCGATGACCGCTAGAATCACCAGGATGAGGGTTAGGACCATATTACGTTTATTCATGGGGTGCCTCTCATTAGTATATGCTTCCGGCTGGTATAGCGTATCGGGATTCATTACTGCGACCCCGGTCCTATGTAATGTAGAAATGTCGCGGTGCTCGGATCTGCCATATCCGCCGAACCGACGTCATATCCGTCACCGCCTTCACTCGCGGGGCCCCACTGGCCCACCTGGAATTCCTGGGGTATACCATCGGTATGTGCCGCGAAGGCGTAGGCCTCATTACCGACTATATGATCGACGATCTCGACATGGTCGGGGTTCGGTTGGACTATGTCTCCCGGCTGTACGGCGCTGAACGGAACAACTTGCCAGTACTTACCCTCATCCGCGATCTCACCCTTGGTGTTTTCCATGAGCTTTACGCCATACACATCGTAAATAACTATATTCACCAGGCCGCTGCAGTCCAAATAGCAACTACTGCTTATGACTGGGCAGTCCCGGCTGTGCCACACTGCCGGGTCTTCATGGCCATCGATGTTGATATCTTGGCTGTAGCTGACCGGGTCATATTGCTTGGCGTCGCATAAGATTCTGGCGGTGCCATCGGCAGTGGCGCAATCCGGGCTGATCGAAGTGTTGCCGCAAACCGTGCTGCCTCCCGCGGCCGCGGTGGCCGCACCTTGTCCGCCATATTTGGTGAGTATGGCCTGGGCGTTCGTGGTGCGGGCCTCGGAGTAGTCGGCAGAGATTTCGAAGTTGCGGTTAAAATACTGCGCCGCGGCGTCGATGGTGGTGGCCGCTTGAAAGTCGCTCAGCGACCAATTGCTACCGGGCGCGTATGCCGAGTTGGGCTGCATCTGTCCCCATACCATGTTCAGCTGAGTTCCGAGCTGGAAAATGGGCGTGCTTATATTGAGCGCTTTCGCTACTGCAAGCGCTTTGGAGCCGGGTGTCCATTGCACGATTCCCCACCCCGTGCTGCCGCCTACCGTAGCGGGATTATCGGTAGTGCCTCCGCCCTGGATAATTTCCGGATTCCATGTCCCGGCGGTCTCCGTCTGGATGTTCCCCATCAACGCCGCGTCGTGCATATCGTCCATACCCTGGCTCTTGAAGTAATTCCAGATCTGAGTTTCGTTGTCGCCACCCACCAATGCGGTCCCGCCGCTTGTGGCACTGTTGCCGCAACTGCCCGTGTCCTTTACATCGTAATGGTCGATACCTAGCTGATACAGGTCTTGCTGGGAATAGCCGGTAGTGGCGTCCGCGTAGGCCGACCCCCAACTCAAGCCGTACAGGGCAATCATAAGTAGCGTGAGCCACGATACGCGCCGCAACCGCGAAGTTTGCACAGGGGGCTGTATCATCTCACGGCTTCCCCGTATCTACGTGCAGCTGGTCACTAGAATCTACGAAGTAATTGATGTTCGCGGGCACGCTCTTGACCATCGCCTGGTCACAGGCACCGATGCCATTGCGCTGGCCACCGGTCGCCCCGGGTTTGAGTCCTGACATTATGCCGGTGACATAGGACGCGAACGTCCGCATCTCCTGGTCATCACAGTTGCCATTGATGGGTGAGCCGTTCACATCGAAAATGTCGAACGCGCGGCCGAGTGGATGGCGACCCGTGTCGCAGTCGTGCCCGGAAGTTATGTCTTGGATCGTGTAACTGTAGCCATTGGCAATGTCGAGCATAGCCTGCAAGAGCATAGGGTCAAGCGTTACGGGTGTTCGTGCCGCGCATGGGCCGGTACTGGCGCTGCCGTTATTCTGGCCTTCTATCGGTCCGGGTGTGACCTGCTGTCCATTGGCCGTGGCTTGTATGTCGGCCTTGGCGGTTGGCCCGAGCGTGATGTTCTTGTTGGCTAGCACCTGCTGGGCCAGGGAGGTCGCGTTGCCGTTCGTTGCCGTAGTTGTGGTAGTAGTGGCGGCCGGCGTGGCACTGCCTTCACCGTCGTTGGCGCAGGAGGTCGCATCGTTGAATTCGGCGCACGCGTAGCCTTCCATGGTGCCGGTATCGAGTATGAAGAAACGTATTTTCATCCAGTTGGCATCGCCGGTATCAGCGCATTCGGTAGAGTTGTAGCTAGATGTATCGTATGGGTTCAGATCTTTGCCGCTACTCGTTTTGTTGGTGGGTATCACGTCCCACACGCCGTCGCTATTCTGCTTAGTGATATTCACACCGAAGCAGTCGGCTGCCTTCTTTATGTAATCGGGCGTACTGCCCTGCCCGTTACTGTCCAAAATCTGTGCGGCGGCATCCGCGTTCGCGTATGGGTCTGCCACGGCGGGATTATCCAGATCCTGCTGGCTAAAGCCATAGGTCGCAAAGGGATACTGGTAAGTCGGCGCGTCGGCATGCACTGTGGTCGCGTATAGCTTGAACGGTAAATGCAGCGCGTCGCTGAAGACGTTGCCGATGCCACTGCCGATGTTGGTGACATTGGTCATAAAACTACTGCCTTGGTCAGCGAGGACCGTCGAGGCGAGCGATTGGTAATCATCCAGATTGAAGGTGCGCGATAGGAAACTTTGCGACTGGAACGCTACTTGCTCCTCTTGGCTGCTTTGTTCGTCCAGCTGCGCGATCTGTGAGGCGGTTAGCGCTACGCCGCCCATAGCCAACGAGCCGGCATTAGCTGCCAAAGTCGCCCCGTAATCCGCCACACTACCGTATTGAGCGCCCGCTAGGCCGGCCACGTCTAGCGCGTCTCCCGAAAGCAGACTCGACACGTAGCTAATAAGCTGCGGCGCAGCTAGATATCCTATAACTCCGCCGATGACCGCCGAGGCTGCCTCACCGCTTATCACACTTATACCGAAGCTGAGGGCCCCGGTTATAATGCCTCCGGCCGTACTGCAAGCGGCGTCGAACGCGGAATTCTGAGTCCAGGCAAGCCAGGAGGGTCTCCCGGCCGCCAAGGTATCTTTGGTGCCCTGATTGATGTCTATACCGCCGGTCTCACCCATGTCCGCGTGGATGGGTTCGGAATCCGTCCAGTTGTTCGACTGGCCGGTAGCGGCATCGGTCGAAGTGAAATACGTAGAGAGGTAGCTGAGCTCGGCCGGGTCAACGTCCTGTCCGCTTTCAATCTGGTCGCCTACTGATATCGCCTCCACGCCAACTCGGATCATCGGCTCGATAACTTGGGCATACCGGATAGCTGCGATGTTGTCATCCACGCTCTTGAGTGCGCACGCCAGGCCTACGGCTGCGGCCACGCCACCGGTTATTTTAGCCCCGGCGCTTCCCTTTATACTTTCCAGTATCTGCTTGCTGTTCTTGCCGGCGTTCGCCGCGGTGTCCGTATCGGCGGCACCTGCGGGAACCGACTTGCCCTGCTCATCTTCCTCGGTTGCCCCGGTAGCGGTGCCTGTTGCCGGTTCCGTGCCATTCTTAATGCGGTTCTGCCACTTTTGCTTATAGCCATTAAAGATATCTGACGCGGTCTTGTTGACCTTATTGTTCAGTATGGACAGCGGATGCCAGGATACGTTAAAGTACGTCTTCAACACCCTAAAGCGCATAGAGGTACTCAGTTTATTTGTTTTGAGGGCGGCCAGCGAAGTTTTGAGGGCATTGGCTGGCGCCTTATAGCCTTTGCCAACATCTTCTACCTTAAAGCCGGTGGCTACGTCTCCAGTCACTGTTCCGCCATAGTCGGTCTGGATGGCTGCTCTCGCCTCGTCGTCTGTCAGTCCGGCATAAGGTGATTTGGTGTTCTTGGCGTCAATATCCATACTCTCGAAATTACCCAGTGTGGTAGTCCCGTTGGGCGTGATGCCGATCTCTTTCAGCTGGCCCAGGATGTTGTTTTTGTACTTGCTGCCAATCCAGCCGAGCCTGGTTTCTCCCGGATCAAGGCCATTGCGAAAATAGCGGATTATCTTGCCCATTCGGCCGTCACCCGCGTCTTCCGATTGCGAAAAGTGGCTGTTGTGGAGTATCTGCGCCACATGTATGAACTGCAGGGGCCCTGTGACGAACGTCAGGCCGAACAAGCCGAGCCCAACGATACCGCCCGTAGTTCCGCCGGCGATAGCCACCTTTTTCTTAGTTATCCAGCGGGCGTAGCGCTTTTTCTTGGGGTTGGAGGGCTTATAGTTCATGGAATCGTCGCCCGCATCCTTTTCGGACTTGTCAAGCTTTTCGGCATTGTCAAGTTTGTCTGTCTTCTCGCCCGTCTCTTTGTCGCCTAGCGGGTGTTCGGTGGTGTTATCCTGGTTCGCAACGATGCCGTTGAACTCACGGTCAAAGCTGTCCTGCCCGCCGCGACTCTCCGCTTCCTTTACATGCGCTAGATCATGTTTTTCGTCTGAGTCCTGGTCGTACGAAGTAGGCATAGTTACGAAAGATTATTGGCGCTACCCGGCGTTAATTGGTTCTGCAGGTCGATAGTGCCGGACGGCTGGTTGAAGTCCCCGCCTTGTTGCTGCATGGCAGCGACCTGCGCCGGGTTGGTGGTGATGAGCCCGGTCTCGGTCGGGCTGGCGACCACCTGGATGTGGACGTGGTTCTGTCCGGCGAAGAACAGGCCCTGTCCCACCGGGAACTGGCTGAGGCGCTTCTTTTCCTCGCTGGTCAGTTTGAATACGTCCGAGAGCACGTCCACGGCCGACGGCGACTGCTTGAGCAGGAACTGCATGCTGGCGTTGGCGACGATGGCCCGGCCCATGCGGCTGCCCATGAAATCTTCCACATCCTGCGTGATGGTCGTGATGCCCAGATTGTACTTGCGGGCGCGCTTGGCGAGCGAGAACAGGAAGTTGGCGCTGTCCTCGTATTTCATAAGCTGCCAAGCTTCATCCACTACCAGGATGCGCTTGCGTAGGTCGCTCTTGGTCTTATTCCAGATATAATTCAGCACGATGTACATGGCGACCGGCCGCAGTTCGTCTTCCAAGTCGCGGATGTTGAACACCACCAACGGGTTGTTGATGTCGATGTTGCTCGGCTGGCTGAAGATGCCGGCAAACGTACCGGTTGTGTATTTGCGCAGGCGCTGGGCCAGTTGCGGGCCGCTGCCGCCCATGTGCAGTAAGGTGTCATACAGATCGGCGATGGTCGGTGGCGGGCTAGTGTGCGTCAGCGGGTCGTTGGTGATGCCGGCTTTGGCGTAGGTTTCGATCAGCGCGCTGTCCAGGTCGGCCTCTTCGGCAGGTGCCAGCGCCGGTGTGAGCACGCTGTTGCCGCCGAGCATCTGGCTCTGGGCGCCGCCCATCATCAGGCGCAGCAGGCCGTGCAGCGTGATGAGATTGGAACGCAACGCGTTGTCGGCCTCCTCGGTATCCACCACTTTCGGCAGATCGAACGGGTTGATACGGGTGCTGCTGCTGAGCGACAGGCGTACGTATGCGCCAGCTACGGCGTCGCACATGCGTTCATATTCGTTTTCCGGGTCGATGATGAACACTTCGGTGCCGAACATCATGCTGCGCAGCGCCTCGAGTTTGACGGTGAATGATTTACCGGCGCCGGACTTGGCGAAGACCACCGAGTTGCCGTTCTCAAGACTGAACCGGTCAAAAATCACCAGGCCGGAGTTATGCATGTTTATGCCATACAGAATGCCATTGTCCTGGCTAAGATCTGCTGAAGTAAACGGAAAACTGGTGCTGATCGCACCGGTGCTCATGTTGCGGCGGATCTGCAACTGGTCGGTCATCTGCGGCACGACGCTGTTGAGCCCCTGCTCCTGCTGGGACGTGGCCGGTTTGCTGTACACCAGCTGCTGGCCGAGCATGCTCTCCACCTTGTGGCTGACGAATTCCAGCTCTTCGACCGATGAGGCATAGATGTTGAAATACAGGCCGAAGCGGAAGAACCGCTCCTCGCCCACCTGCAATTTGTCGCGCATTTCCTCGGCGTCGAGGATGGCAGCCTGCTTCTGTGGGTCGCGCACCCTGCCCTTCTCATTATCGATCTGGATGCCTGCTTCCAACTGTGTCACTTTCTTGCGCAGGTTTTCGAGCACCACTTGGCTTTCCACCGGGTAGACGTACATGGAGATATCAATGACTTCGTCGAGGTTGACGAGCCCGCTCAGCCAGCCGGTGTAAATCTGCCGCGGATAGCCGTAGACGTAGTAGGTGCGGACATAGCGGGTACCGAGCTGGAAGTAGGTGCCCTGAAATTCGATGGAGCTCGGCGCGATAAAGTCGCGCAGCGCGGTCACGCCTTTCTGGAATGCGGCGCTGACCTCGGCCTGCTCGCGGGCCTGCTGGGCCTGCGCTAGTGCTACCGGGTCGAGCTGCTTCTTGGCCATTACTGGAGCTCCCGTTGCAGGTGGGCCTGCTGGGCCATGCCCGGGCCCTTGGTGACGATATCGGCCGTCAGGTTATCGAAGTTCTTGAGTTGTTGGCGCGTCGCCGTATCGGGGTTGTAGGTGTCGTAATAGAGCTCTATCAGCTCCTGGGTGTCGAGCGGCAGTCCCTGGATATTGCACTGCTGCAGGCCGCCTAAGACCGCCTGGACGCGGTTGCGCAGCTCATTCTTTGCTTTATCCAAATCACCCTCGTTGATGACCACGTGGTCTTCACGGCTGTTGAACAGCTGCGCGACGCCGGTAAAGAAGTTCTTGCTTTGAGAGAGCGCTTTCTGCACGTCGACCGTCGGGAAATACGGGATGACGATGTAGAACTTCTTGTCCATGATGTTCGTCTGCTGCGCCAAGGCATCGATGTAACCGATGTAATCGTCCATCAGGAGTGCCAATAGCATGTTGTCGTGTTCGGTGCGGATCTTGTCGAGTTTCTCGATGTACGGTTGCAGGTCGACCCGCTGAGAGCGGATAAATATCTGTATCGGGAAATAGAGCGAGTTCAGGAACCCCTGGTAGGCATACTCGACCGCTTCCTGCTCCTGCGGGCTCATCAGGTCGAAGTTGATGCTCTTCACCATTACCACGCCGCGGAAAGAACCGTCGTTCATGATGACGATGCCGTCGCGGATCTCGGCGATCTGCAAGGTGTTCTGGGTGCTGTTCGGGTTGGTCTTCTTGGGCATCTGCACCGCCTGGGCGGCGCCGGCGGGCACGACCGGTTGCGGCTGAGCGGCGAACTGCTGCGTAGCGGGCGCCAGGCCCGGCTGGACGGTGTAAGGGTTCGGTGCCGGAGGGAGCTGGGGCTGTCCGGGCATAGGCGGCGGGGTGGCTGCCGACGGCACCGGGTATGGTTGTCCCACCCCAGGGTTTTGTATTTGCGGCTGTTGGTTTGGATCCATTAGTGCTCTATGCCCACTGCTCTCTTCATCTGAATCCCACGGTGTGTGCTAATGGAGAGAAATCACCACTTCGCCATCGTCTGCCTGGCCGACTTCTTTTGAAGCGCGTCGGGCAAGCGTGGCCACATCCTGGTCATCGGTATTTGCAAGGTTCATTATAGCAGCCTGCTTCTGGGGTGTCACCTGCGGTTTCACGGCGGCGGCCGCGGCGCGCTGGGCGGCCGCTTCGGCCATCAGCTGCTCGGGAGTCTTGAGGATTTTCATGTGTCCGTAGGCGGCTTTCGGCATAGAGCTCTCGTTCTCTGCCTTCAGGCGCTCCACCAGCGCCAGCTCTTCCGGTGTGGGCACGGCTGCCTGGGGTGCGAGCACCGGCTGGGCCTGCGGCGCTCCCGGCATCACCACCGGCGCATCGACGAAGGTGGCCTGCCCAGGCACGGTCGCCGTCGGTCCCTGGTGCATAAACCAATAATCTGCCGGCGTCTGCTGCGGGCCTGCCGCCGCATCCTGCACGGGGTTCGGCGCCGGCAAGGGCTCTCTCATCTCATCTATCAGCTGCTGCCGATGGGCGGCCGACGAGGCGTTTATCATGCTGTCGAAATGCTGCGCGATGGGATTCGCCTGCTCGTCGAGCATGTCGTCGGAGGCCCGCACGTCCACGTTACTCACCTCTTGCGGTAAGCTGTTGGGCTGTATCAGCCGGTCGGACATGGGCATGGGCAGCATGGCGGCCGCGGAGTTGACGTTGATGTTCTTGATGGCCCAGCCGCGGCTGTCGATGGTGCTGGCCAGCGCGTTCAGCCGGCTCTGCACCTCGGCCTGGTTCAGGCCGTTGGTCAACACCCGCTCCACCACTTTCGGCGCGGTCACGCTCACCAAATCCTTGGTGCCGCTCTGGTCCCACACACGCCGCCGCGGCTTCAGCAGGAAGCGGATCTTAGCCAGCGCCCACACTTCGGTCGGCTGATCCTTGCCCCACGGGAAGGCGAAAAAACCGGTCGCCCCGGCCACAGGCAGAAATATCACTATCATAAAAGCAGCGTGCTTGGTGTACGCCAGAAAGCTCAGGTATAAACAGACAGCCGCGATGGCGGCGTAGATGAACTGCCGCAGCGTTAGCGGCCCGACCAGCTTGTCCTCGGCCTCGATATCCTGGATAACCTTGTACGTCGACATTTGCTACTAGTATAACAAATACACGGCGACAGGACTCTAGGGTACACGAGCTCCGATTAGCCGTCTAGGCCAGTCCCGTGCATAATGTCCTGGTCAACCTACGTCGTGGAGCCCGTGCCAGCTGCATCTTCGCGGCGTATGAGTTCTTGTGTGATCATACTACCTACGTACCATGGGTCCTGTGTGCGAAACTGATCACCCAAAAGGTAGCCGAACAATTGTTGCAGATTGCGCTTCATCCATGCGTCTTTCTCGTCGTAGGATAAATCACCACCGCTAGCGGATTGGTTCATATCATTGATTAGATTATTGACGTTTGCGAGTAAACCCTCCAACTGCCAATCACTTAATCCTTGCACGGTCGCTTCAACATTGACATCAGGTATGTCGTCATGTGTTTCCGGCTCATTTATCGGCGCAGTCGCCTCTTGTAAGGGAGCCGATCGGCGCTTTCTTTCCTGGACCCTCCGTTGGTGTTCGGCTGCCTCTGTGCGGAGTTGTTGTGCTCGTGTACGGTGTTGCGCTGCAGATTGCTCGCTCTCACTGGTGTCGATTACTAGCTTAGACTTTACCGCGGCTTTGCCGGCTTTCTTGCCGGCTCGCTCGACTGGTCGTATGGGCTTTTTGTCAGTGTCAAACTGCTTGTCACCTATAACAACCCTGAGGCCCGAGTCTATTCTGTCCTTCTGTAGGGCTGCTTCCCGGGGGGTTATTCGCCCGGTGCTTACCATATCGTCTATGGCTCTTTTGGCGTCAGGGTTAAACCGTTTGTCACCTATAACAACCCTGAGGCCCGCACCCAACCTGGCCCTATGCAGAAGCGCTTCATTTGGGGTTATTCGCCCGGTGCTTACCATATCGTCTATGGCTCTTTTGATCTTGCGCCGATCCGATCGTGAGAGCTTAGCCGTAAACATACTTGCAGAGACTTTTTCATCAGCTTTCTCACGCGCGTATTGGGCGTCTGCGGCATTTTCTATCGCTTTTCTTGATTGCTTGCGTTCACGGCGTGACAGCGTGGTCGTGTCAAGATCTGATTCGCTGGCGCGATTATTGACAACACGGTGGATGTGATTGGTAACCGCTACTTCATGTTCTATCTTGTCAGCTTTCTTGTCGGCGCGGTCGGCGCGCGCTGCCCGCACGCGAGCAATCAGGCCACGGGTTGCTACAGAGACAGTATCGACAGGAATAGTATGCTCACCAGTGGCCTGGTCAGTTATGGGTGCTTGCTCCCCCTCTTGTGTGGGGACGTCATCCGGGTGTGGTGGCGGAACGTCGGGTTGTGTTTGAGACTGCTCTGGCAATGTCATATTTAAACATTAGCATAAAGGAGCTATAAAGTCAATAAGAGTGCCAAATGACTATTGGCGTTCAGCGAACGGAACGCCGCTGCCGTACGTGCTGGACGTTGCACGTGTCTCTCTCGCGGCGTCCATGACTATACGCTCATTAGGAGCATGGGCGGTCCTAGCTGTTACTTCAGCTGCGCGAGCACTAGCCAGGGCGGCTACGGCCGCTACGGCTGATGCGCTTCCAGCACCATCCCTGGCTACTGCGGCGTCCACTGCCTGTTGTGCACCCTGAGTTGCTCCTCTTGCGCTGTCTAAGGCTGCCTTCGTAGCGTCGTATGCTGCACCCATTCCTGTAGTTTGTTTTGCTAACTGTACTTCTACGGGCTCCGAAGACTCCATATTGACTCCGGCGGCCTGCAGATGAGCTACGGCTGCCTGGCGGGCTGGCTCGCTCATACGGCTTAGGCTTTCGTGCATGCTCAGCAATTGAGCAGCGGCTTGCCGCTTCCTAGGCACAGAAGTGGTTGGATCACTGAGCCTTGTTACTGCCTCACCAGCCAAGGAGTCTATCGCACCCCCAGTGGCAGTTGCCCATATCTGGCCGTCCACTTTGTTGTCGAGCACTGCACTGGCAGTCTTCTGGCGAAGGTCGCCTCGACCATTAGAGCCGAAGTTATACATCGACTCTTCAAGGAGACTATCGGAATCTACACCAGCTGCACCGGCAATTTGTTGATTCATGACACGCATTTGAGCGTTCGCGTCTGTGCCGTTTGCTGCCGCCAGTTTATCAAGCACGCGGCCTTTACCGGATGTTGTTTCCATCTGCCAGGCGGCTAAGCGTGAGGCATGCGTGAAGCCCACTGCCCTTGCGCGGTTAATGACATCGTTTTGTTCGGCCGAGGAGGTTACGCCCATTGCTGCAAGGTTTGCTCTGGCTTCTTGTTCGCTGCCAGCCAGTAAAGCTGCCCTCACCTTATCATCTTGCAGCAGCTCCGCGGCACCAGGTTGCTTGGCAACAGCACCGCGCTCAGCTAACCGACGCGCTTCGGTCGCTGCCCTGTTACGCGCCGTTAAGCCATGTTCGCCTGTGGCCACGCGACGGTATAGTCCTCCGCCGCGATTGCCGACAACCCCTCTCTTGCCCTCCATCCGCTCCTGGTGGATTCGTTGCCGCGCATTGCTGCGGGCGCCCTTCAGGCGGTCGAAGGCACCCTTGTGGCGGTCGTTGACGATGCCGGCCAGGTTGCCGATGATACCGGTGGCTAAGCGGGCCGCCAGGGGCAGCAGGAAGTAGGGCAAGAAGTAGGCTATCATGGCGAGCGCTTGCCCCACAGCTGCGCCTCCGGAGTACCCGCTATCACTGGTAAGTGCCACGGCCGCAAAGATGTGGCCAGCGGCAATTAAGCCCGAAATGATCGGGAACATCAGCATCAGTCCCAGGAAGTTGTCGTACCAAAGTTTCCAGATCTTCTGGGTGTTCGGCAAGATGTAACATGCTATGGCGACCGGCGCCAGTATGATGAGCATGATGATGGCGACTTGCCGCAGCACCAATATGACAAAGCCGACGAACACCGCCAGAAGTGCGGTGAGCAGGAATGTAAGCGCTGCCGGACCAAAGGCTAGCAACAGCGCGGGTACCGCGAGCGTGGTTAATATGCTGGTTCCTACGCTGAGCGTTCCTTTGAAGGTACTGAAGGGAGAATACATGAGGTTGCGCAGGTCGAATCCGAGCGTGTCGAAGAAATTTACCGCCAAGCGCATGAGTGGCCAGGAAAGCGATATGCCAATGACCGCTATGAGCAGTCGCGGCAGTACCTTGCGGATGGTGTAGGCGTCGAGGAATTCAAAACCCAACGCCTGGGACGCTACCATTATGAGACCGCCTATGAGTAGGATTGCGATGGCGAGCACTCGGAATGAGTTCCAGGCCTTGTAATACCCCTGCGACGCGCTGCCGGCTTTCGTGGTTTGGTCAAAGATCGGTCCGACGTCGACATCCAGTGTGTTCATGATGAAGTTATCGAGCCGCTGGGCGGCAGTATCGGCCAACTGTACGACCGGGCAGATGATCCAGTTCAGTGCCGTGCTGCCACACTCCAGGGTATCATTGCTGTCACCGTTAGCTGCGGTGGCTGCCGCCGAGCCTGCCGCCGAGCTGCCGGCCGGCTGCGTCATGCCATTGGTGGCATTGGAAAGTCCGACGGGTATGGCATTGTAGACCGTGGCACAATTGGCCGTGCTGGTGGTACCGGCATTGAATAAGGCATCGTGAATCCACAGGTTGGTACTGTCGTATGAAGTGTTGGAGCCGTTGGTACGTACTATCAGCTGGGCAGTTGCGCCGTTATTGGTAATGGCTAGGGAGTCTTTACATTCGTCGCCGCCCTGCTCGTAAAATAACTTGTCCGTGGGATTTTGGATGAATACGTCGCCCTTGACAGACACGATGGTCGTGGCGTCCTGCCACAAGAAATCGTCCTGGGCGTAGCCGGGGTTGTTGAGTTTTATGGCGGCATCACTCGAGGTGCTCTTGATGTCGGGATTACATGACTGGTCCGCGGGGCTCTTGGAGCGTGTCAGATAGCCAGCGCCGGTTCGCCCATCCTCGAGCGTGCCTCCCTCGGGATGATCTTCTTTGCCGCCGCTGAAATTATGGATAACGGGACCACACTTACTGCTCGATGTATCACCATTGATACCGAACTCCCAGTCGGGATCGAACGCATTGTCGCTGAACGTCTGTCCGTTGTAACTGATGGTGTTCTGATCGATCCAGTTACCGCTGGGTGCTGGTGCGGCTGGTGCCGCGGAGGCGAGACGCGGTACCAAAAGAGATATTCCGGGCATCAACACGCCAAGGAATACCGCAGCTCCCACCAAACTGATTTTGAGTAGTCGTTTCATCGCTCTTTATATTCGGCCCGGGATCTAGTTTACAGACAAAACTATAGCACATTGTGCATGGAAAAGGCAGCGCTGTCGGCCATATGAGTGCATCTGTTAATCTTGATTGGCGCGCAGATGTGGCATATAGTTACAACAAATGCTACAAAAATTAAAATCCCTGACTCAAGCTCTGGCCCTACTCGGTATAATAATGCTTTCTTTTTCGGGTATGGCCGCCGCGTCGACTGCCGATTGTGCCGCCACCGGTGCCACGCTTACCACCAACGGATGTACCGTAAACGGCAACTTAGTTTGCAACGATGGCTACACGCCTGCATATAACGGCAGTTCACTAACCTGTACTGCTGAGCCGACGGGTACACCACCCACGGAATGTGCCGCCGCCGGTGCCACGCTTACCACCAACGGATGTACCGTAAACGGCAGTCTGTTCTGTAATGCTGGCTATGCGGCGGAATATGATGGCAGTTCACTGACTTGCGCTCCAAGTGGTAATACCCAACCGAGTGCGGATGGTACTACCAACACTGGTACTGACGCTAACCCAAACGATGCTGGCGGTACCGTCAGTCCGGACGCGGCAGCGGCAAGCGGCAACTGTTCGGCGAGTACCTCGCAGTGTGATCTGATATCGCAGTACATACAGCCACTCGTTAATTTGTTGGCGGCGTTGGTGGGTGTGGCGGTGGTGATATCCATCATCATCGGCGGCATCCAGTACGGCAGCTCGGCCGGCGACCCGCAGAAAGTCAGTGCTGCTAAGAACCGGATCCGCAACGCCATTATCGCGCTCATCACGTTCATATTCCTGTATGCCCTGCTTAACTTCCTGATTCCAGGGGGACTGGTATAGTATAGGTACTGCTATGTTGACGTTTTTCTCTTTTTTGCTTCCGAACATGTATATACTGGGTGATACTACCGCAACCACCTGTACCCATAAGTTCCTTACGCTCGAACCCTGGTTCTATTATCTGCCATCTGCAGATTTCAATCCCGACAGTTGCACTATCACTAGCTTCAACGCCCTCGGTTCAAAGAGTGATATCCTGCTCATCGCCCTGGCGATATTGGACGACCTAATACAGATAGCCGCGCTCGTGGCAGTCGGTTTCGTGATCTACGGCGGCATCCAGTATGTCACTAGCCAAGGTTCGCCGGATGCGACCAAGAAGGCACAACAGACAATCATCAATGCACTGATCGGCTTGGTGTTGGCCATCTTGGCGACGGCCATCGTGTCGTTCATCGGCAGTAAGTTAGGCGGCCTGAGCTGATGATAATCACCCTATTGCACCACTTTGCGGCGGCAGCCGCACCGACCACGGCTACGCCGGTGATTGATCCAAGTGCCCTGCCGAATAGTGGCACAGGTGACCCAACCCAAAACGTGGTTTCCATCGTATTGGATATAGTTTTTGGCATCGTTGCTTCAATAAGCTTGCTAATGATCGTTATCGGCGGTTTCCGCTATATCGTGGCGCACGGTGATCCCAATAGCACTGCTCAGGCCAAGAACACCATTTTGTATGCGATTATCGGCCTATTGGTTACCATGGTCGCCTACTCTATCGTAATCTTCGTCGTGAAAGGAGTAAGCTGATATGAAACGAGCATTGCAGGCTATGAGTATGCTGGCATTCATGCTGGTACTGATCACCGGATTCATGCACGTTACTGCCGGCGCCGACCCCTGCCAGGATCCTACTGACCCATTGGCATGCGCCTGCACGGCCGGCGCGAACAGCTCTGCGGCGTGCAATACCTCCGACGCCGACCCGGTTAACGGCACCCTCAAGAAAGTCTCGCTCATCATCGCCACTATCGCCGGTATCGCCGCCGTCATCATTATCATCATCGCCGGCCTGCAGTTCATCACTTCCGGCGGCGATGCGCAGAAAGTGGCGGGAGCGCGCAATGCTATTCTGGGCTCGGTCATCGGCATCGTCATCATCGTCTCCGCCGAGAGCATCATCCTATTTGTGGTAAGTAAAACGTGAGGAACCATATGCAACGAATCAGATTATTCATCACCGGCTTCGCAGTATTGTTAGGGCTTGGTGCGGGCGCCCTGGCGCCGGCAGTCGTCCTGGCCGGCACGCCTACGCAAGATGTCTGCGCGACGCTGGGCAGCGACGGTACGTGTACGACGCAGCCGGCCGGCGGGGTCGATTTGAACAAGGTAGTGACCGCTATCATCAACATCTTGAGTATCGTAGTGGGTATAACGGCCGTCATCATGGTTATTCTCGGTGGTTTCCGATTCATAACGGCCGCCGGCGATAGCAACAACATCGCTTCCGCGCGCCGCACCATCTTGTATGCGGTCATCGGTCTGGCGATAGTGGCCGTAGCTCAAGCGTTAGTGCAATTCGTACTCAATAGGCTCAAATAACGCGGAAAGCACAAGCTGTTGCATAGGGGCCCCGCCCAGTGGTATAACTAAGGTCAGCAATATTAAGAAAGGATCATAAAAACAACTATGTTTAAGAACATACGAAAGACGATCATAACGCTGCTAAGCGCTGCGACGTTAGCATTGGTGCCGGTTGCGGTGCCGGCACTGGCCTCTGCAGATAGCGGTGCTACCATTCAGCAATGTTTAGGCCAGGGCACCAATCTTGATGCGACCGGGAGCGGCGACAGCTGTTCGAATAGCAATACCGACGCAGGAACTACCAATATCAACAGCATCGTTAAGACCATCATCAACGTCTTCTCGCTGGTAGTCGGTATCGTGGCAGTCATCATGATTATTGTCGGCGGCTTCCGCTACATCACCTCCGGTGGTGACAGCAATAACATCACGAGCGCCAAGAACACTATCATCTACGCTCTTATCGGCCTGGTCATCGTCGCGCTGGCGCAGTTCATCGTCCAGTTCGTCCTGAACAAGGTTACGACCAGCGGCTCCTAGCCGTCTGAATCTAAGGTCCTACACCCGCCGGGAAACCGGCGGGTTTTGTTTGGGAGGCGTTTCGGATGAGAAAAAACCACCCGTTGTCCGGGTGGTTTTCATAATTTCTGGTTAAACCCTAGATGACTTGGATCTTCTTGACCGTGTCCTGCTTGACCTTGGTAAAGCTGATGGTCAATACGCCGTCCTTCAGCACGGCTTCGATGTCCTCTTCCTTGACCGGTACGGGTAGTGCGATGCTGCGGCTGAATTCGCCCCAGTAGCATTCCTGTACGAAGTAGTTCTCGACATCGTCGTCGGTGCCCGAGCTGAGCGTCCCGTGGATACTCAGGGTATTATCGGCGATGCTGACATCCAGATCGCCCTTGTTCACGCCGGCGGTACGGGCCTTTACGACCAGCTTCTCGCGTGTTTCGTACACATCGACTGCCAGCTGTCCCGGCAGCACGGCTTCGTCTTCGTCCCACTCTTCCGCCGGAATCTCGCCGGCCTGCTCCACCGGCTGTCCGGCATCAGTTACGGGTACGGTTTCATCGTCGCCTAAAAAGGCGGCAGTCAACTCATCTTCTTCCAGTAATAAATCATCGTCGCGGTTTCGTCGCGCCATAGTCTGTTGCTACCCTCCGCCCTTCTCTTTGTATAAGGGCTTATGTTGCTGTTGCAGGGGTATGCGCGGGGGCATAGGTTTCGCCTGCAGTGTGTACCTTTTGCAAGGTGCCGTTTGCCTTTTTGTGTTAAAGTCAGTATAGCTTACTATAAGAACAGCGTGCAAGGTGGGTTGTACATATTTACAACGGATTACTTACAACATGCCTCTCATCGAACACATTATTCGTTTGTTCGCCCCCCATGTCTGTATCGGCTGCGGCGCGGAGGACGACAAGCTGCTCTGCGACGGTTGTACGCAGTCTCTTCCCCCGGTGCCGTCCCGCTGCTACCGTTGCAAGGCGGTGACGGACGGCTATGCGGTCTGTGGGGATTGCGCTGAACGGACTTCCCTCCGCCAGGTTCTGGTATACACCCATCACCAGGGTACCGCCAAAGAGCTACTGCATCGCATGAAGTATGAGCGGGCCCAGGCCGGCATGGCTGAAGCGGCCGCGCTGATGGCCGGGCATCTCGATTGCTTGCCGCAAGATGTCGTGCTCACGCACGTGCCGACGGCCACCAGCCGCGTGCGGCAGCGCGGCTATGATCACGCCCGCCTGCTGGCACGTTCTCTGGGACATCGGTCGGACACGCCCTATCGGACGCTGCTGGGCCGGATCGGTCAGGCGCATCAGGTAGGATCGGGCCGTGCGGAACGGCTGCGCCAGCTTGAGGGTGCCTTCCGGCCGGTGCACGCCGCCGATATCCGCGGCCGCCATGTGGTGCTGGTGGATGATGTGCTGACCACGGGCGCGACCTTGGAAACGGCCGCACGTGTCCTGCGCCGGGCGGGCGCCGCCCGCGTCAGCGCCATCGTCTTCGCGCAGGCCTAGGTTTTTCATGGGGTTATTGCTATAATCACCTCTGTTATCGAGCAACTTACGGAAGGGTGTCCGAGTGGTCGATGGAAACAGTCTTGAAAACTGTCGTGCCCGCAAGGGTACCGTGGGTTCGAATCCCACCCCTTCCGCCAGTACTTTTAGGGGGCCTTGCCCTCCAATGCTAATTCCGAACTAAATTCGGAATTGCATTTCCTCCCGCCTGAAGCTCGGCTTCGCCTCGTTTTCTCCAGTCGAAAGCAAATTTTCGCTCGGGAACCCCTAGAAAACAGAGGCGGGAGATAGTACAATGGTGCGAGCACTGCAGCCCAGACCAGAAATTAAAATCTACGATTTTGATTTCTGAAGAGGAGAGGCGTAGCTGTAAGTCGAAGCTTTTGCCGCTCGCGGCAAAACGAGACAGCAGCGTACGCTTGGACGTGGAGGAGGTACCCAAGTGGCTGAAGGGGACGGTTTGCTAAATCGTTAGAGGGGCGCAAGTCTCTGCGAGGGTTCGAATCCCTCTCTCTCCGCCAAGAAAAAGAAGTCTCCCGCAAGGCAGGCTTCTTTTTCTTACTGAATGAATCGAGCTTTTACAGGTGGCCTGCCTCCCGGCTTTTGTTCAGGTGCTGCTCGGTATAGTACAATAGCGCTTATGGAAGAGCCGCAGCCGCCGCAGACGATAGTCCCCCACGATCCCAATGGGCCGGCCGAACCCGGTGATGCGCGCCGCCTCCTATGGGCCAACCCGACCCCACTCCCGACCCGGCTCCAAATCCGGCACCCGGACTCGAACCTGCTTCTCCGGCTGCTACCGCCGTGCCTTCGCCCGAAGCCGCTTCATGGCAATTTCGCACCGAAGATGCCCCGAGCCCTTCCCTGGCACCACTCCCCGAGAACCTTAGCTGGTCCGCCGCCGAATTCATAGAGCACCAGAAGTCGCCTACCTGGTACGCGCTGTTGATACTGGCCGGGGCTGCCGCTGCGGCACTTGATTATTTCGCGACCAAGGATAAGATATCGACCGGCATCATCCTGTTCGCCGCCATCACCTTCGGCGTGTTCGCGGCCCCGCAAGCCACGGACGCAGGATTACAGCGTGAATCGCAGCGGTCTGCAGATAGGGGTGAAATCGTACGGGTTCCAGGACTTCAAGACGTTTTCCATCGCCGAGGAGGGCGCCATCGTGAGCATCGTCTTCATGCCGCTTAAACGCTTCATGCCGCCCCTGACCATCTATGTCGCGCCCGATATGGAAGACAAAAGTCGTCGACTACCTGAGCGCTTGCCTGCCGCTTGAACAGCACAAGGCTGATGCGGTCGACAGCTTCATGCGCCGCATTCACTCTAGATAGTCTATTTGGCAGTCGGTTTCGGCGGCAGCGGTACAAGTACCGAAGTCCGCTCGCGGTAAGCCGGCGTAGTCTTTGTTGCCCCGGTAGTGCTTTTCCAGAGGCGGTATGCCGGAAATTTTGGTTATAAGGATCGTGATAAGCAGTGCTCCGGCTATACCCCACCAACCTCCGGCACTGATAGCTACGATGGCAGCGCCCCACCATACGGTCACCTCACCGAAGTAATTGGGGTGCCGGCTGTAGTGCCAAAGGCCGCCGGACATGATTTCATGCGAACCTTTCCGGCGGTGCGCAATAAATGTCGCCAACTGGCGGTCGGCCACTGCCTCGAAGCCGATACCGAACAACCACACGCACCAGCCGACCCAGGTGAGCGCGTTGGCCTGCCCGGTGCGCGAACGCCAGGGCGATGACAGGAGTGCTGATGGCGGTCAGCAGCAAGCCCTGCAGCAGGAATATGTTCAGGTATGCCTTGCGATGCTTGGCCTTGCCCCAGCCAGCCTGCAGTACCTGGTAACGATGATCATCCTCGTTGCGGCGTGCATTACGGTTTGAAATATGCGCGAACAGCCGCAGCCCCCACAGGCTGACCAAGATAGCGCTGACCGATTGCACGGCACCGAAGTTAGACCGTAGCAGCAAGGCGATCCAGGCGACGAGCACGAAGCCCAATCCCCAGGCGCTGTCGACGACATCCAGCCGCCTGGCGTATATCGATAGGGCGAACCAAAGAGACATATAACAGAAGACGATGAGCAGCAGCCCGACCCAGAAGATGACTAGCTCCATACCATAAGCATAGTCGATGCCGCCTGCTTTGACCAGGCGGTGCCGTGACTCGCCAAAATGGCTTTCACCAGTTGAGAAAGAGACGCGAGTGAGTCATAGTAGGGACATGACGTTGTTCCGGAACAAACACCACGAGCGTGATCCGGTGTGGCATGTCGAGGTTATCATAGCGGTCGCCATCGTGTTGCATCTTGCCCTGCCCGACCATTTCGTGCTGGCGGTCCGCTGGCTGATTCCGGTACTCGAGGCGTTCTTGGCGCTGCTGCTGGCCATCACGACGCCGAAGCAGAAAGTGTTCAGTTCGCTGAAGCGGCGTATCAATGTCGTGTTGCTGCTGGGTGTGATCGGTGTCAGTAATCTGTATGCGCTCACTGAGGTAGCCAACCGGCTGCTGCAGCAAGGCAAGATAGATAACGGGCGCGAACTCATCTTGACGGCTATCAATATCTACCTGACGAACATCATCGTCTTCGCCCTGCTCTACTGGGAGATGGACGCCGGCGGGCCGGGCCACCGGCGGGCGGCCGACGACACGGAGCGTGATTTCCTGTTCCCCCAGAGCCAGATTGCCTCTTTCAAAAACTGGCACCCCACCTTCATCGCTATCTGTACGTTTCAAGCACCAACGCCACGGCGTTCAGCCCCACCGATACCCTGCCGCTCAGCCGCCGCGCCAAGATGCTCATGCTGTTGCAATCGGTGATTTCACTGGTGGTGGTGGCCCTGGTGGCGGCCCGAGCGGTCAACATTCTGAACTAGCCTATTATCACCGTATTTGACTAAATAGCCAAAGCTTACTATCATATAAGCATGTACGAGCAGAATGAGACGTCCGGTTTCCGCCATTTTTTTCGTGGCTGGTGCTTTGGTTCATCGTGATCGTGGCAGTGCTGTGGACGCTGGTCTGGCTGCTGTTTTTCCGGCATTCCTCGCCCAAAGTCTCTACCTCCCCCACCAAACCCAAAAGTTCGCAGAGCCAGTCGGTGAATAAGACGCCCCAAGCAGACCTCGACCAGTAGCGGCAGCTCAAGCACGAATACAACTGATACGAATTCATCCTCTTCAGGTACAGCTAATACTCCGCACACTTCCACCGCTTCGCCCGCGCCGGCTACTCAGACCGAGCTTGCCAACACGGGTGCCGGAAACATATTTATCCCTTCGCGGTGGCGAGCGTGGCGGGAACCGTGTTCTATCACATCCGCCTGCGCCGCAGAGCCGCTTCCTGAAGTTTTTCACCGGCTAACTGATATACTTGTGTTCAGAAATGACTAACCGTCCCCAAGCCAAGCTGTCGGTAGTAGTACCCGTATATAACGAGGCGGCCGGGCTCGAACGTTTTCATGCCGCTCTCATGGCGGTACTGCACGACGCGCCGCTCACCTACGAAGTGCTCTATGTGGACGACGGCAGTCTGGATGGCAGTGCCAAGGTCGTTACCGGGCTGCACGCTGCTGATCCCCATGTCCGGTTGCTGAAGCTCACCCGCAACTTCGGTAAAGAAATCGCCACCACGGCCGTATCCACGCTGCGCGCGGCGATGCCATCTTGACGCTCGATGCCGACGGGCAGCATCCGGTAGCTGCCATCCCGCAGTTCGTGGCGAAATGGCAACGCGGCGCCAAGGTAGTCGTGGGGGTGCGTGCGGGACGCAAGGCATCACTGTTCAAACGGGCCGGCGCGAAGGCTTTTTTACGCGTTATTCAGACGACTTACCGGTGTCGCCATGGACCCCGACACCAGCGATTTCCGGCTGATAGACAAGAGCGTGCAGGCCGAGTTCAACCGCATGAACGAACATAACCGCATCACCCGCGGCCTGATCGATTGGCTCGGTATGACCGCGAGCGAGTTCCCTACGAAGAAAATGCGCGGTTAGTCGGGTCGGCCGGCTACTCGTACCGGAAGTTGTTCAAGCTGGCTATCGACAGCGTCATCTCCTTCAGCCGTTCGCCGCTGTACCTGGTCGGCTATATCGGTGCGGTGGTGCTGCCGGTGGCGACGGTGTTGGGTCTCGGCATGGTCGTGAATTTCTTCGCGGGCGATCCGTTGCATCTGCACGCCACCGGCGGCGCTTACCTGATCGTGCTTATCATGTGGCTGGTAGGGGTGCTGCTGGTGTCGCAGGGTATCATCGGCTGTATCTGTCGCATATCCATAGCGAGGCGCAGGCCCGGCCGCTCTATGGTCGTCGACGAAGAACGGAGCGAAGACATATGATCGATACGCTGAAGTCGTTGCTTCCAAAAGCCGGGCTATCGCTATCTGCTCATCGGCGGCAGCGAGCGTGTATGTGTTCGAGCTGGCAGTCATCGTCGCTGCTCAAGCATTAGGCGCCAGCGCGGTTTGGGCAGTGGCCATCAGTTTCTGTCTGGGCACACTGGTCTCCTTTTTCCTGCAGAAACTGGTCACCTTTAGCGATAAGCGCATGCATCACCGTATCCTCATCCCGCAGCTCATCGCTACTGCCCTGCTCATCCTGTGGAACCTGGGCTTTTCAGTCTTGCTTACCAAGCTGCTGCAGCATCACTGGCCGGCCGTCGTCACTCGCACCGTGGCGCTACTCATCACCACGGTCTGGAACTTCTATCTGTACAAGACGCGTATCTTCAAGCAAGCTCCCGAGCCGCTCGGTTTAATTATCGGCTGCGGTCTGCTGGTACTCGCGGCTGAGATAGTTGCGATACGTGGTGTCGTTGAAGCAGCCGTCTTTCACGCTGCAAATCATGAGATCGTCCTGCTTGTAGGCGGCGAATATATCCTGCTTGGCTGCGGCTTGCTGAGCGGTGAGATTGGGCGCCCGTGTGCCCGACTGGTAGCCTATGTAGCGATGCACTTGAGCGGTGTCGTGGTAGAGTGCCAGTGCTTCACCGGTGAAATAGCCGACCGCTTGGTGGTCGCTGTGGTCGCCCGCTGCCAGCGAAGGGCTTGAGGCCTGGGTATTGACGATGGTCGGCTTCGCCAGGGCGATGAGGGCGGCCAGCTCCTGGACCAGCTGGCTCGCGGTATAATCATCGGTGTTATCGATGGTATGCATATCCGTGATTTCGCCGACACGCAGCTTCTTGAGCGACTGATAGCCGGTGCTCGGGAAGCCTTCGCCCGCCAGATTCCCGTCGGGCAGGTGCATGAACACCAGCGATATCTGCGGTCGCCCGACCAGGGTATGGATGTCCAGGGCGTGGCCGCCGACATCGGCGGTGGCATGGTCCCATTGGTCGGGCAGGCCTGCCATCAGGGCGTAGGCGGCATCCGGGCCCTGCTCGCGTTCCTGCCAATAGCCGACGGGCTGGCCATCATCGCCGGCGGTCAGATACACCGTGCGGATGCACATACCGGCGGTTATCTCCTGTTGCAGATCGGGGTTCATGAAGAGGATGTCATCATCTTCGTGAGCGACGGTGGTCAGTACGCTGCCGGCGGCGCACGGGTTGGAGGGGTCCGCGGCAACGGCAGCGGGGGCTGCGGGCGCTTTTGCGGGAGCGACCCTTCTGTGCGGCGTTTTTGTCGTAGTGGCCAGCTTCAGTGCCGGTGCGGCGGTGTGCCACCGCGGGGAGCTTGTTCCATACGCGAAAGTCAGGGTCATCAGCAGGACGGCCGCACAGGCCGCCAAGCTGAACCAGCTCTTGGCCGTAGCGGTCTCGAGCCGCAACCCTCTGGTTCGCCGTGGCACGTCTGGTCCGGGCGTACCGGTTCGAGGAGTCACATGCGTCGGCTTGATATGCGATACCGAGTAGTGGATGGGGCGCGGCGGCCGGCGGTCTGTCATCGTAGCACCATTATAGCTATATCCGTGCGCTTATCAGTCATGAAGTCGCTGCAAAGTGGCTGAAGGATATATCTCGGCGACACCTACCCCCGGTACTGCGATTTCCTGAAGGGGCTGCCCCAATTGGTTTTCTATGTCCTGGACCGTGCACGTCGAGCCGCTGGAAACGATCGCACCGCCGGGTACGATCAACGGTACCGGGCCCGTGTGCCGGGATAGCTCTGTGAATGCCGCTCGGTCAAAGAACAGATTGCTTTCGACGAGCGTGTGGTCGGGCTGGCAGATGGTCGGCAGCACCGTGGCCACTCCTTGGGCGAAGTATGTCTCGGGTATGCCATCGCGCGATGAAACCGCCAGCGTAAAGTCGTGCTGTTGCATAAAGCTCAAGGTATCGGTCAGGTGTGCGTCCTTGCTGTAGCGCGAATGGAAGTTGATCGTCAGTGCCCCCAGCGCCAACAGCCCGCTCAGGCACAACAGTATGGCCCAGACCGCATACCACCTCCGGGCCCGAGGCAAGCGTACGGTGCCCATCAGACTGCCGAAGAGCGGCATCAGCAAGATGGGCACCATGATGATATAGCGCTCGGTTATCGGCTGCAGCGCCTGGTAGCTGCAGCGTAAGCTCCATAGGTGGTAATGATGCAGCACAGGCAAATCGCAGCCAGACTGCGCGATCTGCTTCGCCGCCAATAGTACACGACGACCCCTACCACTGCGAGCAGGGTAGCCATGTTCAGCAGCTCCCGTGCCAGGTTCGGTGCCGAGCCGCTGGCGTAGAACGAGGCATCGAAGATCCGCGCCGTACTGACGGCTATGCCTTTCAGGGTTCCCGCCAGCGTGTGAAGCAGCGATCCGGTGGGGGCGATGGTGGGCGCGGTCAGGAAGCTTATCGGCAACAACGACGTGGCAAGCGAATGTAATATCTTATCGAATATGATCGCGCCGGCCAGGCTGCCCACGAGTGCGGTGGAAACGGTCAGCTGCTCCCTGTTCCGCCGCCGCAGCACACAGAGTGCGGCGTACAGCACCAGACCGGCCGCGATGCTATATATCTGCAATTGATCGGCGAAGAACACCACGCCCCCGACGGTGATAAGCCAGGCTGCCGGCCGCCACCCGGGCAGCTTCAGGAATCGGCATGCCAAGTACAGCACCAGCACCCCGCCGGCCGTTTCCAGATTCCGCGAATTGGCATAGTCCAGCCACCATACCCGCCCGCTGATACTCGCCAGCCACAGCATGGCCAGATAAAACGGCGCGCCGGGCCGCACTCCATACAGCCGCAGTAATTTCTCGAACAAGAACACTAGGAGCACGAAAGTCGTGATATTGAACAGCAGCGCCAGTACCAGCAGTTTCAAGTGCGGGCTCAGGCCGCCTAGGTGGTTCACTACCGTATACATCGGCATCTTCAAAAGATAGTTCGTGGCTCCCAGCTGCGCGCCGTCGTGCAGACCGTGCGCCCACTGATCGGCTACGCCCACCTGCCCTACCACGTCGAAGTTAACCCCATTGGTCCAGTGCCGCAGTACGGTCCATACGGTCACCAGCACCGGTCCGACGGTATAGGTGATCAGCCGCGCATGATCCGCGAGCCAAACTCGAGTAACCTTCCACATCCTAAGGGCGAGTATACAGGGCCGAGACGGGCAGCGTCCACTGCTCATTGGGCTACTAGCCCCGCGCGGGTAAACTAAAACAAAAACCCCAGCATGCGCTGAGGTTTTCATTTTGGTACACCCGACAGGATTCGAACCTACGACCTTTGGCTCCGCAAGCCAACGCTCTATCCAGCTGAGCTACGGGTGCCTACTGGAAAACTAACAGGGGTAAGTTTAGCACATTCCAGGCTAAGATGCCAGACTTCGGAGTTGCGCATAAAAACAGTGTCAATCTGTTAAAATACATCGGTACGGAGAGGTGACCGAGTGGTTGAAGGTGCTACTCTCGAAAAGTAGTGAGCCCTCACGGGTTTCGAGGGTTCGAATCCCTCCCTCTCCGCCAGGTTCAAGGTATACTTATAAACATATGCAAGATTCTATTTTTACCAAGATCATCAGGGGCGAGATTCCTTCCCATAAGGTGTACGAGGATGCCCGAACATTCGCTTTCCTTGACATCCACCCAATCCAGCCCGGCAATGTCTTGATTGTACCCAAAGCGCAAGTAGAGTTTGTCTGGGATCTGGACGACGAAGACTATCAGGCCGTCATGGCCACTGCTAAGAAAGTAGCACGCAAACTCCAAGAGGTCTTTCCAGGTAAAACCCGTGTGGCTATGCACGTCGAGGGCCTGGATGTTGCCCATGCCCACCTCATACTCTTTCCCTTTAGCACCGATGAAGAATTCCGCCACCATCCCGATATGGATGCCGAGCCCGACCATGCCGCACTAGCAGAAATGACCCAGAAGCTCCGTATGGAGGACGAACTATGACTGCTGCCCTACTAGCTCTTTTAATCGCCGGTGGCGCCAGTGTCTGGATATTCACCAAGCTGCAAAATCACACCGGCTACGGCAATAGCAAAAACGCCGCGGTCGGTGCCGGCGTGGTATTCGTCATCGGCTTCCTGGTCGTATTCACTATCGCCCACTCGTTCTTGAAATAGCTAACCGTTTACGGCTAGAAATACTGGCATAAGCCGCCTCCAACTGGTACAATACGGCCATGGAACCAGGTGGGAGCCTCACGGAAGAAAAGCGTCTAGGCCGCGTCGTGCAGGAAGCACGCAAAGCCGCCGGTCTGACCCAGCAGGTACTCTGCCAGAAGTCCGGCCTCAGCTACTCTACCCTTGCAAAGATCGAGCGTGGTGCCATCAAAGCACCGTCGGTGTTCACCATCCGGCTTATCGCCGCGACGCTCGGCATCAGTCTTGATGAGCTCCTCAGCCACGTGCAGGGCCACGCGCCGTCCCCGCAGCCCGTACCGGCCGAAGAGGTGCAAGAGGTGCCCGCGGTACCGGCAGCAGCGGTACCGAGCAAGCGCGTTTCCAAGAGCGGCATCCGCTTCGTGTATTTCGATATGAACGGCTGCCTGGTGCGCGCCGCCGTCACCAAGGCTGCCATCGCGCTGGCCGCGGACAGCGGAGTCACTCCCGATGTGGTCGAATCCATCTTCTGGCAGTACAACAGCCAGGTCTGCAAGGGCGAGCGCACCATCGACGAACTTAACACGGTGCTGGCTACCCGGCTTGACATGATGGTGGACTGGAACAAGTACTATCTGGCGGCCGTCGAACCGACTCCCGGCATCGGCGAACTGGTGGAGTGGATAGCCCAGAATTATCACGTCGGTATCCTTACGAACACCTTGCCGGGCCTGGTCCAGCCCATGCTGCAGAACGGCGTATTGCCGCGTGTGTCTTATGACGTGATCATCGACTCTTCCGAGGTCCACACCCTCAAGCCGGAGCCTGAAATGTTCCGGATCGCCACGGAGCGCGCCGGTTTAGAGCCGCACGAAATCTTATTGGTGGATGACGACCGGCTCAACCTCTCGGCCGCCGGCCAGCTGGGTTGGCACACCATGAGCTTCGATGCCTACCAGCCGGAAGCTTCCATCGTCGCCGTCAGCACTGCCTTGCAGCCGGCTGACTAGCTCTTGAATCGTTCTTGTTCGGCTCGCAGCCGTTTCAGGCTGTCTTTAGCCTCTGCCAGCTGATCCTTGGTCTGCTCCACGATCTCTTTCGGCGCGTGCTCCACGTAGCTCTTGTTATCCAAGCGTGCTTGCAAGGCCTGCAGCACCTTGTCCTGTGCCGCGACCCTGCTCTACCAGTTTCTGGCCGTAAGCTTTCAGGGTATCGCTATCTACATCGAGCCAGCAGTCATACTTGGTGCTGGTGAGTTGTAGGCCGGTGCCACTCTCCACCTCGGCCACCTTGCCTAGCGCTCCCAGGCGCTTCAGGATGTCGGTGTTATCTGCCAGGAAGGGCACATCGGTGTAGTACAGATTCGGCTTGCTCAGCCCTAGCGACTTCACGAGTCCGCGTGTTTCGATGATGATAGCACGCAGTTCCTCGAACTCGCTGGCCTCTTTCTTGCTGCCGGCCGGTATCTTCGGCCACGCTGCAGTAATCAGCATGCTGTCGGTGTCGCTGTACAGCGTCTGCCAGATGGTCTCAGTCACGAACGGCGCGAACGGGTGCGCCAGCTTCAGCACGCTCTCGAGTACGTAGCCCAGCACTTCCCTGCTCTCCTGGCTCTTGCTAGCCTCTATATACCAGTCGGCCACCTCGTCCCACACGAAGTGGTACAACAGCTCGTAGGCTTCGGCGAAGCGGTATTCGTCCAGATATTGCTCGAGCGTCTCTGTTGATTGTTGTAGCTTTAGCAACATCCAATGATCAGCTGCCGATTTCGGTTCGGGCTTGCTGCCCGGTTTATAACCCTTGCCCACGGCGCTTTCGCAGTAGCGCGCGATGTTCCACAGCTTATTGCAGAAGTTCCGGGCCTCTTCCACGCGGCGGCTGTCGTAGCCGCGGTTCACGGCCGGCGCCCGTCCGGCCACGATTCCCATACGCAGCGCGTCCGATCCGTATTGGTCGATGACTTCAATGGGGTTGATGACATTGCCCAAGCTCTTGCTCATCTTGGCGCCCGTCCTCGGCCATCACGTAGCCATGCACATACACCGCAGTGAACGGAATCTCCCCCGTTATGTATAGCCCCAGCATAATCATGCGGCTTACCCATGGGTACAGTATCTCGCCGCCGGTTTCCATCAGGCTGAGCGGGTAAAACTTCTTGAAGTCATCGGTGCCCAGCCCAAGCGTGGCATACGGCCAGCTACTGCTCGAAAACCAGGTGTCGAACACGTCAGCGTCACGGTGATATGTCTTGTCGCCGATGGTGATGATTTCCTCATCCACCCGCTCGTCGTATATCCAGTCGTCCGGGTCATCCACGTTCTGGAACGCCGGGATGGGAATGCCCCAAGCGATCTGCCGGCTGATGTTCCAATCGCGCAGACCCTTCAGGTAACCCACCAATTGCCCGCGTTTGCTGTCAGGGTAGAATGTGATCTTACCGTCCTCGAGAGCTTTGATCGCCGGCTTGGCAAGCGGTTGCATATCGACGAACCACTGGTCCATGAGCAACGGTTCTATGACCGTACCGCACTTGTAGCAATGGCCGACGCTGTGGGTGATGTCTTCGGTCTTCTCTAGAAACTTCTGCCTCTCCAGTTCTTTGACGACGGCTTCCCGGGCCTCGAGTACTGTTAAGCCGCGGTATTCCTCGGGCGCCTCGGCACTGATCTTCCCTTCCCTGTTGATAATGGTTATCCTGGGTAAGCTATGGCGCTCGGCCGCATCGTAGTCGTTTATATCGTGGGCCGGTGTCAGTTTGACCGCGCCGGTGCCGAACTTAGGATCCACGAATTCGTCCGCGATGATCGGTACTTCTCTACCCGTGATCGGCAGCTTCACTGTCTTGCCGATGAATTTGGTGTAGCGAGCATCCTCGGGGTGAACGGCCACGCCGGTGTCGCCGAGCATGGTTTCCGGCCGGGTGGTGGCGACGATCAGTTCCCCGCTTCCATTCGTGAGCGGATAGCGGATATACCAGAGCTTGCCCGGCTCTTCCTTGTGCTCCACCTCGACGTCAGCGAACGCTGTGCCGTGAAATGTACAGTAATTTACCAGGCGCTCACCTCTGTAAATTAAGCCGTCATCCCACAGTTTTTTAAATGTCTTATAAGCTTGGGTAACGATCTTTTCATCCAGCGTGAAAGTGTACTTTTCCCAGTCAACGCTGGCGCCGAGTTTACGGAACTGGGTCTCAAAGTTGCTTCTGTTCTGGGAAACAAAGTCATAAATCTGCTTGTAGAGTGATTCACGTGAAAAATCGAATCGGCTCTTACCTTCCTTGGCGAGCTGCTTTTCATAGACGGATTGGGTTTCGAAACCGGCATGGTCGGCGCCGGGTATGAACAGCGTGTCATCCCCTTTCATACGATGATAGCGGATGGCGATATCCTGCAGGCCCATCGTCAGCGCGTGGCCGATATGCAGATTGCCATTGGCGTTCGGCGGCGGCACGACAATGGTGTAGGCACCACCCTTCCCTGTTGGCATGAATGCCCCGCTCTTCTCCCAGAGCGCGTAGATATCGGACTCATAGTCCTTCGGTTCATAAGTCTTCGGTAAGTTCATTCCACCCTAGTGTATCACCTCTGTTATATCACTGCAAAACATCCAAAGTTTTCACGTGAAACATTCGGTCTGCAGGACCGGAGAGGGATAGCAAGCCCGCTGGAAGCGGGCGAAGCGTAAGGGGAACCCCTACGGAGGTTCCCCTTTAAGACTATAAGACGCCTACGTTGGAATTGAGACTGGATATGGAACCGTCTGAGGGCCTGTCGAGGATCATTGGGCACGGATATCCGCCGAAGGGCAGGGCTCCTACATTGACAGATTAGGCGCGATATCAAGCGAATACGGGTCAGCCTCCGGCCGGCCGTGCAGGGCAGTGAAGCAGCCCAGCGTGGCGATCATGGCGCCGTTGTCGGTGCAGAGCTTCATATCGGTGTAGGCGATAGGGATGGGCAGGCGTTCGGAAAGCTGCCGGCGCAGCTCCGGGCTCGCGGCCACGCCGCCGGCTATCACGACGCTCTTGGGCTGGAACTCCTCGAATGCCTGCAGGGCCTTGTCTATCACGGTCTCGACGGCCACGCGCTGGAAACTGGCCGCGATGTCGGCTTTCTGGGCTTCAGAGAGCCGCTCTGGCACGTCTTTGGAGGGAAAGGTGAAGTCCTGACCGATTTCTGCTTGTGCTTGGCGCAGAACGGCCGTTTTGATGCCGCTGAAGCTGAAGTCGTACTTGCCGGCCAGCTTGGCCTTCGGGAACTGGAATTTATTCGGGTCGCCCTCTAGGGCCTTCTTGCCGACACTGGGGCCGCCGGGGTAGGGGAGGCCGATGATCTTCGCGACCTTGTCGAAAGCTTCACCGATGGCGTCGTCTTGAGTCTGGCCGAGCAAGGTGTAGTCGAAGTGGCCGCGGAAGAGTACCAGTTGCGAGTGGCCGCCGGAGACGATGAGGGCCAACATCGGGAACTCAGGTGCCGCAGCAGGCAAGACGTAGCCGGGCAGGGAAGTGGCCGTGAGGAAATTGGCATACACATGGCCTTCCACGTGATTGATGGCATACAGCGGCTTACCCTTGGTGATAGCCAGCGTACGGGCGCTCAGCACGCCGATGAGCAGGGAGCCGCCCAGACCTGCGCCATAGGTAACGGCGATGGCGTCTATATCGTCCCAGTTGCAATCGGCCTGTTCCAGCGCCTGTTCTATAACAGGGGTGATGGACTCGATATGGCTGCGGGCGGCGATCTCCGGCACGACGCCGCCGTACGCTGCGTGCAGATCCATGCTGCTGGCGACCACATTCGACCGAAGTTTATAGCCGTCCTCGACGACCGCGGCGGCCGTTTCGTCGCAACTGCTCTCAATGCCCAAAACTATCATGAGCACCAGTATACAACAGGGGGCTGCCACTTGACTCCCGGTCTGCAGGACCGGAGAGGGATAGCGAGCTCACGGCGAAGCCGGGAGTGAAGCGTAAGGGGAACCCAGAACAGCCCAGGCGGGCTGTTTCTGTAGGCTCGAGGGAACCGTCGTTGGTCTGCTAGTGAGTTAGGCTAAGACTACGGAGGTTCTCCCTTTCAGACTATGGACTGCAACCACGCCGAGAGGCGAGATGGGTTGAGCAATGGACAGATCCTTCGCTTACGCTCAGGATGACAGGCGGGCGGAAGCCCTGTTCCTTCCGGGTCTGCAGACCGAGGGTCCGTTGTGCAACTTGGTTACGCTATACTACGAGGTATGAGCGCGCGAACCATCATCAGAAAACTGGTGCCCGTCGGCCTGTTTGACGCGGTAGCACCGTGGGGGCATTTGGTCGAGGCGGTGCTGTGGAACTGCCGGTACGGCTTTCCGGCGCGCGGCATGAAGGTCGTCGGCGTGACGGGGACGAATGGCAAGACGACCACCAGCTTCCTGATCCACCGCATGCTGCACGAAGCCGGCTACCACGTGGGGTTGATGACGACGGTGGCCTGGGTGATCGACGGTGAGACGCAGCCGCAGGGGCAGCAGCACATGACGAACGTGCCTATCCCGGTGCTGATGAAGCGGCTGAAGAAAATGCGGGCCGAAGGCGTGGAATGGCTGGTGCTGGAGACGACCAGCCACGCGCTTATCCAACACCGGACGTGGGGCGTGCGCTACAGCGTAGGCGTGCTCACGAACATCACGCACGAGCACCTGGATTATCACAAGACATTTGAGCGCTATGTGGCGGCCAAGCAGCTGCTGTTCAAGCGCGTGCAGCGCAATCGCCGAGGGCTGCAGACAGGGATCGCCAATGCCGACGACCCCAATGGCGCCAGTTTCGCTGCGCTCACCCAGAACAGCGTGCTCTATGGGGTAGAGGCGGGGCAGGTGCGGGCCGCGAACATCCGGATGAGCGCTGACGGCATCAGCTATGAGGTGCAGGCGGACGGCGAAACCTACCATATCGCCAGTCATCTGCCGGGCAGTTTCAATGTGTATAACACTTTGGCAGCGCTGTGCGTGGGCCGGGTGCTGGGGCTCAAGCGGGAGCAGATAGAGCAGGGGATTACGGCGCTGGAGAGCGTACAGGGGCGCATGCAGCAGCTCAAGGCCGGGCAGCCGTTCCAGATCATCATCGACTACGCGCACACGCCCGATGCGCTGCAGAACGTGCTCACCAGCCTGCAGGCGACCGGCAAGGGCCGGCGCATCCTGGTGTTCGGCGCCACCGGCGACCGTGACAAGACCAAGCGGCCCGTGATGGGCGAAGTGGCCGGGAAGCTGGCCGACCGCATATTCCTGACCGATGACGAGACATACACCGAGGACGGCGATGTGATCCGCAAGGCGGTCTACGAAGGTATCAAAACTGCCGAGGCAGAGGATAAGACTACGGTGATAGCCGACCGGCGGGAGGCCATCGCGGCCGCGCTCAAAGAGGCACGGGAGGGCGACGTAGTGGTGCTAACCGGCATCGGCCATCAGCAATACCGCATGATGGACGGCAAAGAAATGGCCTGGAGCGAAGCGGACGTGGCCACCGAGGCGCTGACAAGTACTGCTAAGAGTCGATGATGTTTTCGTCGTTGTAGAGGTCGTTGGCGGAGCTGCCGGCAACCAGATCGGACTCTACGCGCTTTTGCTGTAGTGGATCAGTGACGCGCTGCTGGATTAAGGGGCGTACGATGTGGTAGAAGGCCTCGTTATGGGGGCCGATATGTGGGGGCAGGACTCGTTTTATGTCTTTCACGATTTCGTCTCGCTCTCGGCAGTCACTTGTGTCGAAAGCCGTATTCACAATTCCTCTGCCTTCTTCGTATTCGACTAAGATCATTTTTCCGTTTTGGTCACGTTCAAATTTACGGAAAATAGTGGGCTTAGCTCCTTCTGCGATACCTTGTTGGACGTCCGCTAGGGTCTTGGCAGTTATGAAATGTGCATCCTCGGCGCTCTTAATCATGATAAGCGAACCCTTTTTTACGGGGTGCGACCGGAAGACGATAGCATTTGAATCCTTGTTCAGTATGTACGCGATATTCTCGTTGAAGTTCTGATGCTGATTCCGGCCGTATTTTTCACACCCTTCGGTGTAACCATGCGCGAAGACCAAGTCACCATTGGGGCCCACATTATCAAGTCCAAATACAACGGTGATGTCGACACGGTCGGTGTGCGGGCCGTGTTGCTGACGTTCGTTAGGATCACCAGCGGCATGGAATAGCTGTAGGTTGATCACGGTGCCCTCATCGGGGTCTATCGACGCCTCTGTAGTAGGGTCACCGCTAATAGCTCTGACCGTCGGAAGAAGTGTATTTTGCCAAGCTACGATGTCTGGAAAATGGCTGATTACATGAGGATAGTCTATGGTGGCAAGCTTGCGGGCGGTGCCATTATAGGCGGTAAAATCTTTGAATTTAACGACGCGTGGAGAGTGAATATTGCTGGCAATCGTCTCTTGTGTCGCGGCAATTACGGGTGTCACTGCTTCGTGCACCTGTCGGCCGTCCTCGACCAAAGTAAAGTCGGGGGCGATCAGTACCGCACCGTACTCTTGAAAGAATGCGACTGCTTGTTCAGGTGTCTGGGCGCCCGGATGTGTCCAGCGCTCAATCCGAACAATAGCGTCGGAATCGATGCCAAGCTCTCTGGCTGATATGGGATCAGCAGTGTATGGACTGTTTTCATAGCCTAGCTCAGCGGTTGCTATCATGTGATTATCCTTTCACTATCTTGATCTTGTCGTGGCGGAGCGCTGCTTTCAGCGCCTTCAGTTCGTCCCACGGCTTCGGCCCACCGGCCCGTTCGATCGTCTGTTCAGGCCCTTTGCTGAGCAGTAGTATAACATCATCTTTACGGGCAAGCGAAACGGCCTGCTGGATGGCATCTTCGCGCACCAGGTTGACGATGACTTCGGGCTTCTTTTTGCTCTTGGCTATGCCTTGTTTGATTTCGGCTACGATCTGTTCGTTGGATTCGGAACGTGGGTCGTCTTCGGTCAGGATGATAACCTCGCAGTAGTCGGCCGACAGTTTGCCCTGGATGGGGCGGCGGGCTTTGTCGCGTTCGCCGGCGCAGCCATAAACGGCGATCATCCGGCCTTTGGTGATGGGGCGGAGTTCCTTGAAGAGTTTCTCGAATGAATCGGGGGTGTGCGCGAAGTCGATGATGGCGGTGAAGCCGGCACTGGTTTTGTAGCGCTCCATGCGGCCGGGTACCGCGCCCAGCCGGTTGATGCCCAGGGCGATGATGTCCGGCGCCACGCCCAGCTGCAGGCACGTCGCAGCCGCGGCCAGGCAGTTGTAGACATTGAAGACGCCGGGCAGGCTGCTGCGGACGGATACGGCCGTTGTGCCGGTGTGCAAGATGAAAGCATTGCCGTCCACGGTACCTTTGATATCGGTAGCGTAGACATCGGCGGTATCACGAAGGCCGTAGGTAGTATCATGCGGCGCCAGGTGCAGGAACTGCTCGGCATAGGAGTCGTCCTGGTTGATGATGGCCGTGCCGCCCGTGCGCCGGAGCTTCTTGAACATGAGTTGTTTGGCTTTCAGATAGGCACCCATGGTACCGAAGTAATCGAGGTGTTCGTGGCTGAAGTTCGTCAGCACGCCCAGTTCATACTTGATGCCCAGTACGCGTCCCTGTTGCAGGGCGTGCGCGGTGGTCTCGAGCACCAGGAAGTCGATGTCGTGTTCGGTACGGGCCCGGCGGATGTTACGCAGCAGCGGGCCGACTTCTACGGTGGTCATGCGGGTGAGGTTGATGACCGGCTTGCCGTCGCCGAAGTCGTTTTCGGCGGTGGTGAAGTAAGCCACTCTGTAGCCGGCGGCCCGTAGTACGCTGGCGATGAGCGTGGTCGTGGTGGTCTTGCCGGCCGAACCGGTCACGCCGATGACGCGCAAGCCTTTGGCGGGGTAGCCCTGCCGCCACTGCGTCACAGCCGCCTCAGCGCGGTGGCCGAGCGGCTCCACGCGTTTGAACGCGCGCTTCGGCACTAATTTCTTCACCACGGTTCTCGCGCTCATGCAGGCTCCTTATCTGCTCTGAAGTGTAACAAACGGCCCGGGTGCGGCGCAATTCAGCCTCTAGGCGAGCCCCCTGAGCGGCGCACGCGAACAAGGGATTGACGGAGAGTTGGCACTCGACTATAGTGAGTGCTGACGTGTTAGCAGTCACAGGGTTCGAATGCTAACGCTTACTTGATGACTTAACGGAGGAACAAGCATGAGTGTACCTATTCAGCCGCTCGCGGATTACGTAGTGGCGCAGACCGAGGAAGCGGCGACCAAAACAGCTAGCGGCCTGTATCTGCCGGGCGGAGCGCAAGAGAAACCCAAAGTTGCCAAGGTAGTAGCCGCCGGCAAAGACGTGAAGGCCGTGAAAGTGGGCGACCGGATCATCTACAAGAGCTACAGCCAGACCGACATCAAAGTCGGCACCGAGGAATACCTGCTGGTCAAAGAAGAAGATATATTGGCGACGGTTAAGTAGATGGATGCGGCTGTCCTCATCGTTATCATCTTCGTGCTGCTACTGTGGGTGTCGCGGATAGAAGTGTCGATGGCGAAGATGGCACTGACGCTCAAACGGATGGAAAAGAAATTGGATGCTATGAATAAGGAGAAGAAGTAATATGGCAAAGAAAGTTTTTTATGATGACGACGCGCGCCGTCGAGTCCTAGGCGGAGCGGAAATCTTATACAACGCAGTGAAGACAACCATGGGTCCCAAGGGACGAAATGTTGTAATTTCTAAATCATATGGCGCACCCAGTGTCACCCACGACGGTGTGACGGTGGCCAAGGGCGTCGAGATCGCCGACGTGGATGACGAGACGCTGGGCTACAAGGTAGGCGCCGAGCTTATCAAGCAGGCTGCCAACAAGATGAATGATGTGGCCGGTGACGGTACCACTACGGTAACCGTTCTGACCTACCACATCCTGAATGAGGCCAACAAGCTGATCGCTGCCGGCCACAACCCGATGCTGCTGCGGAAAGGCCTGGAAGCAGCCGCCGCCGATGTGACGAAGCAGCTTGAGGGTTTGAGCGAGGACATCCAGGGGAACAAGAAGCGGGTGGCCGAAGTCGGGACCATCAGCGCCGGCGACGCCGAAATCGGCACGCTCATCTCCGAGGTTATCGAAAAGGTCGGCAAAGACGGCGTGGTGACGGTGGAAGAGGGCCGCGGCCTGGTGCTGGAAAGCGAAGTGGTAGAGGGCTTTACCTTTGACCGCGGTTTCGTGAGCCCCTACATGGTGACCGATACGGGCCGCATGGAGGCTGTCTACGACAAGCCGGCGGTCGTCATCACCGACAAGAAGGTGACTTCCGTGCAGGAATTCCTGCCGATCCTGGAAAAACTGGCCCAAGCCGGCAAGAAAGACTTAGTGCTGATTGCCGAAGATGTCGAGGGCGAGGCACTGGGCACACTGATACTGAACCGTCTGAAGGGTGTCTTCAACACCGTAGCGGTGAAGGCTCCGGCCTTCGGTGACCGCCGCAAGGACATGCTGAACGACATCGCTATCCTCACGGGCGCACAGGTCATTACGGAAGACCGAGGCATGACGTTCGAGAACGTCGAGCTGGACGTGGTCGGTACGGCCCGCAAGGTCATCGTCACCAAGGACGAGACGACCATCATCGAAGGTGCCGGTTCGGCCGCACAGGTCAAGGAGCGCATCAAGCAGATCCAGGTCCAGGCCGATGCCGCGACCAGCGAATACGACAAAGAGAACCTGGAGAAGCGCCGGGCAGCCCTCAGCGGCAAGGTTGCCGTCATCAAAGTCGGCGGTGCTACCGAGACCGAGATAGAGGAAAAGAAATACCGTGTGGACGACGCCGTGGCGGCCGTAAAGGCAGCCCTGTCCGAGGGTATCGTGCCCGGCGGCGGTGTGACGCTCGTGAACCTGTCTGCGGCTGTTTCCACCGACGATGCTGATGATTCAGTGGCCACCGGTAAATCCTTGCTGGTGAAGGCCCTGGAGCAGCCGTTCCGCATCTTGCTCACCAACAGCGGTCTGAACGCCGACGAGTGGCTGCCGCAGGTCCGTAAGGCCAAAGCAGGGCAGGGCGTGAATGTGAACGATCCCAGCAAACTGGTCGACCTCAAGTCCGTCGGTGTCATCGACCCGGTCGCGGTCACTAAGCAAGCAGTACAGAACGCCGTCAGCATAGCCGGAACGGCCATGACCATGGGCGCACTGGTCGTGGAAGTGCCCGAACCGAAAGCAGCCGCGTCCGCCCCTGACATGGGCGGCATGGGCATGATGTAACAAACATCGGTGCGATTTGCAAAATCCCGGTCCATCCGACCGGGATTTTCTCTATTTTATAAAATCATGAGTAGCAAAGGCTCCTGCGCTAAGAACCAGCTTTTCATATGGTTTATCTTATGTAAAGTTAGTAGCTTATCTTTACATAAGAGAATTCTTATGTAAAGATGGGTGCATGCCTAACTCAAACTACATTGCAGGGACAATACGCCGTTACAACGCTAATACCTCGGCGGAGTACAGCTATTTCTTACCGTCGCCCTTACCGGCGACGTACATACCGAACGATCCTAAGCTCGGCCGCCTGCTAGAAGAGGCGACGCACAGCTTAGGCGAGTTAAATGCGTATGCCCGTTTTGTCCCTGACATCGATTACTTCATACGGATGCATGAAACGAAAGAGGCGACCGCCTCTAGTAAGATAGAAGGCGCGCGAACGAATATGGATGAGGCTCTGATGCGCGAACAAGATGTGGCACCGGAACGTCGGGATGATTGGCACGAAGTCCAGAACTACATCCGCGCCATGAAGTTTGCTCTCGGAGAGCTCAATCGGTTGCCGTTAGTGTCAAGGTTGCTCGATGAAACCCACCAGGTGTTACTCCAAGGTGTTCGTGGTGCTGGCAAACAGCCGGGGCATATCAGAGTGTCACAAAACTGGATTGGTGGTGCGACGCTGCGGGATGCTAAGTTCGTGCCGCCGCACAATATGCATGTGCGGGAATTGCTGTCTGACTTGGAACATTTTTTGAACGAGGACAATCTGACAATGCCCCTGCTTCTTAAGGCTGGCATGGCACATTATCAATTTGAGAGCATCCATCCCTACCTGGACGGCAATGGCCGGCTAGGGCGATTGCTCATAATCCTGTACCTGATCCAACAGAAGCTGCTAGATAAGCCAATCCTATACTTATCGCAGTTTTTTGAAGAGCATCGCCAGGATTACTACGATGCCTTAACGGCAGTGCGGCGTACCGATGACATTGAGCAGTGGTTGCGCTTTTTCTTGGTCGGTGTGAATGAGACCTCCAAGAAAGCCATTACAACCCTGCAATCGATTATGCAGCTGCGCCAAGATACTTCTGAGCTAATCTTGCAGCTTGGTAAACGTGCTGAGCGGGCGGGCCAACTCATCAACCATCTGTATCAGGACCCAATTATCTCGGTAAATGCCGCTGCCGAGATACTGTCGATAACACCGCAATCGGCAAATAGCCTGGTTTCTGAGCTCGTACGGCTTGGGGTACTGGTAGAGATTACCGGTTTTGAGCGCAACCGGCTCTTCAGGTATGAGAAATACGTTGCTCTATTTGAAGAAAAACGTCCGTAATCTCGAAGTGCCCGAACCGAAGTCTGCAGCCCCGGCGCCCGACATGGGCGGCATGGGCATGATGTAGGAACCGGGCTGCGTTACGCCAACCGCTAGGCCTTGAACCAGGCGAACGGGACGAGCGGTAAATTAAAGTTATCGAATGTCGCCGTCCCAGACGGGCTACCGGCATAGTAACCCGCATTGAAAAATGGATGCATCGCAGTAATAGCACTGACGGTCCAGCTTATCGACCACAGGTTGGTCCACCATAGGCCATCAGGTGAATAATCCCAGTGGACAGTACCACCAGACTCCCAGATACGGAGCCAGACCGGACCGGGCCATGCGATACTGAATCCAGAATTGTAAGAGCCGCCCACCCGTTCACGGGCAAGTACATTGCCGTCAGATTGGAAAAGGCATTCAAACGTATCGCCAGAGGTCTGGGCGGCTAGTCCGAATACGGCTTCGGACGCTCCCGGAGACGTCGGATTAGATGGAGCCTCGAGGACTTGAACGAGTGCCCCTTTGCCAGTGAGGTCATAGCCGTTATTGGCATAATATGCATCGTAGCTACTGTCTGGTGTAATGACCAATTGACCAGCGGTAACGGTACAGTTCGTGTTAATAGCCCATTTGCTGCTATCAGCGGTAGCAAAGTTGTCGGTGAGAGCAATGAGCGGTGGCATGCGTTAAACCACGCTAACGTTATCGAATGTTGCTGCTTGGTCAGCGTCCTCCGCCGTGTAATGGCCGACAAGCATACGGAAATAGACCGCTGTGAGGCCCGGGTAACCCGATGAAACAGTCCGACGCACTGTCCATGCCGAATTATCCGGAGAGGTTGACCATGACAGCGTTGAACCAGACAATCCAATGCGCCACCAGGCATGGGCCACCGCATCGTAGGTAAGAGAGGTGTCGTTCGTGGTACCAGCACTAACGATACGCAAGACGAGACTAGTGCCCGATTTGCCTATGCTGACGCTATTGTTTCCGTCGATGAAGAGTTGCATGAAGACTTCGCCTGAGGCCGCGGTCGGGACGGAAGGGACCTGGACCGTGGCAGTGCGACCTGTCATGTCAAAGCTGTTGGCGGAGATGACATTATCCGCATATGTCGAGTGTCCCGTGATCTGTAAGGTACCGCCGACAATCACGTAGCTGCCGGATCCGATCCACTGAGCATTCAACGAGCCGCTCGAGAAGGTATCTTGCAAGACAGGTGCCCGGGTGGGCGTAACAGGTGAGGACGGGTTGGAAGCAGTACCCGTACCGGCAGAATTAGTAGCGGTTACGGTGAACGTGTAACTGGTGCCGTTGGTCAATCCGGTAACTACTATCGGGCTGGCGGCGCCGGTCGCTGTAATACCTCCGGGACTCGACGTAACGGCGTAACCGGTAATCTGGGCGCCACCGTAATCCGCCGGACCGGTAAAACTCACCGTTGCCCCGGCGTCACCAGCCACGGCGCTCACTGCCGTCGGTGCTCCGGGCGCAGTTATAGTGCCGCCTCCGCCCACCAGGATAGTCTGACCCAGGTTGTTCCATCCGTTGCTACTGTTCCATACACCGGGGTTAGCCAGCTGAATCGCGTAGGCAGGATTGGTTGCTAAACTTATCGTTGGGTCGGGAAAAAAAAGATAAGCCGTGTAGGTGCCGGCGGTTGCTGGGGCGGCGATAGTGCCGGTTAGCGTGGTGGTCTGCTCGGGCGCCCAAGTGCGTACGTCTGCCGAGAGAGTAGTAATGAGCGGACTACCGCCATTGGTAAGGATAAATTTGACCGGACGGTTCCGGAGTGGTGCTGCGTAGCCGTCATTGGTGATTACAATGGAAACCGCAAAGTTTCCTCCATTGACGACGCTGGCCTGGATAGTAGTTGCTACCAAGCGGAGACGGTACCCCAGCAGCTTTGCGGCCGTTGTCTGGTTGGTGCTTCCCCAGTCATCCAATACATCCGGTTGATATATGGGGTTCAGAAAGTTCCAGTGGTAGGCCGCCAGATCCGTGGCGGCGTTTGTCCAGGAAGACTGCGGCGGATTGTTAACCGCCGACTCACCGCCCATCGGGACATTGGCTGCGGTCATGGTTGCGAGGTATGCCTGGTTCTGTTGCACCGTCTGGGAAGAGAACGTCGAGAACGTGCCGAAATCGTCACTGCTTGCTTCGAAAGCATCGTTATGAAAGCCTACCCGAGCCAAGGTGGCTGCGTCCCAGCTCGAAGCGAAGTGCTGGTGAATCCCCACATAGCGCACACAGATGAAAATGCGTGCATCTAAATTCGTCAGTAAGGCATTCAGCACCTGGCCGCGATTATCCCAGTCGGTCGTGTCTAAGGTGCCAGGAACTGATGGTGTGTTGGTAAAATTATCGCTGTAATACCACTCTCCCCAATAACCGATAAAGCCTGCCTGCACTATCTCTATGATATCGGCGTAGGTGTTCAGGACGGGATAGAGCTGATTGATATGGCCCAGAACACGCGATAGCGGCGGATCACTGTCGTACGGAGCCGTGAAGTTATTATTCGGATTGTCGCTGTATGCGAAACGCAAAATAAGCTTACAGCCGGCTGCTCGTACTGTTGCCAGATCGGCAGCCACCAGGTCAAGATATGCTGAGTCAATCGAATCCTGGACCAGGTATTTTTCCAGATAAAAATAGCGGAACACCTGCGTCTGGCCGTTGCCGCGTCCGGTTGTGAGGGTTGCTTGATCGAGTGCCGTATAGCCGGAGTTATCGGCTCGGTAGTGAGTTTCGGTGTACTGGAAAAATCCGCGTTCAGGATTGGGAATAACGCTGGAAGAAGCCGAATAGGTTACCCGGGTTGCAGCCGGTCTGGTCGCAAACAACATTTGATTAGATTGCTCCAGCCCAAGCAACGCCGAGGTCGGTACCGGGTGTGGCTGAGCCTACCGCAGTTATATCCCAGGTGAGTATCTGATTCGCCGTGACGACTGTCGTGACTGTCGTATGGCCCTGGGTTGTGCCAGCCGTTATGGTTACCGTACCAATATCCGTCGTACCATTTATGATGAAATGAACAACCGTTGCGCTTCCTGTCGGAGCCGTACCGACGTAGGCATACAGATCGGTCATCGTGCCTCCGGCTTGCATCAAATATCCCGGCGATGCGACATCGGCGCCCACGAAAAGCGGACCGGCAAGGATAGGACCACCTTGCCGAGAGATAAAACTACCACTCGGTACATTCCATGTGCCATCCCCTCGCAGATAAGTCGTACTCGAAGCTGTGCCACTTCCGAGATTACCGGCAGGCACTTTACCGCTGACTAGCAGCGCTACAGTTCCGTCTGTCCTGATTTTGAGGGAACCGTCGATATTATGTTCTACGTCCAGGAAATTGTTGAGGATGTCGCCCCAACGGCCATCATCTCCGCCCGGGGTTGGTAAGCGTTGTGTCATTGCCGTCGGCTTCCTCTATCTTGATTAATCACTATTGCTTGCTTGATGACTTATGTAAGCAATAATAATCAATTCTGCTAGTGATTACAAATGTCAGTGGTTACTGACTTATGTAATCACTACGCTGGAGTGATGCAAGATCACAGCGCAGAAGCAGTGTACGAAGCAATCGGCCGGCGTATCGTGGACGCCCGGAAACAGCGCGGTATTTCCCAGGAAAAGCTCGCTGCCGAGAGCGGCATCGATCGTTCCCACCTGGGTTTCATCGAGCAGGGCAGGCGCCGTCCGACCATCGCCACGCTCCTCAACAAGATAACGAAAGCGTTGGGACTATCCCTGGAGAAGGTGTTCAGAGGCCTGTAAGCGCATGAAATAACTCCGGATTCGCTCCGGAGTTATTTATATCGAACCTATGGCTAGCGGGACTCTTTGGAGCCGCCGTAGGCGCTGGAGCCGTAGCCGCCGCTTAAACCGTGGCTGCCTTCCAGGCTTTTGCCGGTGAGCAGCTTGATAAGCGTGCCGAAGCCGAAGATAGAGGCGACAGCCAGTGCCGACATACCTAGGAATTCTTTGCGTGAAACTTCCTTTTCTAGAAGCGTAGAGACGTGAGCGTTCATTTTGTTACCTTTTTGTTGTTTTATTTTAGGAGCCTTATCTGCGATTGTAAGCACAAACGGTGCCGGTGTCAATAGGGTATGACTAATTTATTGCACGAGTTGGCCGCCGCGAAGCGGCACGAATGAACGCCGCGGCTGCGGCTGCATGCCGGCCGGATACTGCCGCGGCGGGGCGACGACGCTTGGTTCGGGTGCCGGCGCCGGGGTGTCGGCAGTGTAAGTGACCTCCGGCTCGTCTTCCAGGAAGCCGGGTTCGGCAGCATCGAAGGGTTGAAGCTGGCGCTGGGCCCGTTCGGCCTGCCGCTGCGCGTCCTGTTCCATCAGCTCCTGCACGAACGACGGTTTCTGTCCGCGGTTCACCAGCCAGATCAGCCCGATGCCGAGCTGGTACATGATGATGATCGGCACGACCACCACCATCTGGTCGATGATGTTCGGCGTGGGGTTCATGATGAAGGCTACGATGAACGCGCCGGCTATCAGATGGCGTTCGTACTTGAAGAGACCGCTCGGCTTGAGCGGTTTGATGCGGTTGATGATGAACAGGATCAGCGGCAGCTGGAACATCAGGGCCGAACCGAACAGGTACAATGCCACGAAAGAGATGTATGACTGGATGGTGATGAGCGGACGGATCTGCAGGGTGGTGAACTGGTGCAGCAGGAAATGCAGGGCGGAAGGCAAACCGATAAAATACCCGAACGCCACGCCGCAGACTGCCACGATGCCTGCCGCCGCCGAAGACCCCAGCAGGAAGCGGCGCGTGGTGTCCTTCATGATGGGACTTAGGAACGCCAGTAGCTGATAAATGATGATAGGCGTAGCCAGCACCAGGCCGATGTCCAGACAGACGCTGAACAGGAAGTTGATGCCGCCAAGCGGCGACGTGTAGATAAAGTTCTGCCCGTGGCTCGGGCGCAACAAAACAGATATGAGCTTGCGTTCAAGCCCATAGGCCACACCCGCCCCCAGCAGAACAGAAACGACGACATAAAATAGCCGCCGTCTCAGTTCGTGCAAATGTTCTATAAGTGGTTGCTTATCGGGGGACGCGGAACTAGCTTTCGCTAGTCTTTGCGTTGTTTTGCTTTTCGCTCTTTTCCTCATCTCCACTCAGACCTTTGCGTAATTCACGTGCCGAAGTACCGATACTGCGTGATAGTTCAGGCAATTTCTTTGCTCCGAACAGCAGTAGGACAACCGCCAAGATTATGAGCAGATCTGGAGTTGAAAGATCCAGGAATGCAAATTGTGACAACATTGTTATTTTCCCTCGCTTCTCTAATTGCTATTAGCTCTCACCATGATATCATAAGCATCTTAAGTCAACAACTATAGTTAAAATTAACTACATTCCCGCGCTGACCACCTCTTAGAGCAGTCCGTCTTAACCGATGAACAGCTTCTCGTTGGTGTAGTTCAGATAGGCCAGCAGGGCGATACTCAACCCGAGCAGCACCAGTAGGATCCAGAACTTCCGTTTCTCGCTCACGACGTACCCTCCAATTTAGCGACGACCACCAGCCGGTCCACCGGATGCCACAGCGGCGTGCAGGTGAACAAGGTGATTTCCGGTGTGGCGGTGTTGTCCTCGATAGCGGTGTCGGTCGGCGGCACCTCGGTGCTGCTGATCACGCTGTAATCGTAGGTCTTGTTGTTCCAGATGACACCGATCTCGTCGCCGATCTTGAGTTTGTTCAGGTAATAGAACGCGCCGCGCGGACCGGTGTAGGAGAACCGGTGGGACAGGAACACCGTGTTGCCGCCCTTGTCGGGAGTCGACGAACCGGGCCAGCGCCAGATGCCTTTGTAGAGCAGGTCGAACCAATCGCTTTCCGGGCCTTCGAGCGTTGGCTGGTTCAGCATCATGGCCGGGATGATGAGGCTGTTGGGCTGCGAGGGCACGACTGCCGATTTGGCCACGGGCTTGGGCTTGTGGATAAGCTGCGTCAGCTCGGCCCGCCGGTTGGTGTGATGGGACTGCCACCAGTAAGTCACCTGGGGCCAGAGCGGCGCGATGATGACGTAGAGGTTGATCAGGATGATCAACGTCAGGAGCACATTGTTCGTCCGCCGATAGGTCATGCTAACTCGCATATGCTTACCAGCATACGGTGTCAGTTCCCGGCGCGTCAAATAACACCTCTAAACTAGCCATTTAATACTAGCTTAGGCGACCGGTTTCTGCTGAGTGAAGTAGTTGATTTCGTTGACGACGTCGAGCAGGGCCTGGGCTCTGACTTTCTCGTCGGTGATGCCTTGGGCGGCGTCGTAGGCTTCTTTGATAAGCGCCTGGTTGTCGGTGCTTTGGATCATCATCATGGTGGTGCGGAACTTTTCTTCGGGCGTCTGGTCCAGCTGGTCGACGAGCGGGGTCAGCTGGGTGAGTGCTTCCTGCTTCAGCTCCAACAAGTCATCGGCCGAGAGGGAAGCGGCGGGCGCTTCCTCGGCAGCCGGCAGGGAGAGCGACGGAGTCTCGACGGGAGTGTCATCGGCGGGCGCGGCAGCGGGAGTATCGCCGGCTGCCGTCAGCGGAGCGCTTTCCGGAACGGGCGCGTCGGTCGGGGTATCTCCGGTGAGATTCGGCAGGATCATGTCGGGCGCCGCAGCATCTTCGGCCGAGACGACCGGGGCGGTCGCGGCACTGTCGGTGGGCTGGTCAAGCACAGAGGGCTCGGCCGGGACTGACGTGTCGCTAGCCGGGGCTACGGGCAAGCTGTAGCCGGTGCTGGTATCGACGGCCAGCGGGTTCGCATCGGCAGCCGGAGCGGGAGCAGCGGGCGGCGGATCCATGGCGGGCGGAATGGGCGGTCCGGCCGGCGCGGCGCTGACAGGAGCATCCACCGGTTCCGCGGTTGGCTTGATCACATCGTCGTTCTGGTGTCCGAAAAGCATCCCACCCCCTGGCTCCGACTTACCGGAGCGATTCACAATTCCTGGTTAACAATTTACAATAAAGACATAGTAGCAAAGTTTTGGGATAAGCAATAGCGCTAAAGGGGGATTACCATGCTCGACGACCTGCAAAAGATACATGAACGGGACCCGCAAGATGCGCTCGGCATCGCCGAGAAACAATGGCAGCAACTGGAGTATGTGTTTGATGTCGACGAACCGCATCTGGATGTCACGAACATCGTTTACGGCGGGATGGGCGGATCGGCACTGGCGGCGCTCATCAGCCGGAACTGGCCGGGATACTCTATCCCATTCGAAGTGGTGCGGGATTATGACATTCCGGCCTATGTGTCGGATAAAACGTTCTTCATAGCCTCCAGCTACTCGGGAAACACCGAGGAAACCATCAGCGCGCTGGCGCAGGCGGAAGCGAAGGGTGCGCACATCGCTGTCATTTCCAGCGGCGGCAAACTGCAGGAAATCGCGCAGGAAAAGGGCTATCCGTTCACGTTGCTGCCGGGCGGGCTGCAGCCCCGCCACGCCGTGCTGTACAACCTGAAGGCGCTTGTCACGCTGCTTGAGAAGGCCGGGCTCTTGGCGGCGGATGCGGCCGAAGCGGAGCTGCACCGGACGGCGGGGTACCTGAAGGACAAGATTCAGCAGTGGGTGCCGAGCGTTCCCACCAAAGACAATCTGGCAAAGCAGATCGCGCTGGAATGCATGGGCAAGTCGGTGGTGGTGTACGGCGGGCCCAAACTGGCGCCGGCGGCATACAAATGGAAGATCAGTTTCAACGAGAACGCCAAGCACATCGCCTGGTGGAACCAGTACTCGGAGTTCAACCACAACGAATTTCTGGGCTGGAGCGAGCAGCCGGAGCAGAAGCCGTACACCGTGATAGATCTGCGCAGCCACCTGGAGCACCCGCAGATCCAGAAGCGGTTCGAGATCAGCGCCAGGCTGCTGAGCGGCAAGCGGCCGGACCCGATCGTGGTGAACGCCGAGGGTGACAGCCTGCTGGAGCAACTGCTGTCGACCATCGCGCTGGGCGACTTCGTGACGCTCTATACGGCGCTGCTCGGCAACATCAATCCGACCCCCGTCGATCTGATCGAGAAGCTGAAAGTAGAACTTGTCGCGTAAGTTAAAGCAGGCAATCTGCAGGTTCGGTTGCGAAAATAGGGCTACTATAAGCAGGAACCAACCATGAAAATACTTGTCGTAGAAGACGAACAAAAGATCGCGAACAGCTTGCAGCGGGGGCTGCAGTCGGAAGGCTACGTAGTGGATATCGCCCAGGACGGCGACATGGCCGAGACGCTCACGGGCGCCGGCATGTATGACCTGGTGCTGCTCGACTGGATGATTCCGGGCAAGTACGATGGCCCGGGACTGATCAAGCTCTGGCATGACCAGAAGCAGTTCATGCCCATCCTGATGTTGACCGCGCGCGGCACCATCGGCGATAAAGTACACGGCCTGGACCAGGGCGCGGATGATTACCTGCCGAAGCCGTTCAGCTTCGACGAGCTGCTGGCGCGTATCCGGGCGCTGCTGCGTCGCCCGGCGGCCGGTGCGGGCACCAGCTACACCATCGGTAATGTTACCATCAACAGCATCAGCAAGACGGTCAAGCGGGCCGGCAAAGAAGTCCACCTGACCGCCAAGGAGTTCCAACTGCTCGAATATCTGGCGGCGCGTAAAGGAGAGGTGCTGAGTAAGGATCAGCTGCTTGACCATGTCTGGGCCGATGATGCCCGCGTGCAGCACAACACGGTGGAGACCTTCGTGGCCAATCTGCGCAAAAAAATCGATAAACCCGGTGGCGAGAACGTCGTGAAGACGGTGCGAGGCTTCGGGTATACGGCGGTCTAGCGTGAGTTTTCCGAGCTTCAGTACAGATCTGTTCCACTCGGCCCGCCTGAAGCTGACCGGCTTCTATTTCGCGGTGCTGCTGGCCTTCTGCCTGCTGTTGACCTTTGGCGTGCACGCTTTCACCGATCATGAATTGAGCCGCGGCGATGACGCCCAGCGTACGATCGCTCATCGGATTTTCCAGGATTATAGCGAGCAGGGAATGCCCTATAGCGGACCGGACAATGCCCCGAACGGCGATAGGTACTTCGCGAACGGGGTGGCTGACCAGGCCGATCTGACACGGCAGCACCTCAACCGCGACTACGTCTTGGTCGATGTCGCCCTGCTGGCCATCGGCGCCGTGCTGAGCTACTGGTATGCCGGCCGGACACTTCACCCTATCGAGCAGGCGCATGAACAGCAAAAGCGGTTCACCAGCGATGCCAGCCACGAGCTGCGCACGCCGCTAGCCAGCATGCGTCTCGAAAACGAGGTGTTCCTGCGGCAGAAGAATTTCAGCGAAAAAGAGGCCCGCGAACAGATCGCCAGCAATCTCGAAGAGGTAGAACGCCTGGAGAAGCTGGCGACCAACCTGCTGGCACTCAGCCAGTACGAACAGGGAACAGCCGCGCATGCCACCACCGTCGTCGGTGAACTGGTGGGCGACGCCATCGAGCGCGCCAAGCATAACAAAGGCGCGAGCAAGGTACGGTTCACCCAGGCCGTCACGCCCGCCACTATCGACGTGAACCGGGAGAGCCTGGTGGAGCTGTTATCCATCTTGCTCGACAATGCTATCAAGTACGGGCCGAAGAATGGCGAGATAGAAATCGGCGGCCGCCTGGAAGATCAGAAATACATCCTGACGGTCCGCGATCATGGCCACGGCATCTCGGATGAGGATCTGCCGCATATCTTCGAGCGCATGTACCGCGGCGACAAGGCCCGCAGCAGCAAGGTCAGCGGCCACGGCATCGGCTTGAGCCTGGCCCGGCAGATCGCTCAAGCCAACGACGCGATATTGGAAGCCGGCAACGCGGCCGGCGGCGGGGCCATCTTCACTCTCACACTTCAGTGATGGGCCATACGCTATACTAGTGGTATGCGCATGCGACGGCACCTCAGTCCCCGCGAGCGGGTGGTCGCCAGCCTGGTGGGCCTCTCGACAGTCAGTACCGGTCTGTATATCGCCGGTGCCATCGCCAACCACAGCCTGCAGTTCGATTATCTCTTGTGGAATCTGTTCCTGGCCTGGCTGCCGTTCCTGGTCATGGTCGTGTTGCTACGCAGCCTGCATACGTACCTCTGGAGCGATTGGTGGCCGCTCTGCCTGACATTGGTCTGGCTGTTGCTGTTGCCCAACACGTTCTATATGATCAGCGACTTCGTGCACGTGCAGGACGTGGTGCGTAGCAGCCTGCTGTACGACGTGGTCATGTTCACCTCGTGCATCTTCACGGCCGTCCTGCTCGGCTTCAGCAGCCTGTATATGGTTCACGCCGAGCTGCACCGGCGCTTGGGCATCCGCCGCTCCAGCGTGCTCATCGGCATCATCCTGTTCCTGTGCAGCTTCGCCATCTACCTCGGCCGCGATCTGCGCTGGAACAGCTGGGACGTGCTGCTGAATCCCGCCGGCATCCTGTTCGATGTGTCCGACCGCCTGATCCATCCGCTGCAGAGCGGCGCCATGTTCACGACCACCGTCAGCTTTTTCGTGCTGCTGGGCAGCCTGTACGTGGTGGGTTGGCAGCTGGGCGAAACCACTCGCCAGAAACTGTAGTTTTAATCTGTTATACTCGTAGTCATGAAACAGGAACTGGAGCAGGCCGTCGCGGCCGCGGTCAAGGATTTGTTCGGCGTCGAAGTAGACGCGGAGCTGACACGGCCGGATGAGCAATTCGGCGATTACGCCACAAACGTGGCGCTGCAGCTTGGCAAGCAGCTTGGCAAAAATCCGCGTGAAATCGCCGAACAGTTGCGCGGGCGGCTAGCATCGGATGGCCAGTTCGCATCTGTTACGGTGGCCGGCCCGGGCTTTTTGAACCTGAAGCTGACAGACGAGAAGCTGATCGCGGCTCTCCGGTCCGAACCTGCAAAACCGCTAGCGGGTGAGTCATGGGTTGTCGAATACTCATGCCCCAACGCGTTCAAGGAGCTGCACACCGGCCATCTATATAACACGATTGCCGGCGATGTGCTGGCCCGCTTGCTGGAGCGAGCGGGTGCTGATATGCACCGGACCAGTTTCGGCAGTGATGTTGGATTGAACGTCGGCAGATGTATGTGGGGCATCCTGCATGAGCTGGGCGGCGAAAACCCCGATGCATTGAGTAAGGTTTCGGATGACCCGCTAGAACGCGCGAACTGGCTCAGCAAATGCTATGTAGCCGGCGCGACGATATACGAAGAAGATGATGCTGCGAAACAGCAGATTATCGCGCTCAACCAGGCGGTGTATCGCATCCACGCCGAGAACGATCATGACTCGCCGCTCGCTCGGATTTACTGGAAGTGCCGTCAGTGGAGCTTTGATTACTTTGATGCCTTCTACAAACTGATAAAAGTAGATGCCATGCGCTATTATCCCGAGAGTGAAACAACGGAACGCGGTCTTCGAACAGTCAGGGAACAGCTCGCTAAAGGTCTGCTCGAAGAGTCGGAAGGCGCTGTTGTTTTCCATGGTGACGAGTCTGAACACTTACATACGCGTGTGTTCATAACTAGCAAGGGGCTACCGACCTATGAAACCAAAGACGTGGGCGTAATACTGGCTGAGCAGGAAGAGTATAACTTCGATCATCGGGTACTCATTACTGGCAATGACCAGACTGAATACATGCGGGTCGTGTTCGCGGCTATGGACACTTTCTTCCCCGGTATCGGTGATAAGATGACCCATCTGACGAATGGTACGGTGCGTTTTGGGGATGGTAAGAAAATGAGCTCACGCCTGGGCAATGTGTCGCGCGCCATCGATGTTGTCACGACGGTTCGTGAGCGGGCAATCGAGATGCTCGACGATCAGAACTTACTCGATGATATTACACTCGGTGCCATTAAATATGAGTTCCTGAAATATCGTCTAGGCGGAGATATCGCGTTTGATGTAAATGAATCGGTGAGCCTTCAGGGTAATAGCGGCCCGTATCTGCAGTATGCGCATGCGCGGGCCCGGTCGATCCTCGCGAAAAGCCCTGATTCCGGTCATTCTGAGCAAAGCGAAGAATCTACCCTGGAACAGATCCTTCACTCCGTTCAGGATGACGGGGAGGGAACTCGGGGCGACGGTGGATTGCAAGCGGACGAACGCAGCTTGCTGCGCAAGATTACCGAGTACACGGAGGTGGTGGATAAGGCTACCGTCGAGCTCATGCCGCACCACATTTGCACCTATCTGTATGAACTGGCACAGAAGTTCAATCAGTTTTACGAGCACAACCGGGTCATCGGCGACGAGCGCGAAACGGTCAGACTGGCTCTGGTCGGCCGCTACGCCGATACGCTCAAAAACGGCCTGGGACTGCTGGGTATCACCGCGCCGGACCGGATGTAATGGGCGGTATCGCCGAAATCCGGACGCGTCTACGTACAGTGGCAGACTCCGACAAGGCCGCCTTTTTCCCGCGTTTCTTTAAGGCCGGTCCGGGTGAGTACGCCGAAGGCGACAAGTTCCTGGGTGTGACAGTGCCGAACGTTCGCTCGGTAGTGAAGTGGAATACCGATCTGCCGCTCACCGACATAGAAACGCTGCTTACGAGCGAGTGGCACGAGGAACGGCTGACGGCATTGCTTATTCTGGTGGCACAATTCGCGAAGGGCAGCGAAGCGGACCGGCAGGCCATCTATGATTTCTACCTGGCACACACCGGATGGATAAATAACTGGGATCTGGTGGATAGCTCGGCGGAATTCATCGTCGGTCCATATCTGGAGAATCGGCCGGAAAAGATGGAGGTGCTGGCACGGTTGGCCGCTTCGAGAGTACTCTGGGAGCGGCGTATCGCCATACTCGCAACATTCGATTACATCAAAAAGGGCCGGGCGGACGAGGCGCTCATCATCGCCGGACAACTGTTGCACGACCGGCACGATCTGATCCAGAAAGCCGCCGGCTGGATGCTGCGCGAAACAGGCAAGCGGGTCGATCGCGGCACGCTGACGGCGTTTCTGGACAAGCACGCGGCGGTCATGCCGCGCACCACGCTGCGTTACGCTATCGAACATCTGAGCCCGGAGCAAAGGGAGTATTACATGGGTCTGAAGGGAGTAAAATAGAGCTATGGCAGAGGAACAGAAACCGGTAGCAATGCACACGCACGTGGTACAGACCGGGGACGGGGAAGTGCATATCACCCAGCCCAAAGGCCAGAAACACCGCCACGTGACCGTGCTGCTGGATGGCGACGACATCAAAGACCAGGTGGGCGGATTCACCAACTTCCTGAAGGAATACGCCGTGGTGGGGTTGGCCATCGGCTTTATCATCGGCCAGCAGACCAACGCGGTGATGAACCAGCTGGTGAGCAGCTTCATCAGCCCGTGGATACAGGTCATCTTCGGGAAGGATCTGGCGACCCGTTCGGCAACGTTGCATCACGGCAGCGTCCCGATTCCGTTGCCTTGGGGCGCGTTCGTCTATGCATTCATCCAGTTCGTATTCGTGGTGATCGTCATTTACCTGGCGTTCAGGCTGTTGCGGCTCGACAAACTCAAGAAGAAATAGGAGGCTACCATGCAGCAGTTCAGTGATGAAGAACTCAAAAAGAAGCTGACGCCGGAGCAGTACCACGTGCTGCGCGAGCACGGTACCGAGGTGCCGGGCAGCGGGGCACTATTATACGAGGAAGAGAAGGGCGAATACCATTGCCCGGTGTGCAACTCACTGCTTTTCACCAGTGACGCCAAGTACGAAAGCACCATGCCGGGGCTGATCGGCTGGCCGAGCTTTTCCGAAGCGGCCAGTAACGACGCGCTGAAACTGGTACCGGACGACTCGCTTGGCATGCACCGCACCGAGGTGCTGTGCGCAGTCTGCGGCAGCCATCTGGGCCATCTCTTTGAAGACCCGAGCAGCCCGAACGGCCAGCATTTCTGCATTAACTCTGCCGCCCTCGAGTTCGAGAAGAAAGCCTAACAGCCTCGAGCCGCAATGTTAGAAATCGAATAAATCTTTGAGATTGACCTTGAGCGCCTGGCTGATTTTGGCCAAAGTGCCGATGCGTGCCCAGCGTTTGCCGGTTTCCAGGTAGGCGATTGCTACCACGCTCATGTTCAACTTCTCGGCCAGCTGTTGCTGGGTGAGTCCTCGGGACTTACGGGCCTGCGCTAGGCGTCTGCCAAAAGCCTTCAATAATTTTTCTTCAGGTACGGTCATACCCTTAAAGCGTAAGTTTTATAAACAGTTTGTTACATAAACTACTTGTTTATTTTTTAGCTTATACATAGGATAGATATAAGGACTAAATCATAAGCATGAAAGCAGATCTATGACACGGCTACCTAACCCCGGCGGGGACGACGGCACTTGGGGAGACATCCTCAACGCCTTTCTGGAAATCGAGCACAATAGTGATGGTAGCCTCAAGCTGCGGACAGACGGTACTCTGAAAACCGTAGCTACCACAGGCTCTTACACCGATCTTACCAACAGGCCAGCCATCCCTACGGCCGGTACCGGAGCCGGTAATTATGCTGCCGGCAACGACTCACGTATCGTGAATGCAGTTGCCAAGGACACCCTCGTTATCAATGTCAAAGACCATGGTGCTACAGGCGATGGTACGACCGACGACACGTCGGCAATCAGTGCAGCCATCGCTGCACTAACCACAGGTGCCACACTTGTTTTCCCGGCTGGTGGAAACTACGTAACGACTAATGGCATCACAGCCACCAATGTGGCAGATGTAACGATTAGTGGGGCAGGTGCGACGCTTATCTGCACCAACCAATCAAATACCGTCTTGACTCTCATTACTCCCGTCCGACATACGAATTGTTGGTCTTCGTTTAAAGCATGCCTCAACCAGTGGTGGGCGCACCTCCGGTGGTTATGGATTACGTGTTCTTGGCGGGGCTGGTGTGGATATCGACAGCGTCCGCATCACCACAGTGACGAGTGTTGGTTTCTGGCTGATGGGCAACACCAATTTAACGATTCATGGCTGCACAGTTGACGGCAATCTCGCAGACGGCATACACTTTAATAACGACGCAACCTATGGGCCCGAATGTCGATTGTTCAGCCGTGGGCAACATTCTTCGCAATACCGGTGATGATGGTATCGCTGTCGTCAGTTTGGTCGCGAGCGGAACTAGCAGTAGCCGCATCGTCATTGCCAACAATACCGTATACAATAGCGCGGCCCGGGGCATTTCTGTCGTTGGTGGTGATAGCATCACGATAAATAGTAATACGATTAGCCTAACAGACTCCGCGGGCATCTATGTTTCCCAAGAGTCGAGCTTCCTAACAAGCGGGTCATCTAATATACATGTTTCGGGGAATACGGTAGTCGGTGCCTGTACACGCGGCGGTTCTTCAACCTCCCATTATGGCATCCAGCTGAACGTAGACAATACCACTAAGTTGCTAACCGGTATTCGTATATCGGGCAACCTTGTTATTAAACCCCGGCTGGGCTTTATCTCGGCTCTCGCATCCGGTACTAGTATGACGGATCTAACAATCGTAGATAATCACCTAGTGGGTCCACCGATTACAACCTCTGGCACTTTCGGTATTCTTATTGGTGGCGGAGTGGCTGGCTGTACTTGTTCGGGTAATCGGATCACCTACGCCGGAACGACCGGCATCATGTCATACGGTGTTGATGTTATCTGCGAAGATAACACCATCTATAAACCCGGGCAATCAGGTGCTTTATACTCATGGGGTATAGAAAACTATGGGGGCACCATGCGTACGCGAAACAACATCGTGACACCGGATGCGGGCAAAACCGCCCTAAACGGTTCCGTCTATAATGGTCCGACTAGCGTAGCTGCTGGCGCCAACGCTGGCACTTCGCCGCCTGCACCCGTGTTTGTGGCGAACATGAGCAGTACCGATGACTCTGGACAAATTAACTTTGGCTCGGGTAGTAGTCCTGCTATTGGTGCGCAAGTTGTTGTGGTTTTCCAGACGCCATATGGCGTAACGCCTAAGGTTCTCATGAGCCCGCTGAATTCAGTAACCGCGGCGCTACAGTGCTATATATCGAGTGTCTCAACGACGGGTTTTACGGTCTCGACTCTCGTTGCTCCCGCTGCCTCCCAGTCAGTCACAAAGTACCTACTTGATTACGCTGTTCAACTTGTCTAGATGTCTTAGGCCATGAGTTTCTTCCTACCCTTTGACGTCTAGTGGTCTATTGTGCCGGCACTAACTGGGCATCAACTCTGGAGCCGATAGCACGTACACTCTCTACTGCCCTAGCATATGGCAGTAGAGAGTGGCTTAATAAATGCACTGCTTTATATAAAAATGGTTTAGATGTATTACCCGTACTCAAGGTATGATTGCCAGCTAACACTCCGTGGTCTGGTCGTAGTATTTGTTGCCCCAGGCAGACATCTGGCGTAGGACAGGGACGAGATCCTGACCTTTTTGGGTCAGAGTGTATTCGGTGCGGGGCGGGACTTCGGCGAAGCTCTGCTTGGTGATGATGGCGTGCTTTTCCAGGTCGTCCAGGCGCTGTGACAGGGTGCGCGGGTTGATAGTGCCGACCGAATTCTCGAGCTCACTGAAGCGTTTCGGGCCGGCCGCGAGGTCGCGCAAGATAAGCGCCGTCCACTTGTTGCCGATGATTTCCATGGCGGAGGCGATGCAGCCTACTTTAGGCTCGAGTGCGGTCGTTGTATCTGTCGTATTCATGGGTAAGATCCTTCGTTTCGCTCAGGATGACAAACGAGTTTGTCACTTTACTTTGTATAGTATTGGTCCTATACTTATCCTGTTAACTATATAAAGTATAGCATAGAGGGAGAAAAACATATGACGAAGATCGCCGTTATCATAGGCAGCACCCGTGAGGGTCGCTCAACCGACAAACTGGCCAAGTGGGTAGCTGCCGAAGCTGCCAAGGTCGCAGAAGTAGAGACACTGGATCTGCGCGATTACCCCATGCCGTTCTACGAAGAAGCCGGCAGTGCCCGCTACATGCCTGACCGCAAGGCGCCCGCGCCGATTCAGAAGTGGCTCGACGCACTCACCGGGTTCGACGCTTTCATCATCGTCACGCCGGAATACAACCGCTCCATGACCGGCGTGCTCAAGAACGCCATCGGACGTCGTCGGCCACGAGATCGATGACAAGCCTGTCGCCCTGGTAGGCCACGGTTCGGCCGGCGGCGCGCAGGCTATCGCTACGCTGCGCATGGCGCTGCCCCGGCATCGGCGCCTTTACGCTACCCCAGGCACTGTTCTTTACCGACGGCGTGGCGAACGCTATCGACGAAGACGGCGTGCTCAAGGCTGAGCTGCAGGATAACCCCTACGGTCCGCAGGCGAATCTCCAGACGCAGGTCAAGAGCCTGGTCTGGTACGCCGACGCCCTCAAAGCTGCCAGTAAGTAGCGCCGAGAGACTTGAGGTGTGAAAAATCCGACCCGCACGAGGGTCGGATTTCCTATATACTGCCCCCATGCAGATAACGGTGTTCGGTGCGTCGGGGAAAGTGGGTTCGCTGGTCGTGGAAGAAGCGTTGCGGCGCGGCTACACCGTCACGGCCTTCGTGCACAGTCATAGCCTGTTCGCACCGAGCGGCAAGCTGGGCATCGTGAAGGGTGATATCTATAACGCAGAGGACGTAGCGAAGGCGCTGAAAGGCAGTGATGCGGTCATCAGTACGCTCGGCAGCTGGGGCACGCCCGGCAGGGATGTACTCACGGCGGCCATGCGGGCCATCATCCCGGCTATGACTGAACGAAGCATACGCCGGGTCGTAACACTCACCGGCAGCGGAGCTCAGGCGCCTGATAAGCCGGCAGGATCCGGTCACCGTCTGTTCATGCGTCTGCTGGCCCCACTCCCGGCGGGCAAAGTCTTTCGGGACGGGGAAGCGCACATGCGGCTGTTGGCGGCCAGTGATTTGGATTGGACGACGCTCCGTTCACCGGTGATGAATAACTTCGGGAAGGGTAGCTATCGTTTGGACCTGAAATCAGGCGGCCCGCTAGCCACTATCAATCGTAAGGCTGTAGCCGCGGCATTGCTCGATCAGCTGGACTCGCGTGAATTCTTGGACCGGGCGCCTATTATCCACCGGAATTAGGCCAAAACAGGTATAATCACAGTATGCAAGTGGACAAGAACGCGGCGCCGACGAAGTTTCTGTGGGTCGACCTGGAGATGACCGGACTGGACGCGCAGCACGATGTGATTCTGGAAGTGGCCGCCGAAGTGACGGACGTGCACTTCGAAACGCTGGCCAGCTATGAAGCGGTGGTGCGCCAGCCCAAGGAAACCGTGGTGGACCGGATGCAGAAGAACAGCTGGTGGCAAGACTAACCCCGAGAACCGCGACGAGTTCATCCGCAAGACCGCCGACGGCAAGCCGAGCGACCAGGTGGAACGTGAGCTCATCGAGCTGGTGGAGCAGCAGTTCGGCGGCGAATGGGCGGTGTTGGCCGGCAACAGCATCCACAACGACCGGCAGTTTATCAAACAGTGGTGGCCGGAGCTCGATCTGAAGCTGCACTACCGCATGCTTGATGTCAGCGCCTGGAAGGTGTTCATGACGGCACGCTACGGCCTGCAGTACGAGAAGAAGGAAGCCCACCGAGCTTACGACGACATCCAGGAAAGCATCGCCGAGCTGCAGTACTACCTGGAGTGGTTCAAAGACCACGCCTTGGATATCTAGCTAGCGCTCGTGAACACATAAAAACACCCCTCTGGACCAGAGGGGTGTTTATCATTGCGGCTTTCCGGGATCTATCCGTCCTGGCGCCGCCTCTTGGTAGCGATCAGGAACCAGGTGGCGCCGAACGCTCCGATTATGGCCAGCCACCACCAGCCGAGGCTTGCGAAGTTGTGATCCTTCTTGATGGTGCCCGCATTCTGCAAGTTTACGGTGCTGTCACCCTTCACCTTGCCGCTTGAACCATCGGTGTTAGCGCCTAGTACGGCCGAGTTGGTGTTGGTCGCACCACCGCTCTGTGCGCCGCCTCCGTTGGTGTTGCCGCTGCTGTTAGCGTTGCCCGTCGTGGCAACCTGTGTGTTGAAGTTACTGAAGCTCAGCGTAGTATTGCTGCTCGTCTGCTGCGCGGCGGCATTGATGGTCAGTTCATCCGTCGTACCATCGGTGCCGACGTTACCGGCCGGATCAGTCGCGGTGGCGGCCACATCGTAGACGCCTGTCGAAAGGGCATGGGTGACATCCGCGCTCCAGTCGTAGGTGCCTCCGGTGTTGGCCGTGGAGGCTACTGTCGCGGTGTAGGTGTGGCCGTCCACTACTACGGATACGGTCGCGGTGTTGTCGTTCACGGTACCGGTCACGGTCGGTGTGGTATCGGTGGTTGATTGCGTTTTTACAGTCACCACTGGGGCAGTCGCGTCATAGGTGATAGCGCATGGGGTTGCCCAGGCAGACGTAAGGCCGTTGGCACCTACCGCTTGTACGCTGAAGGTGGATAGACCTTCGCCGCCGAAGGGACCACTCAGGGTCGTCACATTGCCGACATTAGTGGACGGCACTATGACGTTACCGTTCAGGGTGACGGTGTAGTTGTAGCTTGCGGCACCTGTTACGGCATTCCATTTCGGCGATATGAAGTTAACATTCGTGGAACTGCCGCAGGCCAGCCCGGCCTGGAGGAAGCCGAGGCCGGTCGGAGTGCCCGGTACGGCGTTATCTACGGTAACGGTGATGTCTTGACGGAGCCTGCGTCTTTGTTGCCGGCTTTGTCCTTGGCCTCAAGGTCGAATGGTGTAGTTACCGTCCGGCACGGCAGTGGTGTTCCAGCTCCAGCTCGAGACAGCAGCCTGATTGACGGTACCCGGGCCTGCCACGACAGTACCATTGTGATCTTTAACCACGAAGTAGTAGTGGTCCGGATTGACGTCGGTAACGGTACCGGAGACCGTAACCGTACCATGCACTGTAGCGCCATTATTAGGTGCGGTGATGGCGACTACGGGAGCGGTCGCATCATAAGTGATGGTGAACGGAACGCTGCAGGCCGATGTATTGCCGGCCGCATCGACGGCTTCTATGCAGAAGTGGTGTACGCCCTCGCCCTGTTAAAGACGCCTGCAAGGCTAGTACCACTGACACTGGTAACGTACTCGCTACCGACCTTATATTGATTGCCTGAGATGTCGTTCCAATATTGTAGACATAGTGATCGACATCGCTTGAACTGTCTTGCCACGAGGCCGTACCGTCAGCGAGGTTCGTGTAACCGCCAGTCGGTACTGTGACGTTGGCACTTGTTTTTCCAGCTCAGGTTTGTCGGTGTGGCTGGGGTGGTACTATCCACCGTCACTTTCCATATCTCGGACCAGGGTGAGTAGCTGCCATCGCTAAACTTGGCTCGTACTTGCCAATAGTGCGGACCGTCGGCAGCAGCGGAGCCGTCGATTTGTGATTGGGTAGTTGTAGTGTCGGTGCTCAGGTTGGTCAACACGCCGCCGCTTGTCGTTCCTGTGTGATTGGAAACGTACTCATAGCTTACGGCGCCGGGTACATCTTGCCAATCAAGGATGCCCGCACTGTGTTGTACTGAATTATTCCGGGTGAGAGCAGCGTCGGAGCGGCTGCACTAAAGGTGTACTTAGTACAGCCAAGTGTGATGCCGTGAATAACGTTATTACCTGCAGACCGGAGCCAAGGCTGTAACCGATGGCCTTTACTTGTGCGCCCGGGAACGCTGCCAGCCATTGGTTTATCGTGCCATTCCAGCTGGCGCCGCCTCCACCGACAGTCGGAGCAGCGGCCTTTACGAACGAGGATGAACCGCTATACCACCAGTTGTTACCGTAAATCGGTTCACCTACCAAGTAACCGTCCGGGGTACCGTCCCCATCGAAGTCAACCGAAAGCTGCAGGCTGGTACGCCGCCGCTATTGTTCGTATTGTCGAGACTTTGCGCGATAGTCTGGTTCCCTAGGCTGCTCAGCGGGAAACTGGTGGTGTAGTACGCCGCCGCTTTATCAGTGTTCTGCGTACCATCGGTATCACTATTGCCGTCGGTGTAAACCTGTAGTCCGTTGCCTACGATGACATTATGGCCGTGAGCCCGAGTTTGTGTGGTGTCCCATGTGCTCAGATTGGTCGTATTGATGACGTTGGTTGTAGTGCAAGCAGAAACCGTCGGCGGGGGAGAGGCTACGCCGACACGCAGATCCGTCCAGACCGTAGTGTAGCCGTGTCCGGCTACGCCATCATTGTAATTATCGAAAATGACATCCGTCAGCGGTCCGTGACCTTGAGCGGACGAACTGTAAATCGGCAAGCCGTTCAGATAATAAGTAAAGGTATCGGTTGCCGGGTTGGCTGAGATCTCAAGATTTATAGTGCTGCCATACGTTACATCGGTTACACCCCTTGATGATACCGTCAAACGTATCCCAGACATCGACTGCGGCGGTGTTGTTGTCGATATTGTTGAATTCCAAGTGGGCCATGCGATGTCGGTCGAGCTGCCGCCATTCGGTGCTTGCCCCCATATGCCGACATCGACTGGTTGGCCTCGCCCCAGGCGGAGTCAACAAGCAAGTTGGCACTCACATTCGTGGTGTCGGCCGGTAGCGCAGCCTTGACGCCTTCGTAGGCGTAGAAGCTGTTAGAAGGAGGGTTGTTGCCATCAACGGTCATCGTCAGTTGGTCACCGGTAACGTTCCAGCCACCGGAAGGCAAGCGCCGGTCAACACCCCAAGACAGCCCACTGAATCGGTGTTGCTATAAGTAACGCCCGTAACAGCGTTGGCGTTCCTTGAGACAAGGAAAGGGAGACTGCCGCTCAGGCTACTGGCAATCATGACCAAAGCAGCGGTTATGTTTATGACTTTGGTTTTTGTTCCACGATAGAGCCTATAAGTGCGTGAGCGTCGAATGGCCATGACATAATCCCCTTGTTACTTAGCGCTCATTATATTCTTAAAGTCAAATTTAGTAAAATAAAATGTTTAAGATGGCAAATGCTTATGATTTCAGGGACAAGCCTTTCTTGTGAAGCGCCTCGTATCTATTTGATACAATCAGCGTATGATTACGCACAAAGAGGTTGAGGACTATCTGTTGAGTATGCCGAACGCCCGGCTGGATTACCCGTTCGGCGAGGACGTTGCCGTGTACAAGGTGGGCGACAAGATGTTCGCCATTATCTCCGAGCAGAAGCAGCCGGTGAACCTGAGTCTGAAATGCGATCCGGAACTGGCAACGGTTTTTACGCGAAAAGTACGTGACGGTGATGCCCGGCTACCATCTGAACAAAAAGCACTGAACACGCTGGTGCTCAGCGGGGAGCTGCCCTGGGAAGAAGTCCAGGCGCTCATCAAACACTCCTACCGGTTGGTGTCCGGCGTCTAGCTGCCGTTTTTATTCGTCGGTGAGGGCCTTGGCCTGTGCGAGCAGCTGCGCGGCGCCGCTGTAGCACGTCTTCAGCAGGGCCTTGGCCTGCGTGCCGGTAGTCTGGTTGTAGGTGGTTTGCAGCAAACTCTGGTAGGTCTGCAGCTGGGTAGTGAGGTTCTGGGCGACGGCACTGTCGTAGTTATTGGCTGTGGCGGCGCTGGCCAGCGTGCTGTCGGTCTGTGAGCTCTGATCGAGTGCTAACACCTTGGGAACCAGCTTGGTGCCGTGTTTGCCCAGATAGGTTATGACTGACTGTTGGCTGCTGGTGATGCTTACTGCCGCGTTGGTGACGAAGTTCTTGGTGTCCTGGCTGGTGGCCTGGTCCTCGGCTGCCGTGGCGATACGGATGATTTCCTGTTGGCGCTCGGCGACGGCGGTCAGGCCCGGCGTGCTGCCTTTGGGCGCGAGCGAAGAGATGACCACGGCCGCGATGATGAACAGTACCACCACGATACCGACGATGATGCCGATGCGCAGCAGGAAGCCGTTGCCGCCCACCGCGGCGCGCTTGCCGCTCTTGGGATCGTTGGGGTTGACAATGAATTCGTAGGGTTGTGGCCGCTGTTATGGAAATTGGCGCTCGGCGTAGGCGGCGGCACGACCTCGTATTGCCCATTGGGGTGCTGCACGGGTGCCGAGCTGTAGTCGAAAATGCGGCGGCTGAGGTGTAAAAGACTTCTGCGGGCCGCCGCTGGGTGCGGGTGGTTGACTTGGTTGTCGAGGAGGCATGATTACGCTTATAGTAACAAATTTTGCCTGATAACTCACCTGTAGCCGTCACACCTAATTGACAAATAAGCATAAGTATGATAAATTGTAGACAGTTCACTCAAAACAAACAAGGAAAAAACATGTCAGGTTATTCTGATTTACACGACAGCCCTACATTACAGCGCGGTACGCCGATCCCCCAGGCACCTCGCCACAAAGCGAGCACAGGCTCGATGGAAGCAACCCCAATCAAATGACGCTGCGGATGTAGAGAAAGTCATCGGCCGGGTAGCTATCCCCGTAGAAATGCCGGAGACAGCTGTCCAGCAGGTGCCTGTAAACGTACAGCCCGAAGCCAAGAAAGACTACGTCACAGCCGCGTAAACCAAGCCTTACTGCCCAAAAGGTCCGGAGCAATCTGGCTCTTTTTATTTGGGTACGAAGGCCAGTGTACATTCCTGCGTCATTCTGAGCTGCAGACAGATGTTTCGCGTTGCTCAACATGACGGGAGTACAGAGACCAGCGTACAATAGATACAGATATGGATGCGAAGGATGAGGTAAAGGCGCGGCTGTCTCTATCGAGGATGTGATAGGCGAGTATGTGCCGCTCAAGCGGGCGGGGCGCAACTGGAAGGGGCTCAGTCCGTTCAGCGCCGAGAAGACGCCCAGCTTTGTGGTAAGCCCCGATAAGCAGATATGGCACGACTTCAGCTCCGGGCGGGGCGGGGACATGTTCAGCTTCGTCATGGAAGTGGAAGGGCTGGACTTCCGCCAGGCGCTCGAGCTGCTGGCGCGGCGGGCCGGCGTGGACATGGATCAGTACGATAAAGGGCCGCGCGGGCCGAGCGGTAAGAGCAAGGAGCGGCTGTACGAGGCGCTGGAGCTGGCGACGAAGTTTTACCAGACGCACTTTACCAAGAGCAAACTGGCGCTGGAATATGTGCTCAAACAGCGCGAATTCAGTAAGGCGACGGCGCTGGAGTGGCGGCTGGGGTACAGCCCGAACAATGGCAGCGCGTTGACCGATTTCCTGAAAAGCAAAGGGTTTACGACGGAAGAGATACGCTTGGCCGGCTGAACAATCAGCGCGGCAGCGACATGTTTCGGGGCCGGCTGCAGATACCGCTGTGCGACCCGAGCGGCAGAGTAATCGCTTCACGGCACGGCTGCTGGAGGACAATCCGGAGGCGCCGAAGTACATAAATACGCCGGCCACGCCGCTGTACGATAAGAGCCGGCATGTGTTCGGGCTCCATCTGGCCAAAGAAGCCATCCGCAAGACGAAGTTCGTGGTCGTGGCCGAGGGCAACCTGGATGTGATCGCCAGCCATCAGGCCGGCGTGCGGCAGGTGGTGGCGACGGCCGGGACGGCGCTGACGGAGCCGCATCTGAAGGCGCTTAGCCGGTTAACTGGCGATATCCGCCTCTGTTTCGATGCTGATAAAGCCGGGATTGCGGCCACGGAGCGGGCCATCCTGTCGCAGCGAAAGTGGGCGTATCACTGCAGATCATCACTATCCCGAGCGGGAAAGACCCCGATGAACTTATCAAGCAGGATGTGAAAGTCTGGGAAGACATCATTACCAAGCCCCAGTACGCGGTGGATTGGCTGATTGACCGCTACACATCTGAGCTAAATTTGAGCACTGCGGTTAGGCAAGAAGGAACTCAGTGACGTGGTGCTGCGCGTGGTGCGGCAACTGCCGGATACGGTCGAGCAAGATCACTATTGGGCAAGCTCGCGGAGCTGCTCAGCGTGAACAAACAGGCGCTGACGACCAAGCTGGCAGGCGTGCGGACGAGACGCAGCCGGTGCGGCAGCGAACCATCCAGCGGACCGTGCAACAGATAGACAAAGCGCAGTTCGAGAAGGAGCGGGTGGAGGAACACCTGATGGCGCTGGCGCTGCTGCAGCCCAAACTGCGGACCTATCTGTACCAGCTCACGCCTGATATGATAAGCAATCCGGAGGCACAAAAGTGTTCGCGTTCTTGCAGGAGCACCCGGACTACGATGGGAAGGACAAGGCGGCCGTGCAAAAGTTTGCAGAGTATGCTAAAATATTGTCATTAGTCTACGAGACGCTCTATCAAGATTTGGAGCCTGTCGAGCTCGGTTATGAAGCCGCTCGGTGCAGGCGAATCTGATAGCACAATATGTACGAACCGAAAAACAACACCTGTCAGCCCAACAACAAACTGCCGACGCGGACCAGGCGCATGCCCTGCTGATACGCTCCGCTGAACTCGACAAACTGTTACGTGACAATCTAATCAAGGAGGGACAACCCTAGTGGCAAAGAAAGCGAACAAACCCGCCGCCCCCGAAGGCCAGCGCCAAACCCCCGAAGAGCAGCAGAAGGCCAAGGCCGACCTGCTGGAACAAGGTAAGAAAGACGGCAAGCTCGACGCCCGCGACATCGCGGCCAAGATATCCGACACGCCGGAGAACGTCGAGATCCTCGACGCGCTGTACACCGAGCTCGGTGAGGCCGGCGTGGAGATAACCGACGCCCGAAGAGCCGGTCGCGGCCGAACTGAGCGACGAGTGGCTGATAGAAGACGACGAGGAAGTCGTCATCGAAGACCAGAGCTATCTGGATGACATCGCCGATGACTCGGTGCGGCTGTACCTGCGCGAATCGGTAAGATCCCGCTGCTGAACGCCGAGGAAGAACTGGCGCTTGCCCAGCGCGTGGTGGCCGGCGAGAAGGAAGCTAAAGACCAGATGCGGAAGCAAACTTACGACTCGTCGTATCTATTGCCAAGCGCTATGTAGGCCGCGGCCTGGACCTGCTCGATTTGATCGAGGAAGGCAACACCGGCTTGCTTCGCGCCGTCGAGAAATTCGACCCGGACAAGGGCTTCAAATTCAGTACGTACGCGACTTGGTGGATCCGCCAGGCTATCACCCGCGCTATCGCCGACCAGGCCCGCACCATCCGCATCCCGGTGCACATGGTGGAGACCATCAACAAGCTGCTGCGTACCCAGCGCCGCCTGACGCAGGAGCTCAACCGCGAGCCGAGCAACGAAGAGATCGCCAAGGAGATGGAGATCGATGTGGCCAAGGTGGAGCACATCATGAAGATCAAGCAGGATATCTCCTCGCTTGACGCATCATCCGCGACGACGAAGAGGAAAGCGTACTGGCAGATTTCATCGAAGATGAAGACACCATCACTCCCGAGGAATCCGCTACCGGCCAGCTGCTGAAAGAGCAGGTGAAGGACATGCTGGGCGCACTGACCGAGCGCGAACAGAAGATCCTGAAACTGCGCTTCGGCCTGGAAGACGGCAAGCAGCACACGCTCGAGGAAGTCGGCAGGAATTCAGCGTTACCCGCGAGCGCATCCGCCAGATAGAGGCCAAAGCACTCGCCAAACTGCGCAAGCACAAAGACGCCCGCAAACTGCACGATTATATCAAGTAGGAGGCTACAATGGTTCAATCTAGAGGATACCACCCCTCCCGGAGGTGTGATTCCGACCGGCCGACCAAGCACGGGCTGCAACCAAACGTCGATGCACGGGCGGCGGTCGCGGCCGTTCTGGGGCAGCCCCAAGCGAAAGTACCGCCAAAACCGCCCGAGTCCGAGTCCAGCCCAAAGCCCGATGACCGGAAAGAGCGAACCGACAGGGCTCTTGCAGGCGTAGTGATGCTGGTCCTCGAAGGCCAAGCACTGCCGCTTGAAGTGGCCCCGCACTCTGAGGACCAAGACACCCAGCGGGAAGTGCTCTTACGCGCGAATGCCGGTTTTTCAAAGGTTGATGAAGAGACAGGGTCAAGCCGCCGAGGCTGTTCGGGAACCTGAGTCAAATAGTTTGGGAAGTCGTTAGGGAATCCTAAAGCTTACCGCTTGGTTTCAGGCACCTGAACAGATACAATAGGACCGTGAAACTGATTGGGCTTTCCGGAACGAACGGCAGCGGTAAGGATACCGTGGGCTCTATGATTGCCGAGAAGTACAATTATCTTTTTATCTCTGTATCTGATTTGCTTCGGGCAGAGCTCCGCCGCCGCGGGCTGCTAATAATCCGTGAGAATACGCGCGAACTCAGCGCTGAATGGCGCCGTGAGGCGGTCTAGCCGTCCTGATCGACAAAGCTATCGAGTGTTCGATAAAGCCGGTGGTCAGCATGTGGGTCTGGTAGTGGCCAGCCTGCGTAACCCCGGTGAAGCGGATCGCGTACATGAGCTTGGTGGCAAAGTGGTGTGGGTGGATGCCGATCCCAAACTACGATACGAGCGCGTCCAGAATGCCTTTCGCGGTCGTGATGGTGAAGACAATAAGACATATGAACAATTCTTGGCTGAGGAAGAGGCCGAAATGCAGACTACAGGCGATGCGGCCACGTTGGATATGGGCGCTGTAAAAGCTAAGTCCGATATGACTATCCTGAACGAGTCCGATTTGGCCAGCCTACAGAAGGCCATCGAAGACCGCACTGCGGTTATAATTGCTATGGATGCCGCTTGGTGCGAAAGATAGGCATAACTGGCCCCGATGAGGACTTGGCGCAGCTTGAACGACTCATTGCTGACGCGCTGGAGCTTAGGGTAGGCGCCACGCTGGCTGAGCTCTTTACGCAGGAACAACTGGATGAGTTCGAGGCACTGATGGACGATGATGACACCGAGGAAGAGCGCTTGGCGCTGCTCAAGCATATCTATCCGGAATATCCAAAAGTCGTAGAACAGGAAAAGATCCGACTGCAAGAAGCTATCGAACGCAGCTCCGACAAAGCCGCCTATATCCGCCAATTGGCTTAAGTGAGTCAGGCGATATTGCCGGTGTTCTATTAAAGGGGTAGACTACTGGTAGGTAATAAAATAAAAACATGCCAGAAGAAACATCGCCTCATAATCCTGATGCATGGCCGATATAGCGGTGTCGCCGGATGATGCTATGGAGCTTGAGAGATTGGCACGCGAAAGCAAAGAATGGCCGCAAAACCACGAAGGTCTTCAGGCTTTAAGAAAAACGTACTGCATCCACATCTCCAGAAGAAGGGATTAGGTCATCTTGTCGTAGACACTCATAGCGACGTCAATATAGACGAGCATGATGCGGACGATGAATCCGCTAGCCCGATGGACCAGGCGATTGCAACCCTGTTGCAGCGTAAGTGGCCTGACTATTATCCTGCTCTAGAGGCTCAGACTCCAACCATGCAAAAAGAAGGAGGGCCAGATATTGCCCTGTGGCCTATCACGCCCGTTGGAGAGACCAGAGATCCACCGAGAAGCGGATCAAGTTGCCCTTTGCAGCGAGTTGATTCAGAAGCTGAAGACAGAGGTTTTTGAACGGTTTAACCCAAAAGTAGGTTCCGCCATAGCCAGTTCTATGCACGACGCGCTCGCTATTTTGGCCTCCGGTGCCAAGCATCAATATACGGATGAAACCAAGAAGTCCAGGCCTTTGCCAATTACTACCTCATGCTAGCTGCGTTATCGAGCGAATTCGGGACTATTACGCCGACAGATAGCGCGCTCACTATAGGGTGACCCCTTATCCGCCGGCACTCTACGGCGATCAGACACATGCATTTACAGACGGTAGCCAACTCAATATCTACGATCTGCTCATAAAAGGCGATTTCGGTGCCACAGAGCTACGAGACTACGATGAAAATGGTCAATTACTTGACCGTGACTTTCTGATGCAACCCGCTACGCTGTCCGTCCAGACACGCCCTGGCGTAAGGGCCGCTTTTCTTTTAGCCAGCGAACATCGAATGAAAAACATTTTAGGCAGAATGTGGAATGGCGCAGCAGGGGTACGACGCAGACATTCAGCGATTTCTCCATCCGTCTCGACAAAGACAATACCTACGGTACGGGCTTCAGCTTGGATATAGGTCGGGATGCGCGAGATGACGAGACGATGCATCGCCCAGGCGATGCAGCAGGCGAGACACTCCAAGCAGCCCGCCCCGACTACGGAAGCCATTTCCCTGAGCACTTCGAGGGGGTGACTGCCACTGATTTTGATGAGTTCATCGACAACCTGAGCAAGTTTTTACGTGCAGATGCCGAGATGGCGCAGCTTGACCGTAGGCTGCGCCTCTATAACGGCTTAAATGATGAGGCGCGCTGGCATAATCATAGCCCGTTCCCAATAGGGCCTTATTTCATTTCGCCGCTTACCAGAGGCCATCAGGAGGAAAGCCACCCTTTGGCGTACCTAGGCCCAAAGCTGATCAAAAATACGCGGCATCGTACGGGCGATTTCGGCGTTTGAGATTACCGTTGAGCTGATGCCATTAGTGAACGTGGTGAAGGCTACATTATCGCCATATACCATGATCTGTGCCGGCAGCGACTGGGCCAAGTTATTTTTTATCACCACGTTTTTTTTGAGCCGTGTTGGTAGGCGCATCGTCCTTTGGTACCAACGCTTTGCTTTCTATGCTTGCCTGTTTCTGTCGCTCGATCTGTCCGTCGATGATGGCGGCAGTCTCCGGATCATTCCGGTCGTTATCACTTGCAAATATAAGCGGTGATTCTTGAGAGCGAATAACATCATCGTAAATGATTTTGAAAGCTTCATGGCCCTCTGCCTGCACCACTCCAGGTTGATTATGTGTTAAGCGGTAGGTGGTTAGCAGACTTGGTAGCAGAGAGGAAACGTCGGCATTAACACGGTTTACTTCTTGAGTGCGTTTTACCAGAAGCTGTTTGAGTACTGTCGGAGGTTTTGAGCGGTAGAGAGTTCGGCTGTCCAAAAGCTTTTCGGCAAGCCCCAATGAAACAAGTTGGTCTAGTAGATTGTACGTATTAGTACGCGCCTCACCCGTGCCCTTAGCAATCTCGGCAGGTGATAGCTTGCCATGCTTGAGCATGTACAGGTAGGTAGTCGCTTGGCTGTCATTGAGGCCTAGTGATTGAGGAATCTGTGTTTCCATAGGTGCCAGTGTAGAGTATTAGTCTGATATTGTCAATACTTAATTGACATAATTTGATAATATATAACAGATTAAACAGTACATATATTCACACATATATTGACATTTAAGTAAAATATTGCGATAATGCTTTCGTTCCGTTTTGGATGGTTCCACAACACTGTGTTGAACAACAAAAGCAGGAGCACCTTAACAGAGTAGAGAATAGGATGGAAAGCCATGGCCAGGACTCGTACGGAAGTACAAGCTGAGCTGGACGCGCTGCACATTGAAATCGTGAAGGACCAACAGTCTGACGCTTGGGCGTACGACGACACTGCCGCGCAGGATTTGCACGACAAGCAGGCACGGGAGCACGAACTCGAGCTTGAACTCGCAAGTCTGGAACCGTAGTAACCACCAATGAGCCAATTCCGGCTCCAAACCGAAAGGGAAATGCCATGTTTGTTGGATATGTAATGTTGGTTTGTTGCTTGATGCTCGGAAGGTGCTGTGCTGGCGATGGTTGGCGTAAGGTTCGCTGCTACGGCTGCGTTCTCCACGGCAACGATGCCTCGTAGGCGTGGGTTACCACACTTGGCGCAAGCCCGGTAGCTCGTACTACAGCGAATCGCTCTTTTGGGCCGGTTTGGCTGGCATGGCACTGGCGGTCGTTCTGGCGCTGCTGGATATGATCGTGCGCGCCCGCGTCGATAGTCGGAAACGACGGTCTGTGCGGCGCTAGCAAGTACCCACCGAGGGGCAGGAACAGAGCAATCTGGTGAGCTTACAGCTCTTTATCTTGCCCCTCCCGCGACCCCCCACCTATGACTCTACTCTGTTACTTTTCTTGAGCTGCCGCAATATCGGCATTTGAAGCAAAGACCTAATCAATGAAAGGATTACCCCATGAAGCAAGTACCTATTAATGAACAAATTGACGCGGTGGTGACCCAAATGCGGAATTGGCGATGTGTTCGGTGATCGGCCGAGCACATGGAAGATGGCAATATGATTCCGCGGCTATGTAAATTCGCGGGCGAAGCAGCTTGCAGTGAAACGTGCCAGCTCAAACTGACTATGCGCGAGACCGGCGGTAAAATGTGCGCCGAAGAGAATATGGCGACGGCACTGGCTGAGCTGGATGTGCCTACCGCAAACTTTATCAATGTTCAGTGTACGGGCGATAATGTGGCATTTGGTGACATGCTAACGAGCGAAAACACCACCCGGGATAGGGTAGGCTTTTACTGTGGTTCCTGCCAGCAACGCATTTTTCTTCCGTCCTGGCATAGATAAAACGCCGCAAGGCGGAGACATGACGCACGCGGCTATGCGAATGGCGGACTGCGGCGATGTTATTTACACCTTTGCGGATTGGGACGGAAACGATGTGGTAGGCATATCGCACTTTTCCCGTCCGAATATGCTTGGCCCGTCCGCGTACAAGCATGAGATACATGGTAAAAAAGTGAGTTGGGCAGAATATGTACTGGGAGTGCCGTAGACCATTATGGTGTCGATCCGGCAACGATTGATATCAAACTCGTGGCGGCATAGAAGGCAAGGATTTTGTGCACACGTTTGACGGCGAAGAAAAGGCACGCGAAAAGTTTGCGGGCTGGGAGGAGCTAGGCTTTGTACATAACACCGCAAGAGAAGGTGGTAAGGTGGAGTGTCTCGTAGACTACCGTGAAATGATAGCGTGGCAGCTGAAGGAGAGCATCCAAGATTTTGGATTACGCCAGTACATGAATGATTACTCCGTGGACCTTTCGGAGGTGATAAACACCGGTGATCTGTCACTGGGTCACGCAGTCACCACGCGGCTGAGCATTATAGCGCTGCCGAAAACGGTCCGTGACTGGTACATCGTAGGTTTGAAACGTGAGACCCGGGCGACTGAAGATAACCCAACTTTGTGAGCTAGGCGGTTTTGAGGCGTTTTTGGAGGTGGGCGCGGACACGGTCGGGGCCGTGCTTTTTGATGAGCAGTTTGCGCGAGTGGTGCTTGGTGTGCAGGTGGAAGAAGCGGGCGGCGGTGTAGAGGGTGCCGGCAGCCAGGGCAGTGCCCAATCCCAGACAGTCAGCGGGCCGCTGCCGAAGTAGGGCTGTACCCAAGGGTTATAGATGATGTTCAGGATGCAGAAGATGGATATGGCGAAGGCCCAGAGAGCTTCGGATTACTCCAGAGGTACTTGCTGAACAACGGCTGGCCCTGGGAGCGAACCAGCAGCAGGTTCATGAACTGGCAGAACACGATGGTGACGTATGTCAGGATGCTGGCTTGCAAATAAGGCCCGGCAGCGGTGCCTAAGTGCTCGGGGCTGACGTGGTGGCGGAGGAAGTAGAGCAGGTAATTGGCATAGGCCAGGGCGGCGGCTAAGGTGCCGAAGCCGACGAACTCCAGTACGGTTTTGCGGTTGATGATGTGATCGGCCGGGTCGCGCGGTTTTTCGCGCATCAGGCGGCGGGCGGCCGGGTCCCAGCCGAGTGCGGTAATGGGGAACATCTCGGCAACGATGTCGATGGCCAATATCTGGATGGCGGTGATAGCGGCCGGAATGCCCCAGATGGCGGTGGCGCCGAGTGAGATAAGGATGGTGATGAGTTCGCCCATGTTGTCCGTGAGGGCGCAGCGGGCGGCTTTTTTGATGTTCTGGAAGGTGAGGCGGCCCTGCTCGATGGCCATGACCAGCGTGGCGAAGCTGTCATCCAGCAGGATGATCTCGGCAGCTTCTTTGGCCACATCGGTGCCGGTGCGGCCCATGGCGACGCCTATGTCGGCGCGCTTGAGGGCCGGCGCGTCATTGATGCCGTCACCGGTGACGGCTACGACATGATGGCTGTTTTTGGCCAGTTCGACGATGCGCAGCTTGTCTTCGGGGCTGACTCGACTGAAGACGGCACCACCTTGAGCAGCATATCGAGTACCTGGGCATCGCTGAGGTGCGGTAGTTCGTCGCCCATGACGACGCTGATGTTGCCCTCGCCCAGTCCCGCTTTTTTCGCGATCGCGGCAGCAGTGGTGGGGAAGTCACCGGTGATGATACTGACTTTGACGTGAGCGCCCCTGGGCGGCCTCCATGGCGGCCGGGACTTCGTCGCGCAGCGGGTCGACCATGCTGACGATGCCGAGAAAGGTCAGCGCAGCTTCGGCATCTTCCAGATGGTGCTTGAGCGGATCGAAGCCCTTGGGCAGCACGCGGTAGGCGAACGCCAGGTTGCGCTCGGCGCTTCGAGCGTGTTCTTCGTTGTAGTCCACAAAGAACGTTTTGTCTTTGGGTGTGAGTTTGCGGGTGTGGCCATGGTCCAGACTTCATCGGAACACTGCAGGACGCTCTCCGGCGCGCCCTTGACGAAGGCGTAGAGCCGGCCGTCGACCTCGCGGACACTGTCATGCGTTTACGGGCGCTGTCGAAAGCGTACTCTTTGCGCTCGGGGAACAGGGTGTCGAGCTGAGACGGTTCCAGGCCGGCCTTGCGCGCCAGCGTGATGAGCGCGCCTTCGGTGGGGTCACCGACGACGTACCAGGCGGCGTGCTCGTCATCCGGCGGATTCACCTGAGCATTACTGGCCAGGGCGCCGTCTCGAAAAACAGATGGAGGTCTTTGAGAGCCTGGCCGCCGAGGGGTTTGTTCTTGCCGTCTAACACGGCGCCGTTCAGCTCGTAGCCGGTGCCGGAGATGGGGTACTGCGTGCGGCCGATGAGCACGCGGGTGACCGTCATCTCATTCTTGGTCAGGCGTCCCGGTCTTGTCGGTGGCGATGAGTTCGGTGGCGCCAAGTGTCTCGACGGCGGACAGTTTCTTGACCAACGCTTTGGCGCGCGCCATGCGGGAGGCCGTCTGCGCAAGCGTGATGTTCACCTCGGCCACCAGGCCGTTCGGGATCATGGCGCGGCGATGCTGATGGCGAAGAGCAGGGAAGTCTTAACGCCTAAACTGGACTGCAGTTCGATGATAGTCAGGATAGCTGCAAGCAACAGCGTGCCCTGGGTAATGCGGACCGCCAGATTGTTCATCTCGCGCTGTAATGGCGAGCTGTCGGTGTGCGCCGCCTGGCTGAGGCCCGCGATGCGGCCGAGCTCGGTACTCATGCCGGTGCCGACCACGACCGCATGACCGTTGCCCAGCGCCACCGTCGTGCCCATGTAGAGCATGTTATGGCGGTTGCCCAGCGGTACGTCGCCTTCGATGGCGTGGATGAATTTCCGGGTCGGCTGGCTTTCGCCGGTGAGGGCGAAGTCGTTGGTAGCCAGCTCGTCTTCCTGCAGTACCCGGGCGTCGCGGGTACGCTGTCGCCGGCTTCGAGATAAATGACATCGCCGGGCACGAGTTCGCTGCTATCGATCTCCTGGATCTTGCCGCCGCGCAGCACCTTGGCATGCGCCACCACCAGCTGTTCCAGACTGTTCATGAGACTTTCTGCCTTGTGCTCCTGGAAGAAGCCGACCACGGCGTTCATGAGGGCGATAAGCAGCATGATGATGGCAGTCTTGAGGTTGTGCAAGTACAGTGACAGACCGGCGCTGATGACCAGGATGATGACCAGCAGGTTCTTGAACTGCCGGGCGAAGATCAACCAGCTCGGCACACGCTTGCATGCTCCAAACGATTGGGCCGAGGTGCTTCAGCCGGTCGGCCGACTCGGCCTTGGCGAGACCGTCGGCTTGCGTGCGCAGCTCATCGAGTGCCTCCGCTGCCGACAGGCGGTAAAACGGTAACCGGCCCGGCGGGGAGTTAGTGTGCCCATCCATTGGTGAGTATTATACGGCAGCCGGGGTATTTTGCTTACGGTATACTAATAGGTATGACGAGGCGAACGTATGACAAGCTGTTCAGGCCCTTGCTGGTCTTGTGCGTGCTGTGCGGCCTGCTGTCGCTCGCACCGACAGTGGCGGCTTCGCCGTTCGGCCAGGGCGTGTTCGGCGCGCATGTGCCGTTCGGATCTCTGACCAGCCTGAGCATATCTCTCGGCGGTAATGTAGCACTGACGCTCACGCCGAGCGGGCCGAACTTCGTGGGCAGCGGCTCGCACACCCTCACGGTCACGTCGACCGATGTGGCCGATACACCTTGTATGCCTACAGCCCGGGCAGCACCACCATGACCGGCAGTACCGATAGTATCCCGGCCAGCGGCAAACGGCTCGGCCGGTCCGCTGTCGGTGAACACCTGGGGTTATAACACCGATGGCTCAACCAACTATCTGGGCATGACCACTACGCCGGTACCCATAAAGGTGGCCATCGGCCCGTATGAATCGGGCGACAATACCACTGTGACGTACGGCGTCTTGGCAGATGTGACGAAGAGCTCGGGTACGTACACCGTGTCGGTCACTTATACGGTAGTGGCCAACACCGACTAGGGGCGGGCTTTATCGGGCGTCTCTGCTGATGCCGACTTGGATTGCTTGGCGCGCCGGCGCCGCTTCAGGCGAGGCACCAGATTGCCGGCTATGAGTAACGCACCCAGCACGACTGCGGCAAACCAGGGCGGGATGTAGATAACCCAGTGCGTCTGCTGGACGATCCAGCTGGCATCGTCGGTCTTGTAGCCATAACTGGCACGGTAGATGCCGGGCAGCACCGGTTTGGGTATGCTGCGGTGAGTTCCCTGGCTTGGCCCGGGATGAGGATATGGCCGACCGAGGTCTGCGGCGGCTGTGTCAGCCAGCCGTGCAGCTGGCCGCTGACGTAGATGAAGAAATAGATGTTCCCGGTGTCGACCGGCAGCAGCTTGTAGTTGATGTCGCTGCCGAATGAGAACCAGTTGATGGAGGCTGCTTTGCAGGTGGCTGACGCGCGTCAGGGTTCCGTTGACGGTCAAGTACACCAGATCGGCTGCCTGGATGGTGCTGCTGACGCCATTCTTGGAGGGGATATCAGCGCTCGCGAACAAGGTGTAATAGTGGCCGCCGGGAGCACTGCGGGCCGGCACAGTGATCTCGTACGGTATGTTCATGGACTGCCGGGGCTGCAGATTGACCGTGGTGAGGTCCAGGTGTAGCCAGTCGTTTTGGGGCGGCGCGAACTTATAATTGTAGGCAGAGTCGGTCACCGAGAATTGTTTTACGAGCAGCGTAACGGTTAGCGGAGTGTCATTCAGGTTGGCGACCGTGAAGGTGCTTTTGGTGCTGGAACCGGCATCGACGGAGGGGAATTGCTCGAGCGGGGTTATGAGCAGGCCCGTTTCGAGCGGCGGCGTCGGGCTGGCGGCGTGCGCATTGCCCGGAAATCAGCTCAGCAGTACTGCCAGGCCGAACAGTGGAACCAGCCGCTTTAGTCTTTCCCTACCCGGAGTCGCGGTCATGGTGCCCCCTAGGAACGCTTTACGAGGACGACCTGGATATCGCTGACGGCGTTGATGTAGTTCTTGATAGCGAAGGCTTGGGCCTCCTGGCTGCGGTTCTGCCAGTCCGGGCTGACCACGTAGCCGTAGCTGAAATCGAAATCACACGAAACGGGGTAGTGGTCCAGCGCGTTGTTCTCGCGCCATTCCTTGTTCAGTACAGGAAGCTGGCCTCAGAGATGGCACGTTGGTGGGTGGGATCCTGCCAGGCGCGCATGCTGGAGTAGTAGGGGCAGATGATGCGGGCGAAGCCTTTGATGGCGATGTTCGGGTTGTTCGGGTCGAATTCGGCCGGTTTGAGGATGCGGTGGATCTCGTCGAAGAACTGGAAAAACGGGTCGTTGTAGCTGTCGCCGTGCGGGATGTGCTCGACGAAGTTCATGCACTCTATCTCGTCGACGGAATCGTCGGCGAACTGGCTCCACGGAAAACTTCATAAGGTCCTGGACGTAATCGACACCCTCGCGCTTGATAAGATCGACGCCTTGAAGCCTTCGGGCTTGGCGCCGCCGCAAGCCAGCGAAAGCTTGAGCACTTCAGGTTCAACGGCAGCAGCTGCTTTGCGCGGCCTGCCGACTTTCCCACCCGTCTTCTTCTTTTGGTTCGCCATCATTCCTCCTTGTTATCTACCACATCAGCTGCGTCGCGGCATCGTAGTGCCCGACCTTGACCCGCTGTCACAGGCAACTTTGTACCCAAGCTCGTGGGCGTGCTGGAAAAACCACAGGTCCTGGGTAAATACCTGGCGCCCTGGCCGGGCACGACTTCCTGCTTGGTCTTGAACCAGTTGCCGTATTCGAAGCGCTTGTCCTTGAACATTTCCATACGGAACAGGGTGAAGCCCATGCCCAGGCCGTTGCACGGCGTGACGGTGTCGGGGGCAGGGATCTGCGGGATGAAATTGAGCGGCATCACGTTCGGGTTGCCGTAGCACATCGGCTGGCCGCTCTCGCCCTTGGTCCAGTACAAGCCGCCGACTACGTCGTATTGGTCGATGGATTCGTACAACTTTATGAGTCCGTCGGGCGGCGGCGCGTTGTCTTCTTCGAGCGTGAGCAAAAACTTGAACTGGCTGAGGTCCGGGTTCTCGAGCGCCATCTTGATGACGTTATTGTAGGCCTCGCCGACCTCCATGCCCTCCATGAAGATGGGGCCGATGACCTTCTGGTTCATAGGACGGATGAGGCCCTGCCAGCTCTGGACGACGCGCGCGGTGATAAGCCCGCGGGTAGGGCAGACGATGATAGTCGACAGGTCGCGGTAGGTCTTTTCTTTCTCGAGGCGCGTGGCATAGTCGCTGGCATTGTGAATCCCAGCGTTATCCGGCACGAGTATCTGCGCTGCCCCATAGTTAACAACGATTATAACATGAAACCGGGGTCTGGCGAGACCAATCACCGGTGTTAGTACAATTTCGCAACAGCTATGACTTTAGAACCAAGAGATAGTCGCGCCGGTGCCCCAGGCGGCACCTCCGCCGAGCGGGGCCCGGATGGTACCGATGAGGACTATGCCGTTGTCCGGGGTGGTATCGGTATCGGTAAAGACATTCGAGCCGGTGGCGCCAGCTGTTTTCTGGTTCAGTTTTACTATCATGTTTTCCAGATAGGCGGTCGTGATGTTACTAGGGTTGTCAGCTGTGGTCAACATTGTCCATTGGGCACTTACGCCCATGCCATATGAGTCGTCACGAGTGAAGCTGGCGAGCAGTAAGGATTTGTCGCCGCCGGGAGTGAAGCTGGGGATAGTCCACAGAGGAGCCAGCGGTAAAATTCCCGGCCTGGAAAGGGTCGACGAACGGGTTGCCGGTAAGCGGCGCATTGCGGACAGAGAAGATGTTTATGGAAGCGACGGCCGGCTGGCCACCTACGTTGGCAATACTCCAGTTGTAGTTCCCGCTGTCGTTCGCGGTAGGCTGTTTATACCACAGTTGACTGTACCAATACCCACCGGCAACGAGATTTCCCGCCGGTGTAGCGCCGCTGCTGACGAAGCCGCTGGGCGCGTGACGGCAGCGTCGGTCGGTGCGGTCCCGGTTTGGCTCCAGGCTGCCGTTACCATCGCTACGACGATATCCTTGGTGTGGTCGATATCGGGCGGTACGGGCACCGCTAACGAAAGGTAGTGTCTGAATTGCCGTCGCCTATCATCCGTATGTAGGGAGTCGATGGATCAGTCGGGGCGACTGAGACAAAAAAGGCTACATAGACTACACTTACCGATTGCGTCACTGCGGAAGGTGTATAGGAAGACCCCGCTGTCAAAGCGGATGCATTATCCCACGAGCCCGAGGATACGTTAGACGAAGCACTTTTGGTGGAGGCGGTAACTTGGTTGTTGCCGTAGCCTGACGGCACGGTAAGGGTGTCAGTCTGGCCGCTGCCCGCCAACCCGAAGAAGAACTCGACCGCTGTAGCGCCATCGGCTGTTCCGTATTGCGGTATCGCGGAGATAAATGTACCCGAGGTGGAGGCAGTGCCGTCTTTGCTCGTTGTCTGGTCTATGAACGAACTGGGATATACCCGAACCTGGACGGCCCAGGACGTCGCGCTATCAAGGAGGGAACTCACTGTGGCGCCGCTGTCGGCTCCGCCGCTGTCGGCATATTCCAGAGCATGTATGTCGTCAGGCCACCCGCGATACTATATTGGTACGGACTGTATCCCGTAGGGGGCCCGATGCCGATGGTATTAGCCGTACCGACGACCAGGAGAATCAGATCTTCGTCGCCGGTAGGCGTCCAGGTCGGCAGGGTGACCGACGCGGTTGCACTTGTGCCGGTGCCGGAGTTCGCCTGTGCCGTCAGGACAGTCCAGGGCGGTCTGATAGTGCCGACAAGCACTCCTGTCCAGTCGTCCACGCCGGCCCGCACCGACGAAGTTCAATGTTCCGGTGGAGCCGCCGTAGTCTGTGCGACATAGCCTGCCGCGATGACGTCACCGTGGCTGTCGACGGTCTGTGCCGCAATCGTCCACCCCGCCGGATAACTGGCTGTCGCGGCGTCCGCAAACAAGCCCCTGAGCGGCTTCAGATTCTGTTCATAAAAACGCCAGATACCGACGGTAGCAAGCACCAGCACGAGCAGCAGGATACCGACCGCCCAGGCGACGCGCTTGAACCACGATTTGCGCGGCTTCTTCACGCCGGCCCGGTACGCCATTACGCTGCCTCCTTGGCCGGATGCTCGGCCAGATAGCGCTCCAATATATAGGTCGCGGCGAGTGCATCCACGGCAGCTTTATCATGCGCGCCGGCACCACCCAGCTCAGCCTCGGCATCGACGCTAGTGAGCGTCTCGTCGGCCAGCTCCACCGGGACTTCCACGGCTGCAGCCAGCCGCTTAGCAAATGCTTCGGCCGCGGCGAGTCTGCGCCGTGTAGCCGCCGTCCATGCCGCGCGGCAGGCCGACCACTATCAGCCCGGCGTCCTCTGTACCCACAAGCTGGGCGATATCGCTGTAGACATGATCGGAATTCTCGAGCGTGGTGAGCGGCCGCGGCAACCGTGCCAGCGTGTGGGCGATGGCCCACACCGATGCGCTTTTCACCGTAGTCCAAGGCCAATACGTAGTGCGCAGTCATGGCGTTCATCCGGTGCCGCCCCGCTCAGCTGCTACCCTTCTCGATTACGATGGTGACCTTGCTGGCCTTACTCGGCACGCTGCTTACCCAGAACGGACTGTACTTGACGGTGACGTTCGTGACGCCGGGGGTCTCACTGACCAGGTTCTTGACGTCGCGGTCTTCTTGCCGGACAGCTGCGTCTTCAGCTGCGCCGCGTTGAGCTGCGGACCGGCCTGCGATTTGACGCTGACAGAAACGGCTGCACCGGTAGCGGTCGCCGGGTTGGCTTCGGTAAACGTGGCGTTCGCCACGCCGTCGTCCAGTATCACCTGCTTGCCCTTGTCGAGTTGGCTCGTGACATTGCCGTCCACCAACGTCTTCAGATCAGACTTCTGTACGCCAAGCATGGTGTAAGTGGTCACAGCCGTAACCGTGACGCTGCTGGCGGCCGCGCCGGCCTGGACGCTGCTGGTAACCTGGGGCGTACCGGCCAGGAATGTCGTAGGCACCGGTTCCAGGCCTTTGGCCTGGAGGGCTGAAACCAATTGTTGCTTGACCGTACTGGTATCGGCCGAGGTGATTTTGGCGGTAGCACCATCGATATCGCTTTGCTGGACTATCTGGGTGATGTTGTCGGTCCCGCGCTGGCAGAACCTGACGCTGTTATTTCACTCCTGCCCGTGACGCTGAACGTCGTCGTGCTGGTGGTGTTGTAGTTCGCTCCGCCTTTGAGCGCCGTGATGTCGGTCGAACCGACCGATTTATACGGCTGGCAGTGACCGTTCGGGATTGCCGTTTATGGTGAACTCGGTGAGTTCCTGGGTTATATATGTCAGTCCCCCTTGGCTGATGCTGGTACCTACCGGTACGCTGTTCGGAGGCGTAAAACTGGCGTCACAAAGAGTCATAGTAACGGTGCCTGTCGCTTTCGTGCCGTTGTTCTGCTGGCCGGTAGCGGAGGCTTGCTGGGTGCTGTCTTGTTCTGGCTCTGGGCTGTGGCCGGGATGGTACTGCTGCTAGCGTCAAGCGTCTTGGCAGTCGTGTCGAGCGTCAGTTGAGGTTGGTCGAGATGGTACTGCTATCGGTGCTGATGGTGATGGTCGCCTTCGGCAGTACCTTGAACGCGAAGATCCAACCCACGATCAGCAGCACCAACACCAGTACGCCAAGCGCCAGCCGCTTGCGGAGGCTGTCGAAGTTGGGCACGCTCAGCTTCTTATTTTTCTTGGTTTTCGGCTCGGCGGCCACGGGCGCGTCATCGGCGGCAGACTCATCGCTGTCGCCGGACATATCGATCGAGTCGTCTATGTCGGCGGCCAGGCTCTTGCCGGCTTTACCGGTTGCGCCGGCCGTGGCCAGTTCGCCCACCGACTTGCCGGCGGCGGCTTTGGCGTCGAATTCTTCATCGGATGCAGTACCGTCGCTGACGTCGAGCGGCTCATCGATGTCTTCCGGGCCGTCATCCTGATCGGCCGGAGCCGAAGGGATGGCCGGTTTGCTGGTAGGCGTGCTGGCGACGAATAGCCCGACGCTGCCGGCCAGGGGCATCAGTCCGGCTTCACTGGTGACGAGTACCAGGTTCTTGCCGGCGTCGGCGGCGGTGCGCTTGAGCAGCTTCATGTTCACGATGCTCTGCAACACGTGGCACGCTTGGGCAGTACCAGCGCGATCACCTTGCCTTTGGCGCTGCCGACCTTATCTATGATGGCGGTAATCTCGTCATCGACATCTACATAAATGGTTTTCTTTGCCAGCTACCGAGCTGGCAGATTGGATTTTAGCACGCTGCCGCTCCCATGAGTTGCCGGATGGGTCGTATGAATTTTCGGATGGTAGCTTAGACATGTAGTATCCTGTCGATTTTTTCACGCACGGAATTCCCGGGCGGCACCGTTATATTGTACCGTATCCAGCCCCACGCGCAGCAGGCCCATGGCCGTGATGAACGTGTGGTCGCTGACTTTACCGTGAGGTCGGTGATGCCGACGACTTCTTCAGGGTGGATGTGCTGGACGATCGGCTTGCGGGTGAGTGGCAGGTGAGCGTACCAATCGCTGTCGTGCAGCCTATTCATAAGCATATCGAGCGAGGAGCCGCCGCCGCAGAGCAGTATCTTGTGCGGCAGATGGTCGAGCTTGGTGAATTCGCCCAGCGCCAGTTCGACGCCGTTTATCCAGACGTCCAGTGTCTTTTTGAGTGCTTTCTCTACCGCCGGAATCTGCTTGGGAGCGACCTTGTTTTCGGCCAGTCCCACCTTGAGTTTCTCGGCCGTAGCAAACTCCACGCCCATATCGCGCTCGATGCCGCGGGTGTAGGCCCGGCCGCCGATGCCGAACATCTTGGTGCCCTGCACGCCGCCGTCGTTAATGACGGCGATGTCGGTGGTGCCGCCGCCGACGTCCATCAGCACGGCGCTCATGGTGTTGCTCTGGTCGTCGCCGATGACGCTGCGGGCCACCGCGAACGGCTCGGCCGCTACTGCTAGCAGGTCCAGATCCAGCTGCTCGGCCACGCGCTCCAGCGCCCCGATGTGCACCAGCGGCGCAAATGCCGTGTACAGTTGCACGACGACGTCGCGGCCCTGAAAGCCGATCGGGTTCGTCACCGTATAACCGTCGATCTCGATGCCCACACAGCGCGCTGTTCACCAGCTTGACTTCGATGTTCTTGCCGCCTAGTTCAAGTGCCAGCTGCTGCTTGGCTTTGGCTTCGGCCCGCTCTTGGACCAGTTTGATGATCCGCTCGATCTCGACCATGTCCAGCGCTTTGTCCGGCTGCTTGCGCGCCACCCGCACGGTAGTGGTGGTGCCTTTCACCAGCTCACCGGCGATGCCGATGATGGCGCCGCGGGCACTGACACCAGCCTGGCCTTCCGCTTCGTTGAGCGCCTTGTCGCAGTTCTCGACCACGGCGCCAATGTCCGCCACCGCGCCAGCCTGCATGTCGCTGAGCCCCTGGTGCGCCCGGCCCATGCCCACGATCTCCACTTCGCCTTCGGCTACCCGGCCGATCAGCGCTTTCACGTATTCGGTACCGATATCAAGAGCCACCAAATACCGCGCACCGTCGGTTGCCGGTTTGGCCGCGTTCACGCGGTTCATCGCGGCGGCTTTCAGTCCCTTGAACTTATCAAGCATATGCGTCTTATTTTAGCACAGCGTCCGCCGTGACGGCACCTGCTTGATAGCTTCCGTACTAGTCCTGCACATTGACAAATAAGCATTAAAACTTTATAATTACAGAGTCCGTCAGAAGCAGACCAAGAGACGCATCCGGCGTTTCCGCTACTTTAAGGAGCAACTCGTGGACCAATCCCCCGAAGAAAGCGTTCAAGCAACACCCGGCATCCCAGGGTTCGGATCCAATCTTTCGCCCTTCCAGGCGAAGGTAGTACTCATGGGCATTCTTGCAATGCTCGTCGGCACCATCTTCATGGTCGTACAACGGGGCCTTCGATTGGCAGCTCATCGTGTTTCTCGTCGGTCTTGTCGCATGCATGCTGGCTGTTCACGATAGCGATGATCGCTGGAACAAAAGCGGTCTCTGAACTGACGTTTCACTCCCCGGAAGGAGCACCACCAAACTAGGCACAACGATGATGTCCTAGGCCCCAGGGGAATCCAAGTCGCATAAGCGGAAAGTATGAAAAGCCAACTTGGCTTTGCAAGCGTGACGCACTCGTTCAATAACGGGTTTCCACCTCAAACTTCTCCACCTGCTTATGCGACTTCTTCATATCTCGCAACAGGAAACTCCAGATGTATATTTATATGACGATGCCGCCGCCGACTACCCGGTCGCCCTCGTACACGACCGCCGACTGTCCGGCGTAATAGCCCGGATTTCTTCGTGCAAACGTATCCGAGCCCGCTCTATAGGTCCGACCTCTAGGTCGATTTCGCAGTCGATGAGGGGGGCGCCGGTAGCGGGTGCGGACCTGGTAGGTTTTGCCCGAGACAGGCGGTTCGTTTATCCAGTGCAGGTCGGTGATGGTGAGCTCGCGGTGCCAGAGACGGTCATCCTGCAGGTCGGTCGTCACGTAAATCTCGTTCTTGTCCATATCTTTGCGACCACGTAGAACGGCAGGCCGCCGCCCACCTGCAGGCCGTGGCGCTGGCCGATGGTGTAGAAGATGGCGCCGTCGTGCTCACCTACCATCGTCCCGTTCTGGTCGATGATAACGCCCGTGCGGCTGCTCACCCAGCTCATACAGCAGGAAATCTTTGATGCCGATCTTGCCCACGAAGCAGATGCCCTGGCTGTCTTTCTTTTCAGCCGTAGCCAGCCCGAGCTCTTTGGCCTTGGCCCGTACTTCTGCCTTGGTGGCGAACTCGCCGATGGGCATCAGCGAGTGCTTGAGCGCGTCTTCGGTGACACGGTACAGGAAGTAGGTCTGATCTTTTTCAGCATTGGCTGCAGTAAGGAGTTTGGCTTTCGGCTGGTGCGAATCGGTGAAGCAGCGCTGGGCGCCGATGAAGCGCGGACTGAGTCGTACGAATGGTACGGCGAAGGAGCACTGGAGTCGGCAACAACGTGATGCTCGCCCGATTCGTGCCAGACGCGGGCGTAATGGCCGGTGGCGATTAGATCGGCGCCGTCCGCCAGACAGGTTTCCAAAAACAGCTTGAACTTCACTTCCTGGTTGCACATGATGTCGGGGTTCGGCGTGCGGCCGGCCCCGGTATTCGGCGATCATATAGTCAACCACGCGCTGGCGATATTCGGTCTCGAAATCATACATCTTGAACGGTATACCGAGCTGCACCGCCACCCGCTTGGCGTCCTGGTAATCTTGCTTCCATGGGCAGACCATACCCGGCAGATCCTGGCTCCAGTTCTTCATGTATACGCCCGTCACATCATAACCCTGCTCCTTGAGCAGCGCAGCTGTTACCGACGAATCAACGCCGCCGGACATCCCGACATACACTTTTTTCATAACAATCTGTTATTTTAGCAAATATTCGTGCTTACGCCTAGTAGCGGCGGCGGGAGGAGCGGAGGATCTTGCGCTTGTAGGAGCGAAGGAATATCCAGAGACCGCCGATGACCACCACCAGGAACACCACGCTGCCGATAGCGGCAAAGATATAGGTGGTGGGAATGATCCAAATCGACTTGGTAATTTCTATGGATTGGCCCTTGGTGCCATACGTAATCGTCGCCCCAATGGTATATTTGCCAAATTTACCCAAGCCTTTGAGCGGTATGGTCCAGCGCCGAGCGCTGTCGGGCAGAATCTCATCGGGCGGCTGGTTCTGATTGAAGTTGTAGCTATAGACGACCTTCTTGCCCTTTTGAATATAAATCTGACCGAACGGAGCTTCCTGCAGGTTACCTTTGTTCTGGAAGCGCACCAGCAAGCTTAGATTGTTCGGGTTGCGGAAGTTAGTGGCCGTGCCGCCGTTCTGCTGGACATCGAAGTTGGTCAGCGTCAGCTGTTCAACTGTAGGCCCCGGCACCGTGAGCAGAATCAGAGATGCCACACTTCCCGTCAGGTTCACCGGCTGCGAACCTTCTCCGGCCGGCGCAAACCGAAGCGCCCCAAAGTAGCCGCCTGCCTGAGCAGTCTTTGGAACCTGAATAGTAACATCCACTTCTTGCGCACCTTTCGCCGGAACCGTAACATTCTGGATCGCGACCATGAAGCGCTTCAGGCTATGGCTCGGCGCGTAGCTGTTCTGGTCCAACACGAGTGAGGGGGTACCCTTTTCGTCACCAGCCACGAAGTCATTCTCGATGGCCTGCAGCACGATAGGTTGGCTAGTAAGGTTCGTCACGTATACTTTAACGATTCCCTTGGCACCTGGTTGGATACTTAGATCAGTACGAAGCGGCGAAACCTTGATGCTATTGCCGTTGTTTGATATGGCATTCGCGGTCGGTGAAGTATTCGTGGCAGTGGCCGCAAAGACAGGGGTTTGTCCAAATATAAGAGCACCCACACTTAAGCTGGCCAAAAGGACGCTGCGCAGCCGATATGATTTCACGTCGTTATTTCCCTCATCTTCGATTACTACTATGGTAGCAGATGGCACCGCCTATTACCAAGACTTAGGGGAAACATCTCACAGTCTCACGCAACGTAAAACTCCTGCCGGAAAGGCGGGAGTTTTACGAAGCCGTACCGTACTAGAATGTACTGGTCGCTATGAGGCTCAGGTTGGCGCCGTACTTACCGGCCGCCGTCGTGTTGGTCACACTTGCACCGAGACCGATGGTGATGTTCTGATTGTTCACTGGTAGACCGCCAGTATCTAGGAACGGGTCACCGTAGGTGCTAGTCACACCACTTGCATCTTCGTCGACATAGTTCATGTAGTATTTGCTAGCGTCATAGTGTGAACCGGTCGCAACCTCGAGCGTACCAGACGCCGATGCCGCACCAGGTGCTGAAGCTGCTGAACCGGCCGTGACCCCGAAGAGTGCCTGCCCGGCGGCAATGGTATCACCTGATGTCGCCTGTGGCTCGATATTACATGCACTCTTATCACCGTTCAGGTACAGGCCGCCACAACCGGTCGCGTCGCTCTTCAGATTCACGATTGCGCCGCTAGCAGCGTTCGTAGAAAGTTGCGCATATACCGAGCCGATACTAAGGTCTTGGGCGTCTAATGCATACTGGCCGCTGGTGCCAATCTGTTGTCCCAATGTTACAGTTGGTGTACTAACGGGGTCAGGTGCAGCGCCTCCATCATGATCGGGGTCATTATCTGTGCCACAGTCACCGCTAGGAGCACTCTTCGAGACACAGAAACTCATGCTTTCCTGGACGTAAGCGTTTACGCCAATCGCATTGGTAGTAAAGAGTGCTACCGCGCCAGTGTCAATGTCAGATCCAAGGGATGATGCCGTGCTGTATGTAGCAGCGGCCGTATTATCTGCGTACGTGTAGAGGCGGGCGTAGAAGGTGCCGACTGTACTTGAGTTTTGGATACCAGTTAATGTAATAGTAATAGGGCTTCCACTTGTGTCGGCCGTACTACCCTCGATCAATGTGTGTGCTGCCGTGGAAGTACCGAGCGTGGGCGTACCAATCGCAGCACCACCGCCGACGGTCACACCACTGGCAGTAAAGCTGCCTCCTGGAGCCGTACAAGTTGTTCCAATTACACCACCAGTGGCAGCATTACACCAGTCGATGATTAAGTCTTTCCAGCTTGTAGTTGAAGGGGTAAATGTGACGGAATAAGTTACGCCCGTCGCGCCTTCAGAGGAATCGCTCATGGCGATACTTCTAGTAGTTAATGTACTCGCTGAAGCGAAAGCAGGCACAAGCGTAGGCGCCACCAAGCCCAGCAAAAGACCGATTGCGCCCAAACTGTAGCCTGCGCGTCGGTCTATAAATCTTAGAGATTTCATTGTTCTTTCCTTTATTTAACGGTATTTATTTTTTGTTAACATCACAGTTTTATCATGCTTATGCAGGGGTACGCAAGGACTTTCTGTATTTTCTACTTGACAAGTTATCCACAGTTCACCGACTTCACCACTGTTTTCCCTATTGACAAGTTATCCACAGAACGCCGCCCCACCCCTGTATTTTCCTCTTGACAGATTTTACACCGATTTCCGGCCGTTTAGAGCTCTTTGTACTCGGCCATGTTCTTTTCGAGCTGCTTGTGCAGGCTCACCAGTTCGCTGCGGCGGCCCAGCCAATAGGTCGGCAGGAGCAGCACCACGCAGACGATTGCCGGCCACCAGAGCACTTTGGTGATGGTCGTGGTAGTAGTTTTACCGGTGCCGCTCGTACCGGTGGTGTTGGTAGGCGTACCGTTGGCGACGGCTACCAGCTGCAGGAACGCGCTGACGCCGTTCGCGTCGGTTACCTTGACCGTCACGTGGTAGATACCGGACTGGGCATAAATGTGAGCGATGTCGACCTCGCCGGCCAGCGCCTGGCTCTTCAGCTGGGCCGGCGTGCCGTCGCCCCAGTCGATACTGAAGGCGTACGGTCCGGTGCCGCCGGACACCAGCAGCGGCCAGGTAAGCGTGGCGCCGGGGTTGGCGGCGCGGCGGCCATAGTTGCTGGTAAGGGTTATAAGCGCGCCGAAGGCCGAGAAGTCGGCGTTGTTGTACGTGACGCTCACGTGGTTGCTGTCAGGGCTGGCTTGCTCCAGGTCATCGAACTGGGTAGCGCTCAGGTCGTTAGTGCCGGTGAACAGGCTCACCTGCAGACTGAAGCTGCCGCCGACGCAGTTGATCGCGCCCACCAGCACGCCGTTGTCATAGATCTGCACTAACAGATCAGTGGTACACAGGCCGCTGACGGTGATCGGCGAGGTAGTGAAGTTCGAGCCGTTACTGGGCGTGACCAGCGTGGCCGTAGTGGTCGGAGCCGGCTGGGTCTTGGTCGCCTCCAGGCCGTAGGAGCCTGGGATCGGGTTCGGATCGGGCAGCGGCGTAATGGCACCAGCTGGCACGGCCATGCCGAGCGCGAATAGTACGGCACCGAGCGCCACGGCAAACGACGTGTATCTGGAATAAAGCGGTTTTGCCCACATAGCTTACGCTTATTCTACCTGTTCCGGCGGCGAGCGCCTAGTCCTTAAACGGCGATGCAACCCCTATTTCTTGGGCTTGCGGCGGCTGATACCCTTGCCGGCTCTGTATGACGTGCCCTTGACGATACCCTTGATCTTGCGCTGCAGCCACCAGATACCGAAGGCGATGGCCAGCAACACGATCAGGACGATGATGATGAACCACCACGGCAGATACCAGAAATGTGCCGTGGCCGTAATCTCGTGGGTCTGGTTGCCGTTCTGGCCGTAAAGAACATCGAGGTTGGCGCTATACAGGCCCGGCAACAAGCCCGGGTTGGTACAGGACGTATTCGTGCTGGTGCCGCCTTCCAGCTGGATCTTTTGCTGCACCGTCTTGATACAACTAGTGAATAGCCTCGTCTGTCCGAGCAAGGCCAGGGAAGATACCGTGTTGGTAGGTATAGTCGCCACCTGGTGGCCGAACATATTCTTCACGATGATGGTACCCTGCGGATTCTCGAACACGTTGCCGGTGTTCTTGAGCGTGTAGGCTATCATCTGGGGTTGCTGATTGGTATCTACGTATACGAAGCTGCCGGTGGCGCCGTTGTCACTCGAGTTATACGCACCGAGCTTCTGCAGTGTCAGGTTCTCCTTCACCGTGCCGGGGACCGAGACGAACACCAACGTCACGCCGGAGGCGTTCAGGGCCACGTTCCCACCATTGGCGCCCGTCGCTTCATAGAGGATCGCGCTGTAGTAGCTGCCGGCGCCTAAGTTTTTGGGGATACTGATACTGTAGTTAAGCGTCTTCGAGCCGCTGGCATCTACTTCAGTAGTCTTTGGCAAAGTAGTGAACGGCTTGAGCGACCAAGGAGTCTGCGGGGCATTCTGTGCCAGGTATAGCTTAGGCGAACCTGTCTGGTCCGTGTAGGTGAAGTCTATCATCCGCAGGCTCAGGTTCAGGTCGGCATCGGGGCTGAGGTTATTGATGACCAGCTTATCCGACACCGAATCGCCGGGATTGATAAGATAGTTCTTGCGCGGCATAATGCCCAGTCCGGCGCTGCTGTTAGTCGTCGGTGTTTTGGACGTAGCCGCCGATACCGGCGATCCCGGCATAACGGCACTTATTACCATTGTAAACACCACCAGGACGGCACTCAGGAAACCGGAAGTACGTTTCATGCTATTTGTCTCTCGCTGTTACTCTTTAACAATAAGCGGTATTTTACCATATCATCCGCGATGCAGCGAGCGGTATCCGCAGCATATACCAGCACGTGCATGCTCCTCCGTTCCTTCACCGTCAGAACCGGCCGCTGCATATGTAAGTCAGGGTTGTAGTATATACACCGGCACGCAGATCCGGCGGCGTATTCACGATGTAGCTGACGGTGAAGCGCCGCACCAGGCTGACATTCGGCGCGCTGGCTACGATAGCGCCGTCCTGGTACATGAATTCATCCGGCGTGTCATAATCCGTCGAAACCACCGCATTGGTGAACGCGCCGTCCGGGTCGCTGCCGACATGCGGCGTGTCATTGGCTACCAGATTGATGCCGAACTGGCTGTTGCCCGGGGCACTGACCGTAGGCGTGGTCAATGCGTTTATCACATTATTGCCAGCCTCCATGGTGGTGCCGTTCGCAGTAATGACGTAACCCCCGGTGGCGTTGGTACCGGCCGCCATCTGCGAGGTGGTCGTCAGCGTCTGGGTCGGATCGACAGCGCCCAAGTCCGTGTAGTTACCGCCCCTGGTGCTGGAACAGTCCTGCGAGACCTGATGGCCGACGCAGAAGACCAGGATAGGCGGCACCTGCGTTTGCAGGACGACACCATTCCCCACCTCCGACACGATTGATCCTAGGTTAATGACGGCGCCGGTCGCATCGGTGCTCGCATAGTCGCTCATCCGCGCAGCGAACGTCCGGCTGGTATCGCTAGGGTTCACGATGTTGCTGAACGTATAGCTGGATGGCGTTTCATTCACCGCTCCGGGCGTACGCGTCAGGATGATCTCATTAGTCGTCTCCGACAGTATGCTGAAGCCGGTCTCACCCGTCTGGTCGGCCAGCACGGCATGGGACACATCGAGCCCGGTCGGCGTGACACATGGGTGATGGTCCACCGGATTCTCAGCGTTAATCGGCTCGCTCGGAATCGGGTCGTAACAAAACAGCAGGTCTATCGACCCGACGGTCGTCGTGGGCACCGCCAGGTTGTTGTATGTGAACGATATCTTGTAAGTCGTCGTGATGCCAGGAGTGTTGTTGTATATCAGGAGTGAACGATCATTAAAGCGTATGACGGCCGAGGCCTGGGACGTGAAGATAATGAAGCTAGCCACCAGCAGCAACACCGTCTGCGCGATGATAAGCCGTTGCGGCAGTAGGCTGACGCCCAGCCGCTTCACTCGTTCCATGCCTCTATTGTACTAAACCGTAAGCGACTTGCTAAACATTCTGAAGCTCGTGCCCCCCGTCATTCTGAGCGGAGCGAAGAATCTACCCATTGTGTCATTCTGAGTAAAGCGAAGAACCTACCCGCTTCGTCATTCAAGGCACCGCCAAGAATCTCTCTGCTTCGTCATTCTGAGCGGAGCGAAGAATCTGTTACTATACCCTGCTATGAAAACTATGTACATATACATCGCGAGCAGCCATACGCAGACCTTATACATAGGGGTAACCAACGATCTCCGGCGCAGGATGTGGGAGCATAAGGAGAAACAGATTCCAGGGTTCACGGCAAAATACAATGTGACACGCCTTGTCTACTTCGAAGAGACCAATAGTTCCTTGGCAGCCATTGAACGCGAAAAGGTTCTGAAAGGCTGGCTCCGAGCCAAGAAAATTTCTTTGATCGAATCTCAAAACCCTCATTGGAATGATTTAGCGGTTGACTGGTATGAATAGAATAGATCCTTCGCTTGCGCTCAGGATGACGGGGGCGGGAATAGCAAAAGATCCGGAAGCTATGTCCGGATCTTTGCTAAGTTTTTGTCCTGGCAGCTATGTGCCGTGGTATTTGCTAGAGCTAGGTCTAGTACTGAGGAGCTGCGATGTAGTTGACTTTGGTCGTGTAGATACCGGCTGGAGTGGTGGCAGCGATGTTCGCGATATAGCGTATCTTGCCGGTCACACAGTCCACGACCTGAGCGTTTTCAGTTGCGATTTCCGCGGGTACGGTATCGGACATTGGGTCGAAGGCAAACTTTGCCAAGCCAGTTGAACCCGTAATGGCACCTGAACCATCTCCGTAATCCGTAGTACCGTTCGTGCCATCCGTGGGCACCAGTGGGTCAAGCTTCGGCATGTGGAAGCTCTTGTCCAAGGCCGTGAAGACAGATGGTGGGCTGCCGGTTGCGCCAAGATCAGTCAGTACCGAATCATCAGTACCTTTGATTGCGGCCCGTTCCCGGGTAACTGCTTCAGCCGCATCAGCTGCGACGACACCGGCAGCGTCGTTATCGGCACCATTTTCGTTGGTGCCTGCAGTGGTGTAGTCAACGCCGTGGGCCGCATCGTCGAAGCCGTGACCGCCCGCGTACGTAGTAGTGTCGAGTGCAAGGCCGAATTGTTCCGCTCCTTTCGCCGACACCTTTGCTACCGTACCGATAGGCGTAATTTCGTCACCAGAGGTGTTCGACAGGGTATGGCCGGAGTAGTACACCGTGGCACCGGCACTAGAGTTAGAACTCAGACGCCAATAGGAGTGTGTCGCATAGGTGGTGTTAGTCTCTAGCGAGCTCTCTGCGTCTTGCTACCCAGCGCTAGGACATTCTGCGCATCGGACGCTGTCATGCCCGTCAAAATCGGATCGCACGCCTTATCGTGGGTACTTTCACCAGCGCCAGAATCTGTAAGCTGCGCGTCTGAAAGTGTGTCCGGGTCAACCGTACCGACGGAGAACTGCATGGTTTCCAGCACCTTGGTAGTGATCTGGATGGATTGGTTCATCACATTGGCCACGGTTACGCCACCGTCGATGACATCACCCAGTTCTGGGTCAAGGTTGTCGTGCAGGGTATTCTCTGAACCAGGCGTTGTGGAAAGGGCAGGAAAGGCTTTGAAAGTGTTGATCTTGACGAAGTAGTAACTTGCGCCCGGGTTGGTGATGTAATTGGTGCTCGTCGCAAAGAAGAGTACCTTCACCGCGGCGCCGCTCGGCAAATCCAAGCCCGGTTGAGTTCTGCAGGATGATCGTGTTCTGCTTGCCGGAGGTAGGAGTTTCCTCTTGGTCGGAGGTAGTCGCTGTCCAGCCAGAACTTAGCGTCCATGTGCCAGCGTTGTCGTACATGACGATGAAGTTACCGGCAACGTGCTGGGCAGCTTCAGCTAGGTCACCAGCGCCGCCCTGAGCCTGATACTTCGGGTTTTCGTCGGTGTAGCCCGGTACGGCTTTGACCGCACCGGTCGATGAATTAACGACCGTAGCAAAACCGTCGGTCGAGAACGTTACGCCGCTCCCGCCGCCGTCCTCGGTTACGCCTGCGTTAGCAGTAAGTGTTAAGTCAGTGTTACTGGCTATTGACTGGACCACGTAAGCGTGACCGCCAACGGTCACGATGGTGCTGCCATCCGCCAGTTCAGTCTTAAAGTGCGTGCCAGTACCCGTAACATCGGAGCTGCCGCTCGTTACGGTAATAGTACCGGTGTCAGCAGCGGTACCAATTTCCGCCGGGCTTGGGTAATTGACGTTAAGGTCGGAGTGACTGCTATCGTCATTACCGGTAGCCGGATCACCCACGTCATCACCAGGTCCCGCACAGTTACCGGCTGATGTGGTGCAGTACTGGAATGACATGGCTTTAATCGGGGCATTTGTTGCACCTGGACCAGAATTAGTGCTGTTCGTACTCACCTTGAAGCTGAAATAGTTACCGGTCTTCTGGCCGTTGGCACCGCTGTTCGGCGGCGCGTAGGTGCTGTTGCCCGAACCGTCGGTGTATGACCAGCCCGGGCTGGAGCTCGACAGCGTCAAGCTGCGCTCCGTCAGCGGGTTCAGCGCGTCGGCCGATGCGAAGGCCGGCAGTGCGGTGGAACCGACCCCGACGAGCAGTCCTGCCGCCCCGAGCAATGCAGAACCGCGTCTGACCGCTTCTTTAAGTTTATACATGAGTATGTATCTCCTTTTTGTTATATCTTTTTGTTTTTATGGGGTACGGAGGTGATTGTAGCATGGGGTTTTTATTACCACAAGTACTTTATCCACAGGCCGGGAGCGGAGCGGCTCAAAAGATAGGCACGGCTACGGCCGAGAAGTTGCCATTGTAGTGGCCGCCGGGAGTCACATTGGAGACGTTGATGACCATAGACATGGTGTAGTCGGTCTCGCCGTTACTGACCAGGCTCTGCGCCACCACGTCGCCATCAACGTACTTGAACAGATTGGCGGTAGCATAGTCCGACTCCACGTTGCTGATGGCGGAGCTGCCCGAAGGCGCCTTGGTCGGGTCCGTGCCGATGCCCGGCGTCGTATTAGCGACCAGGTTGATGCCGAACTGCTCCGAACCCGGCTGCGAGGTACTGGGGGTGGTGAGCGTGGTGAGCGTGTGCGTGCCCTGGTTTGGCGCCGCACCGGTAATCTGCAGCGTATAGCCGTTGCTAAGGTAGCTCAGCACCGAGATGGTATTGGTCGCGGTACCGGTGGTGGTCGTCTGGAGCGTACCCATATTCTGCGTGCCGCCGCCGACGATCACCTCAAGCTCCGGATCCGAGCTGGTATTGAAGCCGAATTGAGCCGAGTAATTGTTGCTGCTGGCGCTGCCATCCACCGTGTCGCCGGCCGATGTCTTGGCGCAGTAGCTGGTCGAACAATCATTCTCCGACGAGCCGGCACCGAACTGCGTCTCGTTCACCTCGTAGTGCGGCGAAGACGACTGTGCTGCCCAAGCGGTACCGCCCGAGGCCAGTGCCATCAGCAGCCCCAGTACCGCCACCAATCCATACCCTTTAGATTTTTGCTGTCGCATAGCGTGTAGATACAGTATGATAGCATTCCGGCCGAAAGACAAACCGTTCACGCTTACCTCTGGCAACCATAGGCGGAATCTGGTAGTATTACTATAAGCATACTAATATAGAGACGACCGCTATCTAAACCAAATATGGAAGATAAAAAACCAGAAGCCGCAGAAGCCGCGCCTGCCTCCCCGCAGACGGCGCCGCAAGATGCTTTGGAAAAGACCAATGAAGAGCTGGCCAAAGAGCAGCCCATAGAAGCGCCGGCCGACGGTCTCGGACCCGACGGCAAGCCGCCCAAGAAGCTCAATCCGCTCAAGAAATTCTTCCGGCGTTTCAACGTCTACCTGTTGCTGTTCCTGCTGATACTCGTAGTGGCCGGCGCCGTCAGCGCCGTCGCGTACCTGAACAGCAAAAAGACGCCCAAGGCACCGACCACGCAGAGTCAGACCCTGACCGCAGATGCCCTGAAGCAGCTGGCCAACTCCGATGCCACCGTCGGTGACAGCGGTCAGACGCTGACCGTGCAGGGCAACGCCGTGTTTTCGGGACAAGTGCTGGTGCGCAGCAACCTGAACGTGGCCGGCACCATCCAGCTCGGTAGCACGCTGTCCGTCCCCAGCCTGACCGTCTCGGGCGCTACGAACCTGCAGAATACGCAGGTAAACAGCCTGCAGGTAGCGAACGGCTCGACGTTCCAGGGCACCGTGACCATCCAGAACGACCTGAACGTGGGCGGCACGACTGCGTTCAGCGGTGCGGTGACGGCCGGGCAGATCACCGTCACCAAACTTATCATGAGCGGCAACGCTACGCTTGATGTCCCGAACCATCTGGCCTTCACCGGGGCCTCACCGAGCCGCACCATCGATGCCGGCGTGCTGGGATCCGGCGGCAGCGCGTCCATCAACGGCAGCGATACCGCCGGTACCATCAACATCAATACCGGCAGCGGGCCCTCAAGCGGCTGCATGGTCTCGCTCACGTTCAATAAGCCTTTCACCGGTACGGCGCATGTCGTCATCACGCCCATCGGCACGGCCGCCGGCCAGACCCAGTTCTATGTCGATCGCTCCAACACCGGCTTCAGCGTGTGCTCCGATAACATCCCGCCCGGCAACGCCGTGCTGGCCTACGATTACTTCGTCACCGACTAGATTTTGATTCCCGCCCTGAATCAAGTTCAGGGTAAACTCCGGCGGGAATCCATCCTTGGAGCCCTACTCCAGGAGCTACCTTCTTTCCATCTCATCACCTTTCTCCTGTCACTTTTGAGTGTCAAAAGTAACCAAAACCATCCGGCCCTATTCCGCTCGCTCGGTCAGCTGTTGTACTTGCTGACAACCCTCCGGAGAACTCGCTCCTGGGCAGTCGCTCAAACAACTCCTCCGGCTCTTCACTGACGTTCAGAGAAGTTGTCAGAAGCACGAACGGCTGAGCCGGGTGAGCTCCAAAAGGCCGGAACCCGGGAGGAAAGCCTAACGAGGCACTGTGCGTCCGAGTATGGTCGGGAAGGGTAGCCCGCGAAACCCCGTTTCGTGGGGTAAGGTGAGAAACCCGGAACGGGTCTTGTGGATTACACATCAACAAAGACGGTAACTTTCTCGGCCTTGACGTGCATGAGCGCGCGCGAGATCTTTACTTCTTTGACGTCGTACGGCGTCTTGATGATAAGCGTGCACGGCACCAGCATACACAGGAAATTGTGGTGGTGCGGCAGGATATCGAACGGGCCCGTCTCGTTCACCGCGGTAATACTAAGACCGTCGCCTTCGTAGTAGACCTTGAACGGCGCGTAGACCTTGATGGCCATGGTGGGCTTGCCGTCACCGGAGGAACGTTTCTCCTCGCCCGGTGCCGTCTCGTGCACGACATCGCCGGTACTGGCATCGGTATGCGGCTGATCGGTTTTCGTTTCGTCCGCCATCAGACGATGATCTCCTCGATACCGTTCAGAGTATCTTCGCGGGTGTGGTGTTCGCCAGGTATGCCGGTCATCTTTTCCATGACGTTGAACTGCTGGGAGAAATACTGGATGAGTTTCTTGGCCTTGTTGTAGTCGTCGCGGTCCTCAGTCGAAAGTTCCGATTCACCGATGATCGCGATGATGCCTTTGAGCGAGTTGTATTTCTGCAGTATCGCCTGGACGCGGGTGTTCAGCATATAGTGGCGTTCGCCGACGATCTCGGGCGTCATCAGCGACGATGACGAAGCGCCGATATCGACAGACGGACGGATACCCTGCGCGGCCACGGCACGGGACAGCACGATGATACTGTCCAGTTCGTGCTGGATCATCTGCACCGCCGGGTCGGAAAGATCATCGGCCGGCACATAAATGGTCTGCAGTGCCGTAATGGAGCCGTTAGCGTTGGTAGTCAGGCGGTCCTGCAGCGCCTTCACATCGCTGAAGATGGTCGGCTGGTAGCCGCCCTCGGCCGGCGTCTGGTCGATGATGGTCGACATCTCGTTCTTGGCCTGGATGTAGCGGTACATGTTGTCGGCGAACAGCAAGATGTCCTTCTTCTGGTCATCGCGGAAATATTCGGCCAGGGTGATGGCGGAAAGCCCTATCAGTGAGCGCTGCACCGGGTTCTCGTTCATCTGCCCGAAGAACATGGCCGTGGTTTTCAATAAGTCATTATCTTCTAGTGTTTTATATAGTTCATGACCCTCGCGGATGCGCTCACCGATACCGGCAAAGATGCTGAGCGCGCCCGAGCCGGTCGCCACGTTGTTGATCATCTCCATGGTGAGCACCGTCTTGCCCACGCCGGCGCCGCCGACGATGCCGATCTTGCGGCCCTTCACGAACGGCGTGAAGAAATCCAGCACTTTGATGCCCGTCTCCAGGATTTCGTCCGGCCGGTTCTGCAAGCTGGTCTCCTGGAATTCCGGGCGAAAGATGGAGCGCTTCGGCATAGTGTCCAGCATGGACTGTTCCAGCTGCGGTTTGCCGTCGATGGGACGCGCCAGCGCGTCCCACACCCGGCCGACCATGGCATCGCCCACCGGGATCTCCAGGCTGTGGTGGCTGCGGTTTCACCTTGTCGCCCTTCAGGATGGTGCGGTCGCCGGCGATGTTCAGGCACACCGCCATGTCGCCGTGCTCCAGCGAACTCACCAGCAGCGGTGTCTTGTTGGCGTTCTCGACATACACCATCTCGTTCAGCTCCGGCATGTCGTCGTCGAACTGGACCTTTATGACAAGGTCCTTGAGGACGCGGACGATTCCCTTGCTCATTCCCCGCCTCCCGCGCCGGCACGCAGCTTCTTTAAGCCCGCCAGACTTTCCTTCAGCCGTACATCCACCAGGGCACGCTTGGCTCGACTGTATTGGGTATGCAGATCGTTGGCGGTCTCTATGGAGCGTTCCTTGGCGGCCGTCATGGCCCGGAAGCGGCTGGCTAGCTGCGCCAGCCTTGAATCATAGATAAACTGGGTGAGCGTCAGCCGCAGGATGGATGTTTCCAGGTGCGCGGCAACGGCGTAAGCATTCGGCTCGAAGATATATGTCTTTTCGGTAATCATATCGTCTGCCAGCGTATCCAGATCGGCAATCTTACCTTTACTGCTCACCACTTCGCTCAGATCGAGGTCCTTGATGTCCTGCTGGGAGAGCGAGATATAATTCTGGTAGAATACCCGGCTCCTGCGGTATTTCTTTATCTCCTTCATGAGCGGGTCGACGTTGATGTAGTCCTTCTTCGGCAGATCGAAGTACTGGTTGTAGTGGATCTTGAGCTGATCGAGCTGGCTGGCGCCGTGGTGACCGATGACGATGATGTCGTTCTTATCCTCATCGTAATACTGCCGGAATTTCTTGATTAGCCGCTGGTCGATGTCGCCGCTTAAGCCCCCGGTCGCAGTAATGAGGATCAGCAGTTCTTTTTCGATAGGGTGCTCGTCGATGTTGCGGCCGAAGTTGAACATCACATCCATGCGGATCTGTTTGTAGATGCCCCAGACCTCATTGAAGAAATCATTGCTTATCAGTACCTTGCTTTTAGTCTTGGTGATCTGCATGCTGGAAAGGCTCTCGAACGCACTCGTGAGCGATACGATGGTGCGCATGCTGGCTTCCTCGCCTTTTATCTCAAGTGGTCGCTTCACTTCTTCTCTCCTGCGGCGACCGGTTCAGCCGGTTTCTCGTCCTTCTTGTCGTCTTTTTCGTCAGGCTTCGCTTCCGCGGCAGCCTTGGCATCTGCCTTGGCATCATCAGCCTTCTTCTCATTTTCGGCGGCTTCGGTCGCGGCGGCAGTCTTGGCGGCGGCAGCGGCGGCTTTGGCGATGTCGGCGGCTTTCTTCTCATCCACCTTGGCCACCTGGGCCTTCAGCTCGTCGCGCAACTGGTCGTAGTTACCTTTCATATCTTTGTCTTCTTCCAGCTTGGCACTGTAGTCTTTCACCAGCTCCTTCATCTTCGGGATGTCGATGATCTCTTCGGGCTTGGAGTTCAGCACGATGTCGAGCAGGAACTGCTGGTCCTTCAGACTATAGTTTTCGCCGATATCCTGGTTCATCAACTTGAACAGCATCTTGCCTTTGTCGTAGTCGCTCTGAGCCTCGGGCGACAGCTCGGTACCGAAGTGGGCGTATTCCTCGGCCACACGGTAGCCGGCCAGCGTCTTGTTCAGCGTGGCAGCCAGGCCTTTCTGCCGTTTGTTCTGCCCGACACCACCTACGCGTGTCACGCTTAGCCCCGTGCTGACAGCCGGACGCATGGTGTCCTTGAATATAGCCATGTCGAGAATCCACTGGCCGTCGGTCATAGACATGACGTTAGTCGGCAGGTAGGCGGTGATATCACCGGCCGGGGCGTAGATGATAGGCAGGATGGTCTGGGTGGCGCCGTTGCGGTCCAGCCGCCCGGCCCGCTCCACGAGAGAGGAGTGCGTATAAAACATGTCGCCGGGATAGCTGTCACGGCCCGGGGAGACACCGGCAATCAGCGAAATCTCGCGGTACGCCTGGGCATGGCTCGTCAGGTCGTCATAGATGACCAGCGTGTCCATGGCCAACTTCTGCCAGAAATATTCACCATGCGCCGCGCCGATATACGGCGCCAGATAGGTGACAACCAGCGATTCGAACATGTTGGTGACGATGATGATAGCCTTCTGCAGCGCCTCGTTCTTCTCCAACCGATCTACCAGCTGCGCCACGTCTCTCTGACGTTTTGCGATCAGGACGTAGATGACCGTGATATCGGTATTCTTCTGGTTGATGGCGATCTGCGTCGTCATAGCGGTCTTGCCGACCTTGCCGTCGCCGAGCACCGCCATGCGCTGGCCGCGCACCAGGCTGAAGTTGATATCCAGCACCGTGATGCCCGTCTCCAGCTGGGTATCGAGTAGCCGGCGTTCATAGAGCATGGGCGCATTGTGGAACACTTCCCAGACGTCGTCCGGCTCAATCGGTCCCTTGCCGTCGATCGGTTCGCCGAACACGTTCACCACCCGGCCGATGAAGTTCTTACCGACCTTGGTCAGCAGCTCGCTGTGCTGGATAACGCAGACCATGCCGATATGCAGTACGGTGGTTCCCAGCTTCATCACCACCACATAGTCCTCGTAGATGTGGTGCACGTAGCCCTTAGAACCGTCCTCGAACCGGATCAGCGCGTGCACGTTGCAGGGCTGCAGGCCGCGGACTTTCACCAGGAAGCTGTCGATGCCGATGATCTCGCCGACCGGATTGCCGCGCCCCACCAACTCATCGAACAGCTTGTCGGCCGCCGCCATTACGCCAGTCCCTCGAGCTCTTGCATGATGATGCCGCGCTTGTCGCTTAACAGCGCGCGCAGGCTGAAATCGTGCACGTGATTGGGCGTGCGCATGTAGACCCCGCCGACCAGTGCCGGCTGCAGACCGACGCTGACGAGCGCCTGCGGATGAATCTCCCGGCGCAGCCAGGCTACCAACTTCTGCAGGAATTCCGGGTCGGCATCGACCGCGAACGCCATATGGATGATCGGCGCCTTATCCTTCATGGTGCGCAGGGCTTCGGTCAGCTGCATACGCGCCTGGTCGTTATTCAGATCGATCTTGTTGGTTTCCACGAAATCGTTCAGGCTGCGGCTCATGGTCGGCATGCGGTAGGCTGTCCCCGGGTTGCCGCGGCTGCGGGCCCGCTGGGATTCCAAATCATTCTCGATAGCCTCGACTTCGCGGACCAAACGCGCCAAATCGGCCCTTCCTATAAGGGCCGGCGGCAAGACGTAGGTGGTAGCGGCGGCCGCGCTCACAAACGCATATCCTCCATGATGTCCTGTTTGTTGGCTTCCAGCTGTTTGATGATGTAGGGCAGCTGGCTCTTCAGATCGAATTGGTCGCCGAGCGCCTGCAGCACATAGTGTTCGACTATCTTGGCCATGTTGGCTTCGTAGTTCTTGAGCAGCGCCGCTTCGCGGTCACTGACGTCTTTCTGCATCGATTCGGCCAGGGCGATGCGCTGCGACTCCACCTCTTGGGCCGTTTTCTGCAGGGTGCCGAGCGCCAGTTCCTGCGCCTCTTTCATGGCTTTGGCGTAGGCGGCGAACTCTTCTTCCAGCTTGAAGGCGATCTGCTTCTTCATGTATTCGTTCAGCTGGGAGATGGTCATGTCCAGATCCTGCTTCAGGAACATGGCGTTTTCGTCGATGATCTTCTCGAACCGGATGGTACCGCGGTTGCGCAGTTCGCCGCGGAACTCGGCGTTGAACAGGTGCGTCACGTCCTCTTCGGCGATGTCGGTATAGGCCTTGTTAAGATCGGCGATGGATTTCTGGCCGTTTTTGCCGCCACCCTGCAGCCGGCCCAAGGTCAGCATGACCCAGGCGAAACCGGCGAATACCGCACAGCCCAGTATGAAAATCAGCCACCAAATTGTCATCGAGTACCCATCCCCTGTTCCCACCTCATAGCTTCAGTAGTAAATATACCGCAAACAGACCGATAATTAAAATCAGGAAGGCCGTCAGGACGATCTCGAGCAACCCCGGAAAATCGACTTTTTGCTCAAAGGATTACGGCCGATGCTGATGACGCTGTTGCGGATACCCGAATAGAGCACTACCAGCGCCACGATGACGCACAGGCCGGTGATGGCGATGCTGAGGTAGATGCGCAGCGGGCCGATCGGCTTCTCAGCCACTGCCTGGCCGATGCGCTGCAGCGCCTTCGGCAGGTTCGCCTTGGTGCTGATCTCGTCCGGGTTGCGCTGGATGTTGATGGCCACGGGACCAGCCCCAGGTTGACGCTCTGCGTCGCACCGGCGCTGTTTTTGAGGGTGGCCGTGTCGATGCTGTTGCTCTTACCGTCGAAGTTGCCCCGCCGCCCGGCCGAACACCGTCGTCCCGCTCGTACCGGCGTCCATGGCCACGCCGTCGATAGACGACATGGTCACATAGTCGCCTTCCTTGGATGGCTCCGGCCTGGGTACTTACGAGTACCTCATACGTCCCGGAGGTAGCCACGTAGGCCTCGTTGCTCAGGCTGGAATCCGAGATGGTCAATGACAGCTGGTGCGGGTCAACCACTACGCCGTACATCTGTTGGGCTTTGGCCTGGGTCGCCGGATCAACCGTATTGGCTTTTGCACCCGTCAGTTCCACGATAGTGCCTTCGGGCCAGCACGCTGGCAGAAGCATAGCCCCTGCACGCTGGCCGCCGCCGGTCACCGCGGCCTGCTGGGCCGTCGTGCTTGATTTACTTGAGGTCGCAGCAGAGGCGGCTGAGCCGGCGAAACCCACCAGCAGCACCATGCCGAATGCTGCGCGGAGGGCGATTTTCCCGGGTTTCATTGCTCTTTGTCTCTCGTTTTCGTCTAGGACCTAAAACTGCTACGTTATCTGCGTTTCAGTATAGCGCAAATGCTTATTTTCCGCCATCTGACAAACCCCTAATGCTTTCCGACCTTTCTATGGGTCGTACCTCACAATTTTACAACGTCAACTCGGCTAAGGTTTTGACGAGAATTTTGAGATCGTCCGCTCGTGCTGCCTCTGGCCCATAGTGATACGCAAGCTGGCCCGGGCATCCGCATCTGATATGCCCCATGGCACGGAGGACATGGCTCGGCTCGTCGTCGGAAGCGCTGCAGGCCGAGCCGGCCGCCGCCAGGATGCCGCGTTCGTCCAGCTCCACCAGCAGCCGTTCGTTGTCCCGCCGGGCAGCGTCAGATGGATGTTGTTGGGCAGGCGGTGTTTCTGCGAACCGTTGATGATCGGCACCCGGCAGTTTTTCTTCGATGTACTGAAACACACGGCGGCCTGGATTTCACCCAACGTTTTGCTTCATCCTGCCGCTTGGCTTGCGCCAGTTGCAGCGCTTTCGCGAAACCTATGCAGGCCGCCACGTTCTCGGTGCCGCTGCGCAGGTTCCGTTCCTGGCCGCCGCCGCGGATGATCGGCTGCAGGCTTACTTTGCTCGAGACATACAGGACACCGCTCTGCTTCGGTCCGTACATCTTGCCGCCGTTCAGCGTCATCAGGTCCACGCCCAGCCGGGCAACATGCAGGTCCAGGTAGTTCGCGGCCTGGCAGGCATCGGTGTGCAGATACAGCGGCAGCGTGTTGCCTGCTTTTCGACGGGCATCACGGATAGTGCGGATACGTTGGGAAATCTGGCGGATGGGCTGGATGGTACCGACTTCGTTGTTGGCGTACATCACGCTTACCAGCACGGTTCGGTCGTCGATCTTGGCCTCCAGATCGGCCAGATCCACCATCCCCTGCACTGTCGTCAGCGCAACGGAGCAATTAAATTGCCGCGCCGGCTCCAGCACGGCGTCGTGCTCGATGCCGCTCACTACCACATTGGCGTCCGGATATTGCATCATGACGCCGGTAATCGCTAAGTTGTCAGATTCGGTCCCCCCGGCCGTGAAGATAATCTCACTCGCCTTTGCGCCCAGTACCCGGCCACATCGGCCCGGGCCTGCTCCAGCTCCCGGCGTGTTCCTGGGCCGCCATATAGTTGGCCGACGGGTTATAAAACCGCTCCGAAAAAATACGGCTGCATAGCCGCCAGCACTTGCGCATCAAGCGGGCGTCGCCGCCGCGTGGTCCAGATAGATCATACGAAAGATTATACCTTAGGCAGCTGCAGCCATCAGAGGTGCCCGCTCGGCACTAACCTCGGCGGTATAGCGGTAAATAGCCTGTCCCAGACGGATAGCTTCGTCGTAGCCCAGCGGTTGGTACGGTTGGCCGTCCTGCGCCTTGTAGATACCGTGCGGCCGCACATCGTACCGAGTGGTCAGCACACGGCGGACGCCGCTGGCATCGGTCCACTCTTCGTGCCAGACCCAAGTGTGTTCGTCCAGGCAGAAAAACTCGCGCCGGCCACCTTTGGCAACCGGACCGAACAGCCGGCCGCCCACCTTGGCTTCCTCGCGGATAGCATCGCGGTAGGCTTTTTTCCCGAGCCGCAGCGGTATCTTTGGGCAGGATGACACCGAAGATTTTCTTTATCATGCCGCTTCCTCATATGAGATCGTGGGTTGCTGCAGAGGCTGCTCCGGGCCGTTCTGGATGTTCTGGATGTGCTGGCGTATAGCGGCTATGTCCAGCGTAGGTACGCCCGCCTCCCGTTTCTGACGGGCAGCATCCAGGCTGATAACGTTCGTAACGCCCGGGGTATCTTGTTCGGCGATGGCCGCGTCCGCCCGCATTTCCTCGATGTAACCGCCGCCGGCCCACGTCGGGTGCGTATAGGTCGATCTTGTCTTCCCGCGCAGGTGCAGGGTTGCGCTGCTCCATGCTGATTACTTTCTCGCCAACTGCTCGCTGCTGAGGCTCTCTCTGCGCCGGTGCCTGCCATACCACGGCCATCTCGGCATATGCTTCCGAACCATAGCTCGTCTGTATGATGTGGTAATAATATTGTCCCGCACGCTGCAACAAAGAATCGCGCATCCCATTGGCTTCGTATTCGAAGCTATTCAGGCGCGCGGGCGCTTTCTGACGGTTTCTCTGGATAGTCTTTACTGTGTTGCATAGTGTTACACCCGGAACAAAGCGCGCGCGTTGGCAGTCGTATAGGCTGCGGTGTCTTCGAGATTCTCACCACGGAGGCGGCCAAGTATTCGGCCCGTAGTACGCACGTGTTTTGACTCACACACTTTACCACGAAACGGTACTGGCGTCAAGAAGGGAGCGTCTGTTTCTAACAGGAGTAAATGTTGTGGAATTGTGCGATATATCACAAGCTGAGCCTCATTTTTGGCAAAAGTGGCTATGCCGTTCACGCCAAAATATAAACCATGCTTGGCAGCCCGCTCCAGATTAGCAGTATTATCGGTAAAACTGTGCAGCACACCCCTGATATTCGCACCCCGGTAGCTCTCGAGGATAGGCCAGAAATCGTCAAAAGCTTCACGGCACATGGAAACTGAGCGGCAGATCGTGCTCGAGCGCCAGCTCTATCTGAAACTTGAGCAGCTTGATTTGATCTTCGCGGGGCGAATGCGTATAGAAATAGTCCAATCCGCACTCCCCCACCGCGATGATTTTAGACTCTATGGGTCCGACCCGTAGAAGGTTGGCGAACTGTGTTTTCACTTCGGTCGAGAGGTGGTCGGATGCCTCGTGCGGGTGGATGCCGACGGAAGCCCACTGGCCGTCGCGCTGGGCCGCGAAACGGATGGCCAGCTGGCTGTCAGCCAGCGTCGTACCGATATTCAGCATCCGCGTCACGCCTGCCTCGCGGGCGGCAGCGATCACCGACTCGGGCGTACGCTCAGCGCCGTCGCTGTGCCATTTGTCATACACCGGCGTCAGCTTCTCCACCATCTCATGCGCGTGGCAGTGCGTGTCGAACAGTTCCATGGTCTCTACTCCTTGGTTGCGTCTTCGAGCCGAGGGAACAGCGTGGTCTTCAGCGGCTTCACGATACCGGTCTTAAACACGCTTTGTATCTTGGCTGCTGTATCGGGCAAGAATGGTTCCAGCAGGCCTGCGATCTCGAGCAGGTCGCCGGCTTGAGCGGCCAAGACTTCGCGCAGATGGTCCTCATCGCCATCCTTGGCAATGACCCATGGCTTCTCCTGGTCGATGTACTGGTTCACGCCGCGCACCTGGTCCCACACGTGGTCCAGCGCCCGGTCGAAGTGGCAGGCCGCGAGAGCTTCTGGTAGGCACCGGTGTCGTGCTCGGCTTCCGGCATGTCGCCGATCAGGCCATGCTGGTATTTCAAAATCATGGCCACCGTGCGCTGCACGGCGTTGCCGAGTTCGTTGGCCAGCTCATTGTTGTAAGCCGCCTCGAACGTTTCCGGGCCGTCGTCATAGCTCGGCACGTGCCTTAGGAAGTAGTAGCGGAAGGCGTCGGCGCCATATTTCTTGACGATGTCGGCCGGCGCGATGACGTTGCCGACGGATTTGCTCATCTTCTCGCCTTCTACGTTCACGAACCCATGTACGTATATCTGTTTCGGCAGTGGCGCGCCGATGCCCATCAGCATCGCCGGCCAGATGGCCGCGTGGAAACGGGTGATGTCCTTGCCCACGATCTGCACGTTGGCCGGCCAGAACTTCTTGTAGTCGTCGTGTTCCGGGTAGCCGAGCACCGTTAGATAGTTCATGAGCGCTTCGAACCACACGTACATCACCTGCTTCTTGTCGCCTGGGACGGGCACGCCCCAGTCCAGCTTGTTGCTGGGCCGCGAGATGCTGATGTCCTCGAGTCCTTCGTGCAGCAGGCTGATGATCTCGTTACGGCGAGTCTTCGGCACGATCTGTAGCTGGTCGCTCTCGATGGCCTTCAGGATCTGCTCGTTGTAGTTACTGAGCCGGAAGAAGTAGTTCTCTTCCTCGAGCTTCTGGTAGGCCTGCGGGTGCTCCGGCTTCATGCGCTCCGGGTCGGCGTGGCTTTCGGGCACAAATTCTTCTTGCCGCACGTCGTACCAGCCGGTGTATTTGGCCTTGTAGATGTCCTTTTCTAGTGCCTTCCAGATCAGCTGGGCCCGCTGCATGTGGCCTTTGTCGGTGGTGCGGATAAAGCGGTCGGGCTGCACGTTCAACAGTTTGCCGAGCTCGCGGAATTTGGCAGAGATCTCATCGACATAAGCTTGCGGCGTCTTGCCGAGCTCCTCGGCCTTCTGCGCAACCTTGGTGCCGTGCTCGTCGGTGCCGGTACAGAAGATCACATGGTCGCCGCGGGCGCGGGCTGCCCGGGCAAGCACGTCGCCCATGATCAGCTCCATGGCGAAGCCGATGTGCGGTTCACCGTTCACATAGGGAATAGAGGTTGTCACATAATAGTTCATCTGTAGTATTGTACCTGTTTAGGCTTGTTTCCTCCACCGTCATTCCCGCGCAGGCGGGAATCTATCCTTGTTCTGTTGGGAATGGGTTCCCGATTGAGTCGGGAATGACAATTTTGAAAAAATTTAATACATTCGAGAAAAGAAAAGTTATGCCCGCAGGGGCATCATAGCCATCGCAAAACGAATCATAGCCTTCATTGAAAAATATTATAACAGAGATTGTTGTTCCGGCGGTTCGTCGAGCTCAAAATGCAGCTCTTCCGCCAACCGGTCGAAGAAAATCTGCTGAGCTTTGAATACTTTTTGCCTGGCTTCGTTAATTGAGAACCAGGCAGCACGGCTATTTTCAGGGAACTCCTGCTGCTGGCCGGACTTTGGCGGGCCATTCCATAGTGAACGTGTTCGAAACGAAGCCGCGAATATCCGGATAGCCTTCAACTGCCCAAATGTAGTTCGTTTTGCTGCCCTGTTTTGCCGAGCCCAGCCCGGTATGCGTCCCTTCCGGTACATCAACACTCAGCTCTTCCCGAAATTCCCGGATAGCTGCCGCCTGCAGGTCTTCATCTTCCTCTGTTTCGCCCTTTGGTATCGACCAAACATCCTTCTTAGCCCAAAAAGGACCGCCCGGATGCACCAGCAAGACCTCGAGTTCTTTGCTGCGGCGATAGACTAATAACCCGGCACTTCGTACGGCCATCTTATTTCAGGAGTTTTTCGACTTCTTTGCGTTCAAGGTCATCGAGCGGCACATAGAGATCTCTTTCGAACTTTTCCGAGACGGTGAAGATGTAGTCGTCCTGGTAGCGCGGAATCACGTGGAACAACACATGCGTTTTCTTGATGGCATCCTCTTTCTTGAACGGCCGGTATGACTGGCGGATGTCGACACCCTCGCCTAACTTGCCCAGAATGCGTTCTTCGATGAAGAAAATCAGCTTGAATATGTCGGTCAGCTCGTCAGCCGTCAGCTTCCACGGCTCCTCGATATGCCGCTTGGGCAGCACCAGGAAATGCCCGGGCACCTTGCGCGGGTTGCTCAGGATGGCAATCGCGTGATCGTTTTCCTTGAGGATACGATCATCGGCATTGCAGAACGGGCAGGCGGTTTCTGTCATACCTCCATTGTACCGTACCCCAAGCCCCAAGATACCCCTTATCGTTTCAATCCACCCGCTTTTCTTCTACTATATTCGGCAGGACTTGAGATTCCTAACACCTGAGAGACGGGGAGGTCTTTAACAATCCGCCGCATCTTCGACCGAAAGGCAAGGCATAGCCATGACTAAGTTCGCAGAAATGTACGCCGCCTGGGACGTGAACCACGCCATCGGAATCGCGCTCGCGGCACTTGCCGCCTGATGCTCTGAAGGGAGCACATGATGCAAGAGGAAAAAGCAGACCTGGCCCCGTGAACTATTCGAGATCGGTGCGATCAAGTTCGGAGGTTTCCGGTTGGCACTGCATGACACGCAGCCCGATGCGCCGCTCTCACCGATCTATCTGAACCTGCGGACGCCGCACCATCCCAATCCCGACAAGCGGGGACCGCTCTCTGATGACACCATGAATCGGATCGGTGAACAGTTCGGCCATATGGCCTTTAGGAGCCGCGATTGCTTCGTCGGGCTGCCCGATGCCGGCGAACCTTTCGCTGACCAGCTGGAACGCACTGCTACGCGTCACGGACTACCGATCACCAGGCTGTACCTGCACAAGATCGCTGGTAGCCGGGAGATCGCCGACCTCGTCGACGGTACCTACGAACACGGCGAGTCATGCTTGCTGGTCGATGATCTCATCACCCAAGCCGACAGCAAACTGCGGGCCATCCGTGTCCTGCAGGGCAACGGGCTCAACGTGGAAGAGATCCTGGTGCTCGTCGACCGGCAACAAGGCGGCGCGGCCCAGCTCGAAAAACTCGGCTATCAGCTGCGTTCAGTCTTCAAGCTCGACGAGCTGCTTGCTTTCTATGTCGAGGAGGGGCTACTGCCGCGTCGCAAGGCCGAAGAGGTCCTGGCCTACATTCGCGCCAATCAGGTGTAATCAAATCTCGTCCAAGAGGACACCGGCCATCCTCGTTCGTTTGTCGTTTTCGACAAGCCAACAAAAAACCGGTACACCTTGTTTATCAACTATTCCGCTGCGGCGGCCGGCTCGTAGGCGTGCTGCTGGGCGCGTTTGGGCAGCGTCAGGCTCAACACCAGCGCGGCCGCAGTTGCGATGGCCGTTCCCGCGAAACCGGTGCGCACACCGGTAACGATAGCGTCGTTTTTAATGCGGGTGATTTCTTTGACGGCCGCCGGTGGCAAGTTGCTCCGCGGGTCGGCACTGTCCGTGCCAAGACTCCTGCGCGCTGGCAGTCACCGAAGCGGCAACCTGCGGCTTTATGGCGTCTGGAAGCACCTTGCTTGCCGCGATATCATTGCTCAGCTGGGATGTCAGCGATGCGATCAGTAGCGCGCCGATAAGCGCCTGGCCAAGGCTGGTACCGATCTGCCGGAACGTATTGTTGACACCGCTGGCTTCGCCGGCCATCTGCACGCTCACGGCCGACAGCGTCAGGTTGGCCAGCTGCGAGATGACGAAGCCGAAGCCCAGGCCGAAACAGATCAGGCCGGGCATGAAGCTGAGCACACTGGCCGTTGTTGTCGCTTCAAAATGCAGCAGCGCACCGCCCGCCGTCGACAGTACCAGACCCGCTTGGATCAGATGCCGCTGAGCGATATTGAATTTGCCGGCCAGTACTCCCGACGCGATCGACGACACCAGTATTCCGATGGACAGCGGCAACGTGGCGATGCCACTGTGGAACGCATCCTTACCGAGCAGGCCCTGCAGGAACACCGGGAAGACGAAGATGAGTCCGAACTGCCCCAGCACCGCCACCGCCAGCACCGTGGTCCCGGCCATGAACTGTTTGTTGCGCAGCAGCTGCGTGGACACCAGCGGCGTCTTGCGCCGGTCCTCCAGTTTGGCCTGCTGCAACAGGAACAGCACGATGAATATCAGGCCGAAGACAATCGCGTAGGTGGATATGGAAACGCCCATCAGGTGGAACGACGAACCGAATATCTCGTAATTCGCCTTGGACTGCACCCAGCCGTAAGTGGACGATTCGATGATGCCGTAGACCACCCCGCCGAGCCCCAGCGCCGACAGGATGATACTGAGTACGTTCGGCTTGTGCGGGCTGCGTTCGTGCGCCTCGTGCACCAGCATCGAGCCCAGCAGCACCAGCACAGCCACGCCCGGGTTTATCAGATAATTCCAACGCCAACTGTAGTTCGTGGTCAGCCAGCCGCCGACGATCGGCCCGATGGTCGCTGCCGCCCCGGCGATAGCGCCGTAGACGCCGAATGCCAGCGCCCGGTCCTTGCCGCGGTATGTGCTTACCAGCAGACTGGCCGTGGCCGGCAGCATCAGGCTGGCGCCGACGCCTTCTACCAGTGATACGCTGATCATCAGGAACGCGGCCGAATGGGCGCGAGATGCCAGCAGCGAACCGATGCCGAAGATAACGGCGCCGATCATGAACATCTTCTTGCGCCCGAAGATATCGCCTAAGCGGCCCCCCGGTGATGGTAAATGCCGCCAGCATCAGGCTATAGCCGGTGATGACCCACTGGATGGCTTTGAGATTACTGTGCAGGTCGTGGATAACGGCCTTGATGGACACGTTCAAAATCGTTGTATCTAATACAACGATGAACAGTATCTAATACAACGATGAACAATGCCAGCGCCATCACCACCAGCGGCGCCCACTTCCTAAATCCGGTTTCCTCTGCCATCCCCGCTACCTCCTGTCTGATTTCATTGTACAGAAAACTGCAAAATTGGCGAGACCTATTGTCTCAGCGTGCGAAAGGATCGGCCGTCAGCGGCAGCGTGCATGCTTTTGCCTGTCCCGCCAGTACGATTGCCTGATTGAAATATGCCAGCGCCTCGTCCTCCGCACGAGCCAGCACGACGGGCTTGCCGAGCGCGATCATCATGCCGATCTCGGTCTGGACGCCAACTGAAGGTTTAGTGGTGATACATGCCAGCATCCCATCGGCAGTCTTGATATGTTCCTCGTCCAGACTGAACGCCTTTGCCGGATCATCATCATTGATGCGGTACCGATCGGCCCGGAGCGCGCAGAACACCTCATGCCCGAACGATTCCAGCGCCGTAATCTGCTCTTCGAGCCAAGCTTTATACTCCGGAAATACTTCCCCGGTATCGTAATCGACCTGCGATGAATACGATGCGGCCACAAAAATTTTCATAGGGCTTTCTTATGTATGGTGCGCGGGGCGGGAATCGAACCCGCACGCCTTTTCGGGCAAGACATTTTAAGTGTCTCTCGGCTACCAATTACGACACCCGCGCTAGTTTATTAACTTCCGTAATGCTACCTTTTTATTTCTGCCCCGATGTGTAGGCTGGAGGCTGTGGCAGTTCGGACAAAGAATCCTTAGATTTTCAATTCGATTGTCCAAGTGATTGCCATTGATGTGGTCCAGCTCAACAGGAATTCTACCATCTAAGCTGGTCTCTGCCCATCCGCAAAGCTCGCATTCAGGCTTCTTCAAGCCCATTTCATACAAGCGTCTTTTTAGTTTATAGCTTTGAATCGCACTGCCCGATACTAATAATGTCTCTAGCTCAGGTCGGGATTTCGTATGGTAGGTCGTGCCTTTGTTCCACCTCCTACCTGCAAAATGTGTCGTGTCAAGGCCAAGTGCAGCAATTCTGGTATTCACTTGCGCATAGTTACCACCAGCGGGCATAAGGCCAAGCGCCACGATGACTGCGCGTATACTTCTGGAGTCCTTAACAGCCAATATGAGCTGCTCATCGGCCCATGATCGTTTTTTAGGCATACGTTATATTATACAGTCCGCCGCGTATACCAATTCCGCCACTCGCCCGGAATGATTTTATTGTACAGGATTCGCCCAATCCAGATGTATATCTTTGGAGCCGACCGCATCGACCACGTATTGCGTAATGGGCGACAAGCTCATCCTTCCGATTTGTTTCCCTAATAAATTGTGATGCCCATTCTCATCATACAAAAGTGGTTCTGCCACCCAGAGCAGGCTCTCATAACTGGTCACTTGGAATAACTCACAACCGTATTCGACACCACCCTGCTCAAATTCGAACGGATCAGGTTGCAGCTTGCGCAGACCGGTGATTGCTATGCCCAAGCTCATATCCAGATTTCTGGCCAGTGCCTACACGGCCACTTCGCCTTCCTGTATCCTGCCGCCCGGCAGTTCCCACTGATCATGGTCGCTGCGGTGCAACAAAAACGCCCAATTGTCTTGATTGAGTATGACACCACCCACTAATGGAACTTCTGCCATAAATATAAAAACTGTGGAGGCACCTACGGGAGTTGCACCCGTCTACGCGGTTTTGCAGACCGCTGCGTAACTGCTCCGCCAAGGCGCCGTACCTGATGATTATACCGTATTACGGCCTAAAAACGGCATCAAGCATTCAGGATGCGCAGCACCACCTGCTCGTCGCGGCTCAGGTAGCGCTTGGGCTTCATGCGCGCCATCGTCCGTTTGACCTTCGCTATCTGGTGCGGGTGTCCGTAGGCATCGATGACCCGCGGGTCTATGTATGAGCTGCGTGCCACCGCCGGCGTGTTGCCCAGCCGCTCGGCCACCCGCTTCACCACTTCCACCACCTGCTTTTGTCGCAGCGTCTTGCTGTGCACATCCTCACTGGCCAGTAGCTCCGTGGTCGCCAGCAGCGTACCGCCCCAGGTGCGGAAATCCTTGGCACTGAACTCTTCGCCCATGTATGTCTTTATATATTCGTTCACGTCGGCCGCGTCGATGTCGTGCATATGTCCTTTTTCGTCCTGATAGCGGAAGATCTCGTAGCCGGGCAGCTCGTCCAGGTGTTTGATGATGGTCGCCAGCTGCGGGTCAGTAACCTCCTTCACATGCTCCTTGCCGCTCTTGCCCACAAAATCGAATACGACGGTGTCGCCGTGCACGTCCACGTGCTTACTGCGCATAGTGGTGATGCCATAGTGGTCGTTCTCCTCGGCGTAGCGCTCGTTGCCGACCCGGAAATAGGCCTCGTCGATAAGCTTCACCACGCAGGCCAGCACTTTCTCTTTGCCCAATCGCCGGCGCTTCAGGTCACGCGCGATCTGCCGGCGCAGTTTGGGCAGCGCCACGGCGAAGCGCAAGATACGGTCGAATTTCAGTTTTTCCTGCCGCGCTCGAAAGGTGGGGTTATAAATGGCCTGCTGCCGCCCGGCACTGTCATAGCCCAGCGCCAATATCTTGGCCCGCGGCGACCGCGCGATCTGCACATCCGTCCAAGCCGGCGGGATCGCCAGCGCCTCTATGCGCGTGATGAGCGCACCGTCGTGCACCACACCCTCGCCGTCCCTTATAGATAAATCCCGCACCCTGTTTTTCCCGCATCAGTAGCCGTGATTCTGCCATGACCTTCAGTATAGGTGCAGCTGCCCCAAAAGCAAACGGCCTATGAGCCGCCTGGCGCGGGATACCGGAATTCGTACACCGGACCGGCGGCTTCCTGCCACGAGATATAACTCTTGTCGCCCGGCCGTACCTCGAACAGCGCGTAGACGGTCGCCGTGGTGTTTGACGTGTTCTCCGGAAAATCGAGCGGCTGCACCACCGACGTTTTGCCGGGAATCTGCACGGCCTTGGGCGGTATGGTGGCAAAGGTGATCGGATTGGTGGTACCGGCACTATTATCCACCGTATTCAGTTCTACGTTGCCGGCGGCATTGCCCGACGGTGCTTCAGTCGACATATAGTACACGTTGAACGACAACGTGTTCCGCCCGCTGATGGACGTCACCAGGAAATCGGCCTCTATGTATTCGGTGCCGGTATCCGGCGGCGTGCCGGTTACCGTGGGGTTTGGCGTCACACCGAGCAGTTGGATCTTGAACGAGCCGTCGTTGGCCGCCCCGCCGAACGGAACCATCCGGACATTGCCGGTGGGCGCGGTTTTGGCGGTCGCATGACTGGTCGAGGCATTTGATTGGGCCTTGGGCTTCGGTTTTGATTTGCTATTGATGGCGTAGGGGATGATCAACCCCAGCAGCACCAGCGCCAGCGCCGCGACGACATACATCGTCACCCGCCGGGACTGCGGCTTCAAGATCTCGAGTACTGAATCCTTGCCGTCCGGCGTGTGCGCGCTCTGGCCGGGCTCCCACGGCAGCGGTTTTCTGGGCTGCACCGGTCCCAGCACCGCCCGCTTCTGCGGCCCCACTATCTGACTGTCCCGGCTCCGGGGAGCACGTGTCGGTCGGTTCTCCATATCTGTATAAGCATAAACCGTGAGGGGTGATCACCGCAACCTCCGCGCCGGTTGCCATATCTGTTATCTCGTGCTTAAATAGCTGCAACGTGGTCGTCCCACTGCACCCATGCGCTGCTCATTCGGCGAACGACATGGACGGACGCTAATGGCCACTGATGAATGGGTAAGCTTGCGCTGCCGCCGGGATATCGTCGAGCCGGACGCGACAAGCTCTCATCAAGTAACAAGGAAGCTTTATGCAACACCAAGGCAAAAGTATCCAGGACTACGAGAAAGAGATGAAGTGGCACCAGGACAGCATGAAAAACTGGCGCGCCTGGGGTTCCTGGTTCAGCTGGGGCAGCCCGGTTGGCCTAGGCCTGTTCTTCATATCCATTGCGTTCACGCTCTGGATTCTCGCGCAGGCCTTCGGCTGGAACTAACCTTCCGGCCCCTAAAACAGCACCGCTCCCGGCGGTGCTGTTTTTAATCAAGCTATTATCGCAATGGCTAATCGATACCTCGGCTATTGCTGCGGCGGGTCGGGCTGTTGTGGGGCTTGGGACTGGATCGGTTGATCGGCTATCGGCGTCGGTTGGACAGGCCCCGTGGTTGCGGGCTGAGCAGCTGCGGCCGGCGGTAAAAGCTGTATAGACCGCTTATCGCTTGGATCGAGGGCGATGCCTTCCACATCGGCATGCGCGTGAACCGTGTAAATGAAATCCAGATGGTTGAAAGCCTGCGTGGCAGCCATGGCCGATTGCAAGACCCCGCCCAAAGCACCGCCGGTATTGCCCAGGCCGCCAAGCACGCCCATGGCCGAAGTGTTGCCACTCATGAATAGCTGCAGACTGACCGTTTGGGGCTGGCCCGGGCTCAAGCTCAGCGGCTCATGGCTTTCGGCCACGGCAACGGTTTGCTCGGTGGTGGCGTTTTGCTGTACACCGGCGCCTCTGCCCAGCGTCATACCCTGTTCCTTCATGCGGGCCTTCAGCTCAACCTTGACGCCCGCGACAGTCTGCGGACTGTCTGCTGTGAGCGTGACTTGCACGGGTATTACTTGATTGCTCGGCACTGTATCCGGAGCTTGTACATGCACCGTTACGCCGCCATGGTTCATGTTCGCCCTTAACTTACTGAATAGTCCCATCGTTAACCCTCATGTTATAAACCAACACTACAGCAGATACGAATGACGTGCAACCGGCAGGCTAGCTCAGTAACACTCTGTATCCCGGGCAAGACCTTCAACCGGAACTAACCGTTCCACAAAAAACCAGCACCGCATTTCACGGTGCTGTTTTTAATTAAGCTCTTTTCGGAAAATATATTTATTACGAAGTGACTTCTGCAGGTTTCCAAAGTCGAAAAATCACAAAATAGGGTATCCTCGTGAGCGTTTCATAATTTGTTGGTGACGGCTCTTTCATTTTAGATAATGGGCGTGGCTCAACAAGGTTGGCTATCATGAAACCCGCACCAGTAGCTTCGGCGCTGATTTCACCTAAGGATTTGTGCCAAGTAGTGACCGCCATGGTGTCCGCACCGTCTTCAATTAATGCTTTTCGAGACATATAATCGCCGACTACCTTGACGCTATCGTCATGTTTAGTCCTCGTCCGCGACAATTCCCGCACCCTTGTATCGCCATCATCTTTTACAACTTCCATAGCTGAATACACTGGATGGTTACACGAAAACAGAAAGTAACTATTGGGTTTGAGCACGCGATATGTTTCAGCAAACACTTGTCGCCAGTCCTCAATATAGTGGATAGCTAAGCTGGAGTAGGTGAAATCAAAGCTGCTATCATCGAAAGCCAGATGTTCCATGTCCATTACTTGGAATTCGCATTCCGGATAGCTCTTTTTCGCAATTCCTACCAATCCTTCTGATATATCGATACCGACAGTCCGGCTGGCGCCTTGTTGCCGTAAGTAGTTGCAATCCTCTCCGCTGCCGCAGCCCAGGCTTAGTACAGCCTTGCTGGTCAGGTCGGGCAGGAGACCATACATGGCCGGCTTTTCGTACAATGAATGATAAATGGAATCATCAGGATTGCGGACGTGATTGGTATAGTTCTCCGCATTTTGGTTATACCAAGCGATCGAGCGTTCATCTGTCGACATGCCAATACAATAGCATATATCTGCCAGCTATTTATCCGATGGCTCCCAGAGTTCGACGCGGTTGCCTTCGGGGTCGAGGATGCTGGCGAAGCGGCCGATGCCTTCCTGGGTTTCGATTTCTTTGGCGAACTCGACGCCATCGGCTTTCAGCTGCGCAACCAGGGCGTCCAGGTCATCGGTGCGGAAATTCAGCATGACTTGCTGCTCGCCCGGGAAATAATCACTGTCCGCCGGGAAGAACCCGAAGACGGTCGGGCCCTGCTGCTGCGTCCACGGTTCGTAATTCACAGCCGTATTATTCACGCCGAAACACTTCGTGTACCACGCGTTCAGTGCCGCCGGGTCTTTTGCCTTAATGAGTATGCCGCCGATTCCCGTAACTGCCATCTGCTTGCCTCCTACGTTACTATCTTCTGAGGTTTAGTATACGACCGCTACTCTACCCGTCGGGCGAAAAACTCTTCGACCTCGCGCATGAAGATCTCTGCTATCTTGGGACCCACGCCGTACAGCCGCTGCAGGCGTTTGGAAAACTCGTCTTCATCAGTGCTGTTTTCCAGCATCAGTTCCAGGGAACCCTCGTAGTCATCGATGAGCCGTTCCATGCAAACCCGCAGCCCGTGCGCGGTCACGTGCTGGTAGCGGGTGTAGCCACCGCGGTGCAGCACGCCCACCAGCTCGCGGTCCGATGCCTCCAGAATAGTCCACGGCGTATCTAATTTCTTATCTACAAAGAGCCTCCATGTGGCCACAGCCACGTCGGACTGGATCGGCTTCCCGAATAGGTAGCACAGCAAAAACCATCGGAACAGATCGGTGTCTCCCGAAAGGACATCCAGGCCAAATTCCGCCGCACTGTGTTGCTTGCGCGATTTACGAGGCATGCTCCCAGTATACGTGGTACTATGGTCGCAGATATGAAGCTTAAGGTTGGCTTAGCGGTTCTGGCAGTACTAATCGTTGCTGGTGTAGTGGTGGGCGTGGTGCTTGCCAAAAAATCAGACAAGAAACCTTCGGCCATCCCAGTCGGGTCATCGTTCGCCGTGGCCCAGGCGCATTCCCAAGGTACCCTGCCCGCCTGCCTCACCAAAAACGCTAGCGCCGAGGCGGCCGTGCGCAAGGACGACAAGGTGCTGGTGAGCGGCAAGTTCTCGGAGTCGGCCTTCGACATGGCGACCACGGAGGGCATCGATACCATCCCGGCCGGCACGAACGTAGACGAATTTATCCATAGCTACGACGGCAAGACCGTCACGGGCTCCATCGCCTATCCGCCCAAATACGGCAGCTACAACTTTACGATAGTCCCCAGCTCCAAGTCCAAGCCCTACGCGCAGTGGACCATGACCTCGCTGTTCGCCTGCAAAAAAAGCTAAGCTACGCTGCTTGTTTTTCCGGTTCGTAGCACAGCAGTACCGCGCCGTTGCCGAATGTCTTCGTGCTTAGCAGCTTGAGGTCGACGCGCTCCGAGATATCCTTGAATAATGGCAGACCGCTGCCGAGAATGGTCGGGTGAACGCTGAGCTGGTACTCATCGATGAGCCCAAGGTTTGTCAGCTGGACTATCAGACTCGGGCTGCCGACCAGGATGTTCTTGCCTTCCCGTTGCTTCAGCTCCACGATGTCTTCTGCTACAAGTTCATGCTTGAGTTCGGTGTTTCTCCATTCCACCCTATCCAGCGTGCGGGAATACACGATCTTCGGAATGTCATCGATGAGCACCGCGAATTCATTCGATAGCTTGTCGTCGTTCTGTTTCGCCGCTATTTCCGGCCAGAAACCTTCCATCAGCTGGAAGGTCGTCCGCCCGAATATATCCAAGTCGGCGTTACGATAGAGCTCGTTGTAGTGCTCCATCTGCGCGTCATCCGGCCGCATCGCCGTATGGTTGCAGAAGCCGTCGAGCGTCATGTTGATGGCGGCAATCAGCTTCCTCATACCTTCGCTCGCCGGGTGGTCACCCACTTCTGGCTGGAGCTCATCGCCTTGTCGCTCCGGTGAATGCAGCCGACCCAGCAGCACGGCCGGCGTTCGCCCTGGTGCATCTTGTCCTTCATGACCACCAGGTGCTTGGCGCGAGTCTCGGGCTTGGCGCAGGTAATGGTCCAGCAGATCCACTCGTTGCGTGCCAGCGGCGTTATATCTTCCCACATCGCCGTCATCTTCTTATCAGCCAAAATGGCCTTCCGCATATCATCCGGCAGTTTGTGCGCGGTTCCATCCGCAAGTTTCTTCGTAAGCATACTTGTATTTTACCAGATTAGCCGCCGGAACCGCTCTCGTTCCGTTTCACGACGGGCACGTGATTCAGATTCACGGCCTGCATCGAATCAACCGTGGCCGCCCAATCATATTTTATGTAGTTCACGGCCTGCGTTCCGTCCGCCATGAGGGTAATATGCGTCGCTCCGACGGCCCATATGACCTGTAGATCGAACGGCTGGCCCTTGTATTCGCTGTACCAGATGACGTAGGGCGTACCTTTCGGGGACGTATACGCGTTGCAGATGCCGCCCAGACCCTGGCAACTAGCGGTATCGGGGACGGCGTTATCCTTTGACGTTTCCGAGATGGTTACCACGCTGGAGCTTAGGCGCGGCTGATAGGTGAAAGACCATATATCCAATCCGTCCTGGTGGAACCTCGTCAGCGTCTGACCGGTCACTTGTATGCCGTTTGGCAGCACGGTGGGCTTGTAGCCCGTAAAGCCGGAGTGAGCCGGCGCTCCGAAGCCGGCCTCATAACCGTAGATAAACAAGGCCAGGAATAGGACTACGATGACACACAGTATGCCGGCTGCCCAGAGTAAGATACGCGTACGTTTCCGCATAGCTCCATTTTACCCTGTCTGCAGTTTATTCGCCGACGGCACCGGTTTGATTAGGCAGTTTATCCATATTAGAAACCAACTGCGGTAATCTGAACTCCACTGATAGGCCGGCACTATGGTAACAAAAAGCCTACAAGCCTTTAAAATGCTTATGGAAGTGGTACTCTATGTGCATGAGCGCTGTACGTCTTCCTACGCCAGGTGGCGATGACGGGCAATGGGGCAATATCCTGAATGCCTTTTTGGATGTTGCTCACAACAATGACGGTAGCTTACTGCCAACGGCTGTTACGGCGGCCGGGGCTTATACGAAGCCTGGTTCGGTATTCCCGCTACGGACCTCGATGCCGCTACGCAGACCGATCTCGGCTTAGCCGCGACAGCCGTACAACTGGCCGGTGACCTGGGCGGCACAAAGACAAGTCCTACAGTCGCAAAACTGCAAGGCACGACTCTCAATGGTTCCGCGCCTACCGATGGACAGATTTTGACGTATTCACAGGTTGCGGGCGCCTGGGTACCGGGTACCGCGACGCTCACAATCGTCAATGATGCGACGACCAGCACCAAGGGTATCGTCGAGCTCGGGGGTGACCTGGCGGGAGCCGGCACCACCGCTTCGGCGCCAACTATTACAGCCGGGGCGGTTACCGGCGCAAAGATTGCCGGTAATACTATCACCGATGCGAACGTCTCACCTTCTGCTGCCATTGCCCAAAGTAAAGTCTCGGGCCTGACTGCTTCCCTCGCCGGTAAGGCCGCGACGGGTGCCAACAGTGACATCACCTCACTGTCAGGCCTCTCGACGCCGCTATCGGTCGGGCAGGGGCGGAACGGGGTCTACTACCAAGAGCTTCGTTGACCTCACGACGGCCCAGTCGATCGGCGGGGCTAAAGCATTCACGAGCAGCGTCAGCACTCCCAGTTTGCAGGTGAGTGGTGGTGCACCGGCGAACGGGAAAGTATTGACCAGTGATGGCAGCGGTAACGCCACGTGGCAAACCGCAGCGGCCGGCTTTGCCGACCCGACCACCACGAAGGGCGATCTCATCATTCGGGCGACAGGCAGTACGACGAGACTTCCGGTCCGGCAGCGATACCCAGGTGCTGACGGCTGATTCCGCCCAAACTCTGGGCGTCAAATGGGCAGCTCCGCCGACGGCGGCCAATGCTACCACCAGCAGCGTCGGGCTTGTCGAACTGGCTGGCGATTTAGGCGGAACTGCTACCAGTCCGACAGTCGTCTCGACCCACCTCGCCAGCGCGCTGCCGGTTAATCAAGGCGGCACCGGAAGTGCTACTCAGAACTTCGTTGACCTGACGAACGCGCAAACCGTCGGCGGGGTAAAGACCTTTACCAGCCTGCCGGCTATCCCCACTACCACGCCAACCAATGCCAGCCAAGTTGCTAGTAAAAGCTATGTTGATAGCCAAATCGGTGCGCTCTCCGGCGGTTTTACGGCCAGCAACGATACGAATGCTTCCGGCAACCGGACACTGGTCAGCGGTACCGATACCCAGCTCATCAAGGTTTGTGGCTACGCTCAGCGCAAATCGAACCTTTACGCTCAGTTCGGCGGCTAGCAATGCCGTTTTTGAATTCTCGTTTATCGATACGGTCTTCGGAAGTTTTAGCATCAGTATCACGAACGGTACCTTCACGCACACCTATAGCTACGCTACATACGTCAAATATGTCTACATCAGCGGCGCCTGGGAGCGCGTGATGTAATGGCGTTTACCGACCCGATCGCTACTACGGCTCCGACCTTTGCATCCCGTGCCAATCCGATCAGCTCACCGGGAAGCTATTTCGGCAGCCTGTCAGCGCCGTTTCCAACCAACCATTGGTTTATCGATTGGGTTACCCAGTATCCGGATGCCGGTGCCGACAAACGGATAAACGTCTTCCCCTATCTGCTCCGGCGACCAGGCGACCGGTGTCGATATCTGTATCCCCGACCGCGTAACGTACCTGAACGGTTCCGACCCGACAGCCGTTTACGATACTATCGTGCAGCAGATCAGTTTCTATGCGGTCGAGACCATCTCCGGCAAGTTCATCACCGCGTACGATGATCTGTCGGTCACGCAGCGCTGGGCCGTCGACGGCAGCCATTATATGACTGCCCCGATCGTCCGCGGACAGGCATATACGACCATGACATATGCCGGCTTGACGCCGCAAATCCAATCGGTGAACACCATCACGAGCATCAACGGTTCCGCCCCGACTACCGTGAGCGGTACCAAATTCAAAATCGTTTACAGTGATGGCCACACCCTGGCTGCTCTATGCCACTAGCAGCATCACTCTGACGCCGGGCAGCATCGTGGTCAACGACCCGAATTCCGGCCAGGTCACCCATTACACGCTGGCTGCAGCCACGACTTTTACCGGCTCGCTGCGAGTAGCCCAAATGGGCGACAGTACCAGTGAGACGCTGTACGACACGTATGCAAGCTGCATACCGACCGGCGGCAGCGTGAATGCGACGTTTGCTTCTAATATTGCTACCAAGACGTTCACCTTCACAACGACCGGCAGCGGCTCGCTGCTGATGTTCAGTTTGCCGCACCACCAGGACAACCTTGTTTCGCCGACCTACGTCAACCTCACCTTCTTAACGCTGCGCGGCATCGTCAAAGGAACGGTCGGCACTACGTGGACCATGAGCGAGGCCCTGACCACCATGACCTGGCAAGCACCGACGGGCCATCGATCCGACCAAGACGAGTACGATCCAGACGGCGCTCAATACCGATAAGACGTATACGGCCAGTGCCAATGATCCGTATACTTTCGGCAAGCAAATCGCCAAGATGGCCCGCTTGGTCCTGATTGCCGACGCGCTTGGCCGAAACCAGCTCCCGCAACAGTATCCTGACAAACATGAAGGCCGCCGTAAATCCGTGGATGGCCGCCTCCAACGAAGATGTGCTGAAATACGATACCACCTGGGGGCGGTATCTGTACCAACGATGGTATGAACGACTCGGGAGCCGACTTTGGCAACGGCGAATACAACGATCACCACTTCCACTGGGGGTACATCATCTATGCCGCTGCTGTCATCGCCAAATACGACGGCGCCTGGCTGTCAACCTACCAAAGTACCGTGAACGAGCTCGTCCGTGATGTCGTCAATCCCTCCGCCAGCGATACCTACTTCGTGAAGTTCCGGATGATCGACTGGTACGAGGGCCCACTCCTGGGCAGCCGGACTGTATCCGTTTAACGATGGTCGCAACCAAGAGTCTACCGGTGAAGCTATCAACGCCTGGTACGGCCTATACCTGTGGGGCCTCGCCAGCAGCAACACCGACATCACGAACTTGGGCAGGCTTTTACTGGCCCAGGAAACGCGTTCGGCGCAGAAGTATTACCACATGCCTTCCAGCAGCTCCATTTATCCGGAAGATTTCAAAGCCAAGAAAACAGTCGGCATCTTGTGGCAGAATAAATCAGACTACACCACCTGGTTCAGTGCGGGCGCATGACTGCATCAACCTTATCCAATGCATCCCTTTTACGCCCATGAGTGAGACCTTGCTCGAATCGGTCTGGGCAAGTGAGATGTATAGCGCCAATTTAAGTACCCTGGCAACTTCCGGTACCGCCTCACTTCCTGGCTTGGCTATACGCCTCGGCGTCGAAGCTATCAACAACCCGTCGGCCGCCTGGAGTGCTACCACGGCCCTCACCACGACACCTACCTCTGCCAATAGCGGCGACTGGGACATAGATGGCACGTCCAAGACCAACATGTTGTGGTGGATTGCGACCCGGCCGACACCTACCGCTCCTTCAACCGCCCTGACCACCACGACGCTCAGCGCCAGCCCGAACGCGACCGCGGCAGTCGGCGCTACGGTGACGTTGACGGCCAGTGTCAACCCGGCTGTTGCCGGCACCATGTATTTCTATGCGGGGGCGACCAACATCGGCAGCGGAGCAGTCAGCGGCGGTACCGCGACGCTCAATATCTCTACGCTGGTCGTTGGCAGCTACACGTTGGACCGCCAGTTTCGCACCGAGCAGCCCGTCCAGCTACTACGCTTCGACCTCGCCGGCAGTCAGCTATACGATCACCAGCAGCGGTGCGCCGGGTGCTACCGTCACGACTACCGCCTTAAGCGCCTCGCCGAGTTCGACTACTACGGCCGGCAGTGCCGTAACGCTTACCGGCACCGTCTCACCGGCAGCGGCCGGCAGCATGACATTCTTAGACGGTACGAACACCATCGGTACCGCGACTGTCAGCAACGGTACCGCCACGGTTATCACGACGACGCTGGTTGCCGGCGGTCACTCGCTCAAAGTTAACTTTACGCCAAGTAATAATGCCGCCTACACGGCTTCGTCGTCGAGGCGTCGTGAGTTATACGATCACTGCTGCGCCGGGCAATCTGGGCAGTGTCGTGAACGGCTCAAACGCCAATGCGGTTCCGTATGTAGCGCTCAGTTACGGTCCGCCTGACACTACTGTCCGCAGCGGTATCAATGACACCAACTACAACGCGGCGTCCAGTGACAGCATCATAGCACTGACGACACTCAGCGCTGCCCGCAGTGTTACACTGCCGAGTGCCAGTGCCAATCTGGGCAAGGGTGCTGACGATCAAGGACGAGTCGGGCGCATGTTCGCTGACCAATACCATCACTATCATCGGTACGATCGACGGCGGTACGAACTATGTATTGTCGACTCCGTTTGCCAGCGTCCGGTTGTATAGCGGGCGGCAGTGGCTGGTACATAATTTCGACGTAACAAGGGGAGAGCAGACTCATGGAGCAGCGGGCACGGAGAGGAATAAGACGTCATGGCCTTTAACTCTGCCATCTCGACGGTTGCGCCGCCGTTTACGCACGCGGCTCATCCGCAGCCCCCGATCACCTTTTTTACCTACTCGGCCACCAAAAAGATACCGACCAATATATGGTGGGAAAACTTCCTGGTCGGCACGGGCGGCCAGACGGTCTCGACGCTCCCCTATATCCAGAAGGCGCTTGCCAAAGGAATCATGGTTACCTATCCGATACGTACGGTGACTTCTACCGACGTACTGCTCAACCCGGCAGTCAAGAATATCACGCTTGAAATGAGCGAAACGGTGATGGCGCGGGCGATCATGGACTATGACGATCTGAGCGTGCAGCTGAAATATACTGCCGCCGGCGGTAACATGGTGATCAATCTCGTCAGAGGACAAGCCTTCAACTCGGCTATCTACAGCGGTGTCACGCCGGTCCTCAACACTATCCATGCGCTGCTGAGGCGTCAACGGCGGCAGTCTTGGTACCGTAACGGGCACCAAGTTTAAAGTGACCATGAACAACGGCCAGACTTGGCTGATTTATGCGACAAGCTCTCTGAGTATTACCTTTACCTCCAGCGGCATGACTGCCACGGCTCCCTATACCGGTAGCCTGCAAGTTGCCGTATTGTTGAATTCAGGCGATGAAACGGTCTACGATGCCTGCGCCGGCAGTGTGCTGACCGGCGGCAGCGTAGATGCCACATTCAGCGGTAACACGGCAACGATGACGTTCACCTTTACTGCTGCGAGCGGCACGCCGTTAGTCTTTGCCCTGCCGCATCACCAGGACATCCTAGTCTCGCCGACCTACCAGAGTTTAAGTATCCGGGGCATGAAGGGTACGATGCGAGCCATCCAGGCCGGCAGCTGGACGCTGAGCGAGACGCTTACCACTATCAGCTGGCAAGCGCCGACGGCAATCGCTGCTGCCGCCATCAACGATATACAGAGCGCGCTAACCACCGATAAAACGTTCACGCCGGATGTCACCAATCTCAATACTAATAACGTACCGACCGGCGTCGATCCGTACTATACCGGCAAAGCTGTCGCTAAACAGGCACGGATGGTGCTTATCGCGCAAGCCGTCGGCGATACCGCCAGTGCCGACACGATTCTCAGCAGCCTTAAAACGACCATCACCGATTGGCTCAATGGCACTTACCAAAATCCGCTCCTCTACGACACGGTCTGGGGCGGACTGGTCAGTACCAAACGGGCTGGCCAATAGCGGGGCGGACTTCGGTAATGGCTGGTATAACGATCATCACTTCCACTACGGCTACTGGATTTATGCTGCCGCCGTTGTCGCCCAGAATGATACTATCTGGCTGACCGATAATCAGACCCTGATCGAGAGTCTGGTCCGCGATATCGCCAACCTTCGACTACGGATCCGTACTTCATGCGCTTCCGTTACAAGGATTGGTTTGACGGCCATAGCTGGTCGGCCGGTATTTTTGAGTTCGGCGACGGACGCGACCAGGAATCGACCTCCGAGGCCATTAACGCTTGGTACGGTGTCTATCTATGGGGGCTCGCTACCGGTAATACCGATGTCCGCGATCTTGGCCGGCTGCTACTGGCGCAGGAAATCCGTTCTGCCCAGAAATACTGGCATATCGCGAGCCCTGACGCTATCTATGATGCGCCGTTTGACAGTCACGGCAGCGTCGGCATCCTCTGGACCAGCAAGGTTGACTTCGTAACGTTCTTCGGTCCGACGGCCGAGAAAGTCATCGGTATCCAAGTCCTGCCGGTTACCCCGATAACCGAAGGCCTATGCCGATAGCACCTGGGTGGCCCGGGCCTATCCGGAGGCGTCGTCGAATATGCCGACTGGCGATGGCTGGGAAAGCATCATCAATAGCATGCAAGCCGTTACCGATCCTACGACCGCCTATGCCGAGCTCAGAGGACAGCTAACCTGGACGACGGTGAAACGCTGACCAATTGCCTATGGTGGGCCCGCCACCCCGTCCGGTCGGTCCGCCTACTATCTCGGGTGCGACTTCTACGGCCACGACCCTGTCGATCAGCCCGCCGGGTTCCGCTACACCCGGCAGTACGGTCACCTTGACTGCCACCATTACTCCCTCGGCGGCAGCGGGGAAGTGTGGCTTTCAGGGATGGCGCTGCGACCGTAGGCACGGGTACGGTAACCGGCGGAAATTGCTATGGCCACTACCAGTGTGCTGACAGCTGGGCAGCCATAACCTGCGCGCCGTCTTTACGCCCACCGACAGCCAATGCGTATACGGCATCGGCATCGGGTACTACTATCTATACGATAGCCGCCGCTCCCGGTGGCGATGGAGGAACGGTGGGCACCAGTGTGTCCGGCGTGCCATTCATACCTTTGGCGCTCGGACAGCCGGGACACGACCACCCGGCAAGGCGTCAGCGACACCGATTACACCGTTACTTCCCGGGATACCATCGTAGCCATAACAGCCCTGACCGCACCCCGCACCATTACGCTTCCGGATCCAACGTTATATCCGGGCAAGAACATAATCATCAAAGATGAATCGGGCGCCTGCTCACTGTCGAATACCATCACCATCAGCGGCGTGATCGATGGCGGCCAGCGTGACATTGAATGCGGCGTATGAGTTTAATCCCATCTCTACTCAGGCAGTAGCAGCTGGTTTTCAGTAACTATGTAGCTTACGTCTTGTGCGGCGTACTTTCATTCAAACATCGTTTATTGGAATTCAATGGATCACCAGTAGGTGTCAGTAAAAAAGAGCGCCAAAGCGCTCCGGATATCTCTCTTGGTGCGGCATAGTAGCTGAAGTTAAAACTATCTTTGTAAACTAATCATTTGTAAAAAATTGAAATTGCTCAGTTGTTTTATCGAACGCCGAGGCACGAGTCACAGCTTCTTCCAGATCAATCTCCGATACTAGCAATAGGAATAAGTTAGATATAAACCCCGATTACCGCTTTGCCTTCAGGGTAATCTACGGGAGCAATGTAAGCTTTAACTCCAGCATTTTTGAAAGCTTGTACAAACTCTGGTGAACCTGTCAGGCAACCTAGATTAACAAAAGTTTTATTGGTCAGTTTAGCGGTGTTTGCAATTTCATTAGCCCCCTACGGCCGGCTCATCAGGCACTAGGATGCCCTCTTCTGTACCATGGCAGGACAGGACAATCATTAGATCTGTCTGGATGCTACCGCCTGAGAATTTCGAGTAACTCTTTTCGAGAACCCAATCCAGTGTGTCGTAACTCGATAGTTAAAGCTTTTCAAGTAAAGCAACGAACAGCGACCGCTTCTAGCGAGTCGCCGACTGATAATACAGTAACGTCTTCTTTGGGAACAAGTGGAACTTCATGCGACATAGCTTACTCATAGTAGCACTATTTAGTCATCACATTCTAAGGTTATAACCTTCACCTCAATCAAGAAAATGGTACTTTACATCCCGTCAGGGTCTACTTCGCCGGACGTAGGTTGAACCGAGCCACCGATCAATAAACAAAAAACTCCCGATCAAGGGAGCTTTTCTAGGTGTCATCTTGGTGCGGGTGAGGGGACTCTAACCCCTGGCCTCGTCCTTGGCAACTCCAAAGGGGACCCCGTCCCGACCAGCCTGACCGAAGTAAAACGAGTTGCCCGTGCTCGCTATAAGGCGCAACGTGCTGGGCGCTGCTGCCGTCATTTCAGCCGTCAGTTACCTCGGACAACAAACAAATAGACGAGTCGCAAGATAGCTATATAGCCAAGTCAGTCAATAGCAATTGGACGGGGTGTCGATTGAGTACAGCGTCGCAATGCGCCGAGTTATATTGCCTATTCCTCAGGAATGAGCTTGGTGTTTGAAGCGTTCGCAAGCTGCTCGATCCACGACTCGTGCCGATCGAGTTGTGCGTTGGCTGCGGCCCGTTCGGTGTCGTCGTCATCGAGAGACGCTTGGCAATGCCGTCGAGTGTGTCATTGACGGTATCGAGGCCTTCACGAACTTCAACAGCCAGCATATCGATACGAGAACCCAATCGACTCTCAAGCTGGCCAAAGAAGCCGGCCAGTTCTTTATTCAGAGCGTTGTGCAGTTGGTCTTCATTCATATGCTTTTCTATAATACGCGCACCCGGGCGCACGCGGCAAGACAAATTCGGCTTTCAAGGGCTGTCAGTGGATCGGCATACGTATATCAGATCCCCATAGCTTATCCAACTCGTTGAGGTATGCCTTCTCGATTCGAGCAGAACGGGCGCGTAGCGCTCTCGTGCGCCAGACAACCATCGCGTCGGGTGTCTGCACTCTCGCACTGGGATAAGGAGCTGCTGGTAATGATAGGCGAAGAATCTTTTGACACTGTAGCTGCACAGTCTCGTCTGCAGGGCATGCTCGGGACAGGCGGATTACGCACTGGTGCATCTGCACAATCACGGTCAACATGTACGGCCGGTAGGCGTCTAGGCGATCTCGGAAAAACGAGAACTCCCGTTCAATGGCCTCAAAGTCAGGTCGGGTACGAGCCACCTCATCGCAAGCGGCTAGTGCTCCATCCCGGAGAGCGGCGAAGGAGTACGCCAGAATCTCGAGCCGATGAACTTCCAAAAGGACGTATGCCACTTGGAAGCGGGCCGAGAGTAGCTCAAGTCCTGCCACTGCTCACCCTCTACCGGCCCTGGCCACGCATTTTCATTGCTAAAACACTTGCCCGACGCCAACCCTCCGCGCCGATACGGTTGGCAAGCAGGTAGGTATGTGACGTCGACTCCATTGCTTCCATTATCGCGAGCCTTCAATAAATCAGCAAGCTCGCCGTCACATACACTATCCCGGCGTCGTCCTTGGAAAAAAGTCTCATTGAATGAAACCTGCGCACTGAATTATAACGGAGGGTAGTGACCGTATGCAGCCCTGTGCCTACGGCTGTTCTGAGTTATTTGACGGCCGCTTTGACGGCAGCAGTTACAGCCGTCAACAAACAAAAAGAGATCATACGACCATTGACGAAATCAATGTAAATGTCATACGACCTCTGTTAGTAAACTTCAAACTTGGTGCGGGTGAGGGGACTCTAACCCTGGCCTCGTCCTTGGCAAGGACGCGCTCTAAACAACTGAGCTACACCCGCATGTACCGAAATATAGTAGCAAAACTTCGGTAAAAATCAATCTGGTGGCTCCTCCCAGACTCGAACTGGGGACACGCGGCTCTTCAGGCCGCTGCTCTACCAACTGAGCTAAAGAGCCGTACATGGAACAAGACCACTGTATTTTACGGTAAAACACCTCTGGAAACAAGGGATGGGCTAGCGCAGGTCGGGAGAGGACATGAAGAGATCGAGCCTGGCCGGCCAGGTTGTGCAGCTGGTTGAAGACCTGGGTTTTGCGCTGCAGCACCTGGTTCAGCTGGGCATCGAGCTGGGATATCTGGCGGTTCAGGTCATCGTGCTGGCGGTTGAGCTGGTCGATACGGGCGTGGATGACGCGTTTCTGGGTCTCGTCCTGCTGCCGTTCCGCCTCCGCGTTATGGAAATTGCGCTCCTGCTCGATGCGCACGATATCGTGCTGCATCTTCTGTTTGGACTCGTGCGTTTCCCGCTCCATGCCTTGCATCTCACCCTGCAGTTCGGTGAGGGCGGCATTGAGCTGTGAGATCGCGCTGCGGATGTATGCGTCGGCTGCCATAGCTACAGTATATAGCCCGCTTCGCTTGCGAAGCAGTAAGCTAGTAAGCAGTAAGCTAGTTTACCGCCGTGCCGAATAAGTGGCCTACAAGGTAGGTGAGCGCCATGGCGATCGCGCCGCCGATGACGACGCGCAGGATAGCCCGCGAGCGCGAGGCGTTGCCCACGGTGGCGCTCAGATAGCCGGTGACACAGAGTGCCAGCAGCACGGCCACGAACGTGACCGCCACGCGGGCGTGCCGGCTGGCAACCAGCACGGCTACCAGCGGTATGAGCCCGCCGATGGTGAACGAGATCATCGAGGCCAGCGCGGCCTGGGCCGGATTGTTCAGATCGTCTTCGTCCAGCTGCAGCTCGGCTTCCAAGTGCGCCGCCAGCGGGTCCTTGGCCGTCAGCTCCCGGGCAACTTGCCGGGCGGTCTTCTCGCTCAAGCCTTTCTCCACATACACCGAAGCCAGTCCGTCCAGCTCGTGGCTCGGATTGTCGTGCAGGCGCCGTTTCTCACGCGTGATGAACGCCCGCTCGGTGTCCCGCTGGCTGCTCACGCTCACATACTCGCCTACGGCCATGCTGAACGCACCGGCCACCAATCCGGCCAGCCCCGCGATGAATATGGTGTGCTTGGCACTGGTGGCACCGGCCACACCCAGGATGATGCTGCTGACACTGACGATACCGTCATTGGCGCCCAGCACCGCGGCCCGCAGCCAGTTCAGCGTACTATTACTCGCCCGTTCTACTTCTTGTTCACTTGCCACCGGCTTTTCCTTCCACAACTTTCTGCTGCTCAGCACCTTCTCTAGTTAGTTCCCATATATCGCTGTTTATCTTGCCATCCCGGCCCGCACCGTGCCAGGTACCGTTCATGCGCTGCCCGTCTTCTGCCACCTCCAGCTCGATGGTGCCTTCGTATACTTCGCCGTGATAATAACCGGCCGGATCGGTCTCTTCGCGCCAAGTACCGCGCACCATATCACCGGAGCCTAAGCTTAGATCCATCACCACGTGCGAGGGGCTGCCTTCACTCTCTAAGTGCAGCGTGTCACCCGCCTGTGTCGCGACCAGCGTGTGCTGGCCCCAGAAATCCTCGCCGCCTCGGCCCTCGCTCGGATAGCGATAGAAACTACGCCAGCGGCCGGTGAGTCCGTCCGCATCATCCTTTAGGTTCATACCTTTTTGTCCATACAGTCAGTGGTCTTCCTATAGCTTCTGAGCCGGCTTGATTTCCCAGCTACCCGTGTAAATCCGCATCTTGCTTAACTTGCGGTCGAGCCCGGCACCGGCCCACTTGCCTTCCATGAGTAGCGTCTTCGGATCGACCGTCAGCTGGCCATAGCCGCTGTAGTTCGCTCCTTTGTACTCACTTTGTTCCGTGGCCGTTTCGTGCCAGCTGCCCGTAGCGATATCATCGTCGATAGTCAGGCGCACGAAAAAGTATGACTTGCTGTCGTCAGGCACACTTTCGAGCACAAGCGTATCACCATCCCAATAGCTCTTCATCTCGTGTTCGTCAAAATCGTCCGCCCCGCGGTCATTGCTCGGGTACCAGTGGGTACATTTCCAAGCTCCCTTATAATCCTTGATCTGCGCCATATCCATAACTCCTCTGTAGCCATTATAGCAGTCAGCCATGTCAACAGGTTGATATGGTTGCCGGCTGCATCCCTAGGAGCTACTGCTCCTTGCCCATGAAGTCCTTGATGGACTTGACGGTATCCATGAACTGGGCGGGGAAGACGATGGTGCTGTTCTTTTCGACGGCGATGTCAGAAAGCACCTGCAGGTTGCGCAACTGCAGGGCGATGGGGTGGGCAGCGATGATGTCGGCAGCCTCGCCCAGCTTGGCGGCACTGAGCTGTTCGCCCTCGGCAGCGATGACCTTGGCGCGCTTTTCGCGCTCGGCCTCGGCCTGCTTGGCCATGGCGCGCTGCATGCTATCGGGCAGCTGGATGTCCTTGACCTCGACGGTACTCACCAGGATGCCCCACTTCTCGGTGCTGGCTTCCAGCACATCCTTGATCTTGGCATTAATAGCGGTCGTCTCACTCAATACTTCGTCGAGCGAGCTCTGGCCGACGATATTACGGACGGTGGTCTGTGCGATCTGGTAAGTAGCGCTGACCACGTTCTGGATCTCCACCACGGCTTTGATGGGATCTACCACCTGGTAGTACGCCACCGCGGAGACATCTATCGAAACATTGTCTTTAGTGATGATCTTCTGGCTCTCGATCGGCAGCGTCACGATCTGCATACTGATCTTGCGCATCTGGTCGACGATAGGGATGAGCAGGCGCAGCCGGGCTGCTTTACTTCGGCCCGCACTTTACCGAGCCGCAGGATGACACCGCGCTCGTACTGGTTGATGATACGGACACCATTGGCGATGATGATCAGCACGATGACGATAATTACGATTACTACCCAAGCCATGACGATCTCCCTGTTATAGAGAGTATTGTACGGCTAATACGCAGGAATTGCTATGGACCTGCTGCCTCAGTCCGGGATGATGGAGATTTGCGCCTGCCCCTTGATGAACGAGTTCTCGTAGCACTGGCGTCCTTTACGGTGGAAGGCGTAGGCATCGGGCGAATTGCTGACGCTGCCCGAGTAGGCCCCATTCATGGTATCGTGGCCGAACTGCGCGCACACGTCCGCCCACTGGTTCTGCCCGAACGGGTCGTCAGCATAGGTGTACGTATAGCTGCTTATGCCGCGCTTCAGGCCTTTGACCTGCAGACTTTTGATATCGTGCGGCAGCGCATTATGCGTGTGATAGTACGAGATGATCGAGCTCTGGATACGGAAGATATCACCGCTGGCGGCGGCATCAGCATTGCCCTGCAGGCTGATGACCCCTATCACCGCTGCGGCGATGATAACAAGCGCTGCCGGCCGCACCCAAAAAGCAGTCCGTAGATACTGCAAATCGATAGTGCGAGGTATATGGGGCATGTCTAAATGGTGGGGCTGGAGGGACTCGAACCCCCGACTTCGGCAATGTGAATGCCGCGCTCTAGCCAGCTGAGCTACAACCCCTCGCTATGCTGAAGAAATTATAACTCCTTTGCCATCTGTACGAAACACTTTACGAGCACAGCCATGTCCATGCCGTTAGCGGCGGCCATCTTGGGCAGCAGACTCTGCTCAGTCAGACCGGGCATGGTATTAGTTTCGAGTACGTACAAGGTGCCGCCCGGTGTGACGATCATGTCGCTACGGCTCAAGTGCCGGCAACCGGTCAGTCGGTGCAGGCGAAGCGTCAAGTCTTGCGCTCGCTCCTGCACTTGCGCAGAGACCTGCTCGGGATTCACGATTTCCTGGGTACGACCGTTATATTTGTTTTCGTAGTCGAAGTTCTCGTCACTTGGCGGCACTATCAGTATTATCGGCAGAGCTTTGTCACCCAGCACACCGACCGTTATCTCCTGCCCTTCAATCAGTTCTTCGAGCAGCATCTCGCCGTAACGCTCAAACAGCTCTGCGAAATACGCCTCACTCGGCTCATCCGCCAGGTCATGCAGGATGACTGTGTCGACGCTGGAGCCCCCGGCTATCGGCTTCAGTACATACGGCGCATCGCGAAGCTCGGAGTGCTTAAACCCGGCGGCGTCTACCACCTCACCGGCCGCCATCAGGATACCGGACTCACCTAAGAAATCCCGGTACAGCGCTTTGTCGAATGTCAGTTCACAGGCTTCGGAGCCAGCACCCAGGAACGGCTTGCCCATGGCCTCCAGCTGTGTCTGCAATGCGCCGTCTTCCCCGCCGGCACCGTGCAATATAGGCAGCACTACATCACAGTCATCGGCGAGTTTCGCTAGATTGAAGTCGGCATCCGCCGGATCGGCCACCATGACATCGTAGCCCTCAGCTCGCAGCCACTTCACGACATTGGCGGCAGAACGCAACGACACTTCACGCTCCGGCGACGCGCCGCCTTGCAAAACGAGTATTTTTTTCCATGCTACTCAGTATAACTTGTCGACAGGTGATATAAACCGCAGTAGCGGCATTTGTAGACTTTGAGTTTGCTGCCGTAGCGCCATTCGCTGACGGTACCGGTGGCTTGGGCGGCCTCGGGCGTTTCGAACGCCAATTTATCGGCACACGGCAGCGGTTCCATGTCTGTTATTTCACCCATTCGCGAGCTCTATGGGTCGTACCTTACAAAGTTACAACGCAGGGTTTTCATGATTCTTTGTCGACGAATTGTTGGCAGAAGCGCTCGAACACGGCGTTGGTCCAGCCGAAGCCGGTCTGACTCGGATAAACGCCCTTTTGCGGCGGCTTCTCGGGGTTGACCACGTTGTATTTTTCCAGGAATACGTGGTGTTCGTTGAACCAGTCCAGGTTACCTTTGAGCCATTTGTGGGCGATGCGGCGGGCGTCTTCGTGGTAGCCGTAGCGCAATAACCCCTCGACCACGATGAACTGCAGCGGCGCCCAGCCGTTCGGGAAAGCCCATTGCACCGGCATGCTGCCCGGTACGTACTGGCCGAGCGGCAACGCGTCAGTGGTACTCAGGCCGCCTTTGTTTTCGAAGCGGCGCAAGCTCCTCACCAGCTGCTTGGCCTGTTGCTCGCTGGCCATGCCGGCCCACATCGGGAAGTACGCCGCCAGGCTGCTGACGCCGCTGCGCTTTTCCTTCACGTAGTTATAGTCGTAGTACAGGCCGCGCAGACGGTCCCACATCAGCTCGTCCATGGCCTCTTTGCGGGCCAGCGCGGCTTGCTCCCACTTGGCCGCTTCACGGCGGTCGTCGAACATGCGGGCCGTGCGGGCGAAGTCCATCTCGTATTTGTACAGCAGCGCGTTCAGGTCCACCGGCAGGTAGTTCAGCGCCCGGCGGTTGAAGCGCGGCGTCATATCCCAGCCGCTTTCGGCTTCCGCCAGATCGTGCAGATAGTTGATGTCGTAGTAACGGCTCAGGCCCTTATAGACCAACCGCTCGTTGGGCTTTTTGGTGCCCTGCCAGACGACAGCGTATTCCTGCTTGGCAACCTCGATGGCCTCCTGCAGCCACTTCTTGCCCGGATGGTAGGTGTTATATACGTCATAGATGAAAGTAGTGAGGAACGGCGGCTGGCTGCGGCCCATCAGGAAAGTGCGCGAACCGTTGGGGATAATCTTAAAACGCCTGAACAGGCTGAGCAGATCTTCTAGGATGCCCTTTACTAACAACTCATGGTCCGGATCCAGCATGCCTTGCACCATGAAGAAGCTGTCCCAATAGTACAGCTCGTCGTAATCGAAGCTGGCGTTTTCGTCGAAGCTTGGCACCAGATATGGCTTAGGCAGACCCAGCAGGCTTTCGTCATCCTTGGGGTGGAAGCGCTCCAGCCGGGTCCAGAATTCGCGGATATAATCGCGCGCTACCTGTACGTCTTCGGGCCGCAGCTCGCCGTGCGTGCGCTGAATCGGCAGCAGCTTGCCCGCCCCGGCCACAACCTGCCGCGAAGCCTTGCCGGCACTGCTGACAACCTGCTTCGAAGCCTTGCTCGCCTTAGCGGCGGTGTCGGCCATCTGACGCGAGGCTTTGCCAGCCGCTTCTTTAGCAGCTACGGCCGGATTTTTTGGCTTCTTCATCATACCCTTAGCCTAGGCCACCTTCCCTATCCCGGTCAACCCGGGAAATTACAGACTGCGCACTGCAAACCAGGTTCCATCGAATACGGTGCGAGGAACATTGACAGAATGGATAATATAATTTAGAGTAACTTTTATCATGGCTGAGCCGTATCGGGATGAAACGAGCGTAAAGGACTTCCTAATGACTACTTGGGCTAATTATGCGCCCGGCGGCGAAGCCGTTGCTCAAGAAATACCTCAAGAAGATGGCTCCCTTTTGGGCACCGTTATCGATGGCAGCTGGAAAATGACTGACACCTATCATGTCAATAACGATAAAACGGCATTCAATGGACGTGAAGTCATATTTAAAGATGGGATGCCTATATGGGCGGCTAATTACCACTCCGTAATTCCTGACCCGACGGATAGCACAGCCGTTCTCGAATTCTTTTATGGTACGGTGGCCGCTAACCCCAACCCAGTACTTCCCGTAACAGCAATTGACGGGACTGAGAATGATCAATTCCGTTTTAAGGTTGAGTCCATGCTTGGCGGTAAGCCCACCTTAGCTCGTTTCGTATTAGCGGAGACCATCCTCTATAAACCGACGAGTCGTGCCTCTTTTCTTAACCATGTCATTGGCGGCTGGATTAACTAATCCTGTCTGATACCTAGTGTCGACGCAGCTTTACTGGCCGTCGCCGAGCTGTTTGCGGCGGGGATTGTCCGCGTCGTAGAGCACCTGATGCAGGATGCCCATCACCGTCTTGGCCTGCTCACGGCTCATGCCGATCCGGGCGATGGTGAGCGGCTGGCCGGCTTGGCTGCCGGATTGAGAGAAATTCAGCACCACACCGCGATTGTTGCTTACGACCTCGAAGCTGTCGCTGTACATCACCCGCGGGTCGATCATGACCATCAGGGTCTGCGTGCGGGAATGGGCTTCGTGATCGTGGTCGTGCTCATCGTGGTCGTCATCGGACTGGCTGTCATAGCCGGCCAGCTGCCAGAGTTCGGCAGCTTTGTCGTCTTCGACCGCGAAGTGGCTGATGAGCAGCAGCAAGATGTCCTCGCTGGGCCGCTCGGTGCCGGTCTCGATGAGGCTCAGCTTCTTTTCGTCGATCTCGACGGCGCCCGAAACTTCCGCCACCGATTCACGGTTGCGTTCACGCAGGTGCCGCAGCTGCGACCCGAGTGATTCATAAGGCAGACGCTTGTTCATATCTTGCATAGTTCTATTTTACCCCTGGCGGCAAACGCGTGCAAGCGAACCGTCCGTCCCGTCCGCAGTGCGCTATACTGACTGCATGGAACCATCGCACGATACACCGCTGGCGCCGCTGACTTCACTGGCCGTCGGCGGTCCGGCTGAACGCCTCTATACCTGCGCTACCGACGAAGATCTGCAGGCTGTACTGGCCGAGGCGGATGGCCAGCAGCTCTGGGTCCTCGGCTACGGCGCCAACGCCCTTATCTCGGACGCCGGCCTGCCCGGTACCACTATCTGCATACGCACGGCTCAAATCCTGCGCGACGGCGACACCATCGTGGCCGATGCCGGCGTCTGGTGGGACGATCTGGTACAGCATGCCATCCGCGAGCAGCTATGGGGCCTCGAGCTGATGAGCGCCATCCCCGGCGGCGTCGGCGCAGCCGTGGTCGGCAATATCGCCGCCTACGGGCAGGCTGTGGCAGACACCTTAGCCTGGGTCGAGGTGTTTGACCGCACAGCCGGGCAGACGCGGCGCCTGGTACCGGACGAGCTGGAGCTAAGCTATCGCTACAGCCGCTTCCAAACCGACGATTTCAAAGATCTGGTGATACTGCGCGCCGCGTTCAACCTGCGCGCCGAGCCGACAAAAGAGGTCACCTACCAATCCGCGCTCGACATCGCCCGGGAGATCGGGGCTGACGTGTCAACGCTCGCCGGCCGCCGGCAGACCATCCTGGAAACCCGGGGACGCGCCGGCTCACTGTGGGATTACCACGACCCGGGGACACAGATGCACACCGCCGGTTCGTTCTTCCGTAACCCCGTGGTCAGCCAAGAAACGGCCGAGAAGCTCATGGCATACGATGAAACCGGCAAGACCGCCGAGATGCTCCAGAAAATGAACCGGGTGCACGGCGGCGACCAGAAACGTGTCAGCGCCGCCCACGTCCTGCTTGCCACCGGCTTCGTACGCGGCCAGACCTGGGGTCCGGTGCGCCTGCATCCCGACCACATCCTGAAGCTCGAAAACACCGGCGGTGCCACTGCTCAGCAGATATACGACGTCGCCCGGGAAATTATCTTAACCGTCAAGACAAAATTGGACATCGAGCTGCAGCCCGAAGTCCGCTTCCTGGGAGAATTCAAGGACTAGGCTATGGCGGATACGGACAAAGTACTGGCACAAAAACTCGGTTTCGAACCGGGCGACAGCGTGTTCGTAGAGACCACCCCCGATTGGTACACGCAGTTCGCCGACGACAACGGCCTGGAGCTCGAGCCCGGCCTGCCTGCCACCCACGCACACATCTTTTGCCCGACCAAGCGGGAACTGATCGACTTCGTCAAACAGAATACCTTGCATGATATAGAGAAATCCCTGTGGGTCAGCTGGCCCAAGCAAGCCAGCGACCTGCAGGCCGATGTGGGCGAACAGGACATCCGCGAAGCCATATTGCCGCTCGGCTGGGTCGATACCAAGGTCGCCTCCATCGACGACACCTGGTCCGGCCTGAAATTCCTGCGCCGCAAAGGCTAGGTAGTAGTCAACTGCGCGTAATCTTCGTCGCTCAGTCGGATACCGGCGGATGCCAGGTTACTCTTCAAGTGGTCGACAGATAACGTGCCTGGGATCGGCAGCATTACCGGCGACCGCTTGAGCAGCCATGCCAAAGCTATCTGTTGGGCAGTCGCGTCGTATTTCGCAGCCATATCCTGCAGCAATGCCTCTACCTTTTCGGCACCGCCGCTTAGCCCCCCGAGCGGGAACCAGGGGATAAAGGCGATACCCTGCGCCTCGCAGTAGTCCACCAGGTCTTCGTACTTGCGCACCATCACGTTATATTCGTTCTGCACGCTCACGATGGCCGCTATCTTTTGGGCCCGCTGCAGCTGGTCCACATCGACCTCACTCAGGCCGATGTGCCGGATCTTGCCCTCGTCCTGCATGCGCTTCAGCTCGCCCACGCTGTCTTCAAGCGGCACGTTCGGGTCGACCCGGTGCAATTGATACAACTCTATCGAATCCGTCTTTAAACGCTTCAGGCTCGTTTCCAGATTGGCACGCAGATTCTCCGGCCGGCCGTCCGGACCGTCCGCCAAGCCGCCCTTTGTCGCGATTACCAAGCCATTGCCATACGGCGCCAGTGTATTGCCGATGGTCGTTTCGCTAGCCCCGCCGGCGTAGCGGAACGCCGTATCTATAAAATTCACGCCCAAATCGACTGCCACCTGCAGCAGCTGCCGGTTCTCCGGCGTGTCCGTGACCCGGTTCGTGCCCAACCCCAAACGGTTCACCGTCAGGTCGCCAAACGTAATAGTCCCGGCCGTGCCGGCTGTCGTGTCTGCCATATCGTTGCTCCTCGTTACCTACCTATCATACGCTGCCGGCCTGGGCATTACCTGTGTTGAAATTCACAGCGGTTGTGCTACGATACGCTTATGGCAAATAAAACATCGAAACCGAAAGTTAAAAAGGGCGCCTGGTTCGTCGCGGTCCGCGGCAGCTACCTGCCCGTAAGCTGGCAGGCCTGGGCACTGTACGTCCCATTCGTGGCCTATCTGGCGTATAGCCTGATAGTTGCATTCAGCTACACCGGCAACAACTGGAAAGCCGTCCTCTGGATCGTCCCCAACTGGGTCGCCGCCGCAGTCGTCATGACCTGGATCGCCAAGCGCACCAGCTAGATCTCGTGCTCACCAAACAGTATTTGATATGCTCCATGTCAGGCTCTAGTAGATAGACCATCTCTATAACATCTTTGTTTTTAGCCGATTTCAACGTGATAGGCCTACGTATCAATTCTCTAAAAAATGGTGCCGGGTAATCTGAACCGTCGTGCGTCAGCACAGGGCAGCCTTTTATGATAGCCAGCGCGGCGTTAATAATGTCACCCTCTGTGATGTTCTTGCCTTTCGTGACAGGATGCTTACTGTATAGGTAATAAACTCGTGCCGAAAAATCCATGAGCACCCGCGAAAGATCGACGCTCACCATTTCTTGGCTGATGTAATTTGCTACGGCATTTCGGTGTGCTTTATCCGAACTTCTCATTAGCTCAAATCTAGTGAACCCTGAGACAGTAAAGATATATTGCCGCTCAAGCTCCTCAAACAGCGGCTTATAGGAATCTGTTTGCTTTGGATTGATTGCACGCGAAAGGACATTGGTGTCCACCACCAATGTCGTCTTCGCTTGTGTCATCTATTTAGCGATTTCTCCGAGACCTTTGGAGGGGCTAGGTTGGCTCGATTTAGGCTCATGAACTGAGTTTTTTGGCAAGATTATATCCATAGTTGTTCCCCCACTTATACATTAATAATATCTAAATATGCAACCATAAGCTACGTGATTTTTAACACATCCCGCTCAAAGATAGCTTAACTATTCGTCGCTTGGCAGCGGGTACTTAAGGGCGAATTCGCGGACGGCGGTGCGCAGTTCTTCCAGGCGAGCGGGGTCTTCGCGGTGGAGGATGGCCTGGTGCATCCAGTCGGCGATCTGCTCCATGTCGGTTTCGACCAGGCCGCGGGTAGTGATGGCCGGAGTACCCAAACGGATGCCGCTGGGGCGGAAGGGCGGCAGCGGGTCGTTGGCGATGGCGTTCTTATTGAGCGTCAGGCCGATTTTATCGAGCACCTTTTCGGCCACGTCGCCGTCGATGCCGAAGCTTTGGTAGACGTCCGCTAGTATTAGATGGTTAGAAGTCCCCCCTGTTACGAGCACGAGATCGCGCTTTTGCAGGGCATCGGCCAATGCGGCCGCGTTCTTCACGATCTGCTTGGCATAGGCTTTGAATTCGGGCGCTAAGGCCTCCCGGAAGGCCACGGCTTTGGCGGCGATGATGTGTTCGTGCGGGCCGCCCTGGACGCCCGGAAGATGGCACGGTCAATCAAAGTCGGGATGTTTTCGAGCGTCTTTTCGGGTGCGCGCAGCGGCGTGGAAACAGTGCCTTTGGACAGGATCAGACCGCCGCGCGGGCCGCGCAGCGTCTTATGCGTGGTGGTGGTGATGACGTGGAAGCCGTAATCGAACGGGTTCTTGGCTACGCCCGCGACGATTAAACCGGCGATATGCGCCATATCGGCCATCAGCAGACACTGGTCGCCGACTTCACGGCCGATTTCCGCGAACTTGGCGTAATCCAATTCGCGCGGATAGGCGCTGAAACCTGCCAGGATAATCTTGGGCTTGTGTTCCAGTGCCAGCCGCCGCAGTTCATCATAATCTATCTCGCCGGTTGTCGGATCCTTCATCTTGTACGGCACGAAGTTGTAGAGGTGGGCAGAGCGGGTCATGGGGTTGCCATGCGTCAGGTGGCCGCCGTGGCTGAGGTCCATGGCCAGCACCGTATCCCCCGGCTCCAGCCAGGCGTAATACACTGCTTCGTTGGCCGGCGCGCCGCTGTGCGGCTGGACGTTCGCATGGTCGGCCCCGAACAGCTGCTTGGCGCGGTCGATGGCGATCTGCTCCACGGCATCGGTGTTTTCCTGCCCGCCGTAGTAGCGCTTACCCGGGTAGCCTTCGCTGTATTTGTTCGTGAAGACGCTGCCCATGGCAGTCAGCACATCGCGGCTGACGTAGTTTTCACTGGGTATCAGCTCCAGCCCCTCGCGCTGGCGTTTTTCCTCTGCGGCTATCAGCCGTGCAATTTCCTCGTCGTTCATGTCATTCCTCCCTCATTATACTTTCATTCCTGTCATCCTGAACTTGATTCAGGATCCAGTTGGATATTTCATGGCCTTTCAGGCCATTACTATTTGGACTGGATTCCAGCCTTCGCTGGAATGACAACGCTGAGAGCAAGAATTAAACCATGGTTTTAGTGTAGCATTTTGGTTGGTGCGGGCATATACTGGCTGTTAGGCAGCAAAACAAAAATTCAATAAAACCTTGCATTTATGCATTTTGTGATATAATAAAAGGCATTAATGGCTACAACCAACGAAAAAATTGGTGATTTCATCTCTCGTGTGCGCCAAGAGCGCGGTATGACGCAGACTGAATTCGCGACTCGCCTGGGCACCTCCCAGTCAGCTATCAACCGCATAGAAAAGGGTAAGCAGAACCTGAGCCTCGAGACCCTCGGCCGGCTCAGCGAAGCACTGAACAAGCAGATTATCTCCCTGGGCAGCGGCAGCGTGAACCTGCGCATCGAAGGCGGCCACGAGCTCAGCGGCAACATCCGGCTCAAGACCAGCAAGAACGCCGCCGTCGCTCTGCTATGCGCCAGCTTGCTGAACCACGGGGTCACCAGGTTCAAGAATTTTCCAAAGATAGAGGAAGTCAACCGCATCATCGAAGTGCTGAACAGCATCGGCGTGCAGACCAAGTGGCTGGCAGGCAACGACTTGGAAATCCGCCGCCCCGAGCAGCTTGAGTTGGAAAAGATGGATAAAGATGCCGCCCGCAAGACACGCAGCGTGCTGATGCTCATCGGCAGCCTGATGCACGACTATCAGACCTTCAAGATCCCGTATGCCGGCGGCTGTAAACTGGGTGAGCGCACGGTGGAACCGCACCTGTTCGCGCTGGAAGAATTCGGCGTCGGCATCATCGCCACCAATGGCCATTACAACGTCGCCGTAGACAAGAAAGCGCCAGGCGAGCTGACGCTGTATGAACAGGGCAATACGGTCACCAACAATACCCTGATGGCCGCCGCCCGCACTCCCGGCACCACCGTCATCCAATCCGCCAGCGGCGACTACATGGTGCAAGACCTGTGCTATTTCCTGCAGAAGCTCGGCGTCAAGATAGAGGGCATCGGCACGCCGTTCTTGAAGGTGACCGGCGTGGCGCATATCAAGAAGAACGTGACCTACGCGCCCACCGAAGATCCGATCGAAGCGATGTTCTTCATCGCCGCGGCCGTAACGACCAATTCCCAGGTGACCATCGAGCGTGTGCCTTACCGCTGGATCGCCCTGGAACTGCTCAAGCTAAAGAAGATGGGGCTGCACTATGAGCTCGGCGAAAGTTATAAGGCCGCCAACGGCCACATAGACCTGGCCGACCTGACCATCTACAAGCACGACGGCCAGTTGCGCGCCCTGGCTGACAAAATCCACCCGAACCTGTACCCCGGGCTGAACCCCGACAACCTGCCTTACTTCGTGCTCATCGCCTGCGTGGCGCGCGGCCGCACGCTCATCCACGATTGGATGTACGAAAACCGCGCCATTTATTACACTGAGCTGACCAAGGTCGGTGCCAGCGTGGAGCTGGCCGACCCGCACCGTTTGTACGTGCTCGGCCCGACGAAATTCACCCGGGCCGACGTGGTCTGCCCGCCTGCCCTGCGCCCGGCCAGTTTGCTGCTGATCGGCATGCTCGCGGCCGACGGTCAGAGTACCCTGCGCAATATCTATACCATCCAGCGCGGCTACGAAGACCTGGCGGAGCGCCTGAACAGCCTCGGCGCCCACATCACCATCTTCCAAGACTTGTAAGGCTCGTCATCATCCCAGCCCTGAACCAAGTTCAGGGTAAACATCCGGCTGGCATCTGGCAGAAAGATGCTGACAAGACTGATAAGCGCACAAGCCGGTGCAGGTCTGCAAACGGCGAACACCGTCCTTAGAACGTGATAGCGGCCTGCTGCGTACTGCGCGCCGGCGAAACCCAGGTGGAGTGCACCGGCTTGACAATCTTCCTGTAGTCTTTGACGCAGCGGATGACGGCGGCTATCTGAACGATGTCCATGGCGTAGAACAGCAGGTACATGAACAGGCCGAACAGGCTCATCTGTATCTTGCGCTGCCTCGTAAGGTGCTCATCCGGCCAGATGGTCCACAGGATATATGCGGTAATGGTCAGGTAGGCACCGATGAGGATACTGTAGGCATGATAATCGATACTCAGATAGATGATATATCCGAGCAGTAACGGTTCGGCGATCAGCAGCAGTTCGCCGAAGACGGCCATAGGCAGACGGTACACCGTAAGCCGACGGGTATATTTGTGGTCTTCACCGCTATAGAACAGAGCGCGGTATTTGAACAGATTCTGCAGAATACCGAGTTTCCAGCGATAGCGCTGCTTCAGCAGGGCGCGATACGTCTGGACGCCTTCGGTAGAGGCCACCACATCGGCGGCATAGACGAGCCGGTGCTGGCGGTTGCCTTCGTTGGCGACCAGCTTCAGACTGAGGCCGATGTCTTCGGTCTGGGTGTCGGTATCGTACAGACCAAGTTTGGTGATCATATCGCGGCGATAGGTCGAGGCCACTCCGCCGATGATGAACTCACACTTGGCAAGCGTAAAGAATTTCTTGGACCGATAGCCGATCATGTGCTCGAACCGCTGCAGCAGCGCCAACCAGTTGTTGCCGCCCATCACACGCACGTTGGCGGCCACTCCCATAACCTGAGGATCATCAAAGTATTTGACGGCGTTCTCAATAGCATTCGGGTGCAATATAGAATCCGCGTCCAGACACATCACATAGGTACCTTTGGCAAAATTAGCGATGCCGTTATTCATGGCGGCACCCTTGCCCTTGTTCATCTGACTGACCAGCGTCATCTTCACATTGTCGACCTGTGCACGGGTATAGCTGCGGTACAGATGACCGCTACGGCCGCGGCGCGACAGATAGCTGGCCGTACGATAACCGGGCAGCGCGCGGATATATTTGCGCACCACGTTAGCGGTATCATCGACAGAACCGTCATCAACGATGATAATCTCGATATTCTTGTAGGTATTAGCACGAATCGAGTCAAGTGTGCGCCGAATCCCAACCGATTCGTTATGGGCCGGCACGATGACGCTCACGAGTGGCTTGCGGCTGCGTTTCGCCGACTTGACAGTCGTGCCTCGGTTTTCGCGGAACTTCAGGATGTCGTAGACATTGGCACCGATCATGAACGCGCCCAGGTGCAGCAGGCTGATCATGTTGGCGATTACGATGGCATAGAAAAAGAATTCCTTAATCATCTTAGATCGCCTTTTCCAGGTTGAAGCTGAACAGCTGGCGGTTCTGCCACAGCAGCCCAGTGCAGGTCTGCAGTGTAAGGGTCGGCTGAGCGGTAGCAGTTAGAACGGCATCGGAGTCTTGTGGCTGCACTACCTGTTCCCCGACAAGCTTGTAGTAGAACACGTGGCCGTTATCGGTCGTGACGACCGCCTCTGCGCCGGACGGCATCTTGTGTAGCGCACCGAAGATATTGCTCAGCGCATGGCCGTATATGAAAGTATTGCCCTGGGCATTATTAGGCTCCGGTGTGATAGTAGCGTACTGGGCATCGGTCTTGGTGAGGGTCCACTGCTGGGTCTGCGCGTCATAATAGCCCGGGATGATACCGACGCTTAAATCCAGACTGGGGATAGCAATACTGACAGGATTGCCCGTAAGGTAACCGACCGGCTGAGCGGCTGGAGCAAGCGACGTATTGACCGTCTGATGCGCTGGAGCTGGCGGCATGCTCACGATAGAAGTGCGCTGGTTCCGGATTTGTATAAATAGCACGCTTAGGCCCCCGAGAACGAGTAGTGTGCCGATGATTGGAATAATGATACGTTTCTTCATATGCCACCTCTCTTGGTAGCAAAAAGAGGGACGACGTGGTTTGGTAGCTAAGCTACCACCACGTCCGTCCCTCGCTTGCTACTTTAGGCCTTGGTGTAGGCCCGCTTTGCCACAAAACGGATCAGCGTAGAGACCAGGATGGCAGAACCAACCGTGATGCCTGTTACGGCGATGATCGTTAATATGACATTTCCACCTGTGTTGGGAAGTAAAATGGCAGACGACGTAGTAGTAACGCCACCGATGCCACCTCCCTTGCCTCCTTCATACATTCGGCAATTCCTCCCTTATAGGTTGATTGAAATTTGGGTTGCAGTCATCAGACCCCAGGCCGGCGTGGTCTGTGGCTTTGAGACCCTCACTCAAATTCAATTGGCATTGTATACTAATAGTGATTGTTTGTAAATAACATTATATAAGAAGCTTATGCTTACCAAGTTATAGGGAAGAGGCATATTGCTTATGTTATTGTTTTATTACATTATAGTTGATTTTATAATTCATTTCTTGTATAGTGATGAAAAATATTAATAAGTGTAAAAGGGAGCCCGCCGCATATGAGTTTTAAGAATATCGTGAACATTCAGAACTATAAGCGCCAATTGGCAGCTTTCTTTGGTATTGCAACGTTAGCCCTTGGCACTGCTGCGACCATCGGTACATCTATGGCAAGTGCCGCGATCGCTACCACCGCCTCCACTACGGCCATGCCGCTTATCAGCTTCACCTTTGACGACGGCATACAGAGCGCACTTACCAAGGCTGCTCCAACTCTTCAGAAATACGGCCTGACCGGAACTGACTATGTCATAACCGGTTGTGTCGGCATGACCACCACACCGAACACCTGCGCCGCCGACAACGACACTAAGTACATGACTTGGGCGCAGGTACAGGAACTGCAGAACACGTACCACTGGGAAATCGGTGACCACACCGCTGACCACAGTTGTATGGCCAGCGACGCCGCCATCGACCCGGATGACTGCACCAACACTGCACCACTTACTACTGCACAGCTCGAAACCGAGCTGCACGGCAGCCAGCAGACACTTGCCGCCAATGGCATCACCGCTACCGACCTGGCATGGCCCTACGGTGACTATGGCAATGCTTCTCTGGCCGTAGCCGCTAAATACTACTCAACCACTCGTGGTTTCGCCGATGACGACGCCAACAACAACTACCCGTACAGCGACCTCGTGCTGCACGATCAGCAGTTCCAGGCTGGCGCGCCTACCCGCTCTTGGGCAATCTGCGCTGACATGACCGTAACCGGTGCCGAAACCTGCATCGATAACGCGATCACCAACCACCAATGGGTCGTGCTGGTATTCCACGACATCGAAGACACTCCGAGCACGAGCGATGACAGTATCAATACGCTACCGCCAACCTCGATGCCATTGCCGCCTACGCCGCTGCCAAGCAGACCGCCGGACTGGCCAAGGTCATCAACCCGGATCAGGGGCCCCGTTACCGGTGCCAACCTGCTGCCGAACGGCGACTTCGCCGCAGGCATCGCCGACGGTTGGACCACGGACAACCCTACGGCATCGTCGCGGACGCCAACAACAACGGCCGCTACCCGGAACCGACACATTCAGTCTTACTGCAGGGCAACGCCACGGTGCCGATGCACACCTGGACTCACCGAAGGTCGCCGTTACTTACGGCCAGTCATACGTACTTAAGAACTACGTGAATATCCTGAGTGGCACATCAGTGAACTTCTACATCGATGAATACGACGCTGCCGGCAACCTGCTGGCCGGTGTTGATCCGGGGCGTGGACAGGCCCTACACCGACTGTGCCGTTACCACTAAGTGTATCGACGTATCCGACGTGAACTTCAACTACACGCCATCGTCAGCCACCGTTGCCAGCGCTTCACTGCAAGTAATCGTAAAGGGCGGCTCTGCCACCCGCGCTTCCTACGACGGCGCACAATTCTTCATCCCCGGCACCACCACTACCCCTGTCGTCACATCCGCCGACCTCAACGGTGACGGCAAGGTAGATGCACTTGGACCTGAGTACCTTATTGAGCAACTGGGGTAAAGCCGGCGCGACTGCCGCACAGGGTGACCTGAACGGTGACACTACCGTCGATGCACTTGATTTGTCAACCTTACTAGCGAATTGGAGTAAATAACCATGAAGAAACTATTAACTATTCTCGCAAGCCCAATCATTGCCCTGAGCATGCTTGGCAGTGTTGCTCACGCAGCCGGTACGGCAGCCTTTACGCTGTCACTGCCAGTGGGCAGCTACACTAACGGCAGCAGCTTTACCGTACAGGTTCACGAAAATGGTACCAGCGTAAACGTGGTTACTGCCAAATTGACCTATGACTCAACGAAGCTGGCATGTACTGCCACAATCGGCAGCGCATTCACTAGTGTAGTCAGCTCGTGCGTTGCCGGCGCAGCTACTTTCAGCGGCTACCCTAACTTCGACGCAAGTGGCAATCACAACTACCGTGAGCGGCGACCAGATCGTCGGTACGCTGAATTTTACCGCTATCAACACCGGCTCGGCAGCCGTAAGCTTCACATCAGCCTCAGAGATTGCAAGCAATGGCGCAAACCTTTGGAATGTGTCACGACCAGCGGTAACTACACAATTACCGCAGCCTCAAGCCAGCCTTCAGGTGGCAGCACGGCTCGACCGGCGGGTAACACGGCTCGACTGGCGGCACCGGTTCCACCGCAATACTGGCACGAAGAGCGGTTCCGGCTCAAAGGGTTCTACTGGCAGCACCGGTTCCAAGACCGGTTCTACCGGCACCGGCAGCACTTCTACGGGCAAAACCGGCAGCACCGGTTCTAGCAGCACCGGCAGCAAGGGCGGTGGCAAGACGACTACCGGTAAATCCGGCTCGAACAGCAACAGCAACTCCGGTAAAAACAGCAGCTCCAACAAGAACGGCGGCAAAAACGATGGCAAGAACATCAAGACCCCGCCACACCGGTCTGGTAAACTTCCAGCTGGCTACCGTAGTCATCGTCCTGGCAGGTTTCTACTGGCTCGTCATCCGCAAGCGCCCTGCGCTCGCAACGGCCAACGCCCCCTACAAGCTCGTCAAGCCGACAGGCAAGAACAGCCAAGCCAAGTCAAAGGACGCGGCCGCTCACAGCAAGACTATCGCCGACAAAAAGAGCACCGGCACCAAAAACACCGCTAAAAAGGCCTAGTTAATACGCCAACAGCCATGCCTACCACGTGTGGGCATGGCTTTTATCTATAAGGAATGGGAGCATATATGAGGGTACCGGAGTTCAGTCATAAGACATTAGTGAGCGTCGGTGCGCTGCTAATCGTAGTGGGCATCAGTTCGGCAGCTGCAGCTCACCCATGGCACATCACCAAGGCAAAGGCCAAGCCGACAGTGGCGGACCGGCCATCAATCTGCTGCAACAGGACTGGCAGTACATGGACGGTGTTACGGAGGCTGCGGGCAAACTGAGCGTAACACCCACCAATCTGAAGATCGTCGAGCAGGACGGCAGCGGCGGCCAGGCTAACCCACCCGTCAATCTGTACGGCACCTATCTGAAATCGAACGGCGATTTCATGGTCAGGGGCGCATTTAGACGTTCCGAACGACGGCACAGGCACTGTGCGGCTGTACGATACGCCGCCCATCATCGCCGATGAATTTCGCATAGAACCGGCCAGCGTTGCGGTGTCGCTGCACGGTTCAACCCTGAGCGTCCAGACATGGAGCGGTTCCAAGGATGTCACCAGCAGCACTATCGCACGAGTCACATCATCGCAGCAAGTAACACTGTCTGATACCGGCAGCGGCAGCGATATCGTTATCTCCAAGATCGGAAATGACCTAACGGTCCAGGACGGTCAGATGACAGTCACGGCCAAGGACAGCGGCAAATCGTTCCGCTCGGGTTACGATTTGGCTCGGCTGGACAGCCCGGACAGCGGCCTTCACGGTGGACAGCTTGACGGCCCAAGGCATGGATGGCAACACTATGACCGCTGCGGACACCACCGGTCTGGTCGGCGTGTCGAATCCGGACGGTCTGCAGACGCTGGCCGACGCCATTCGCCCCGGCTTCAAGGTCGGCGCGGCGGTTGCCCTCGGCCCCATCGCGTCCAATGCCACCTACCGTTCAGAACTACTGCAGAACTTTAACTCCGTTACGCTCGAGAATGCCATGAAGCCCCAGTTCCTGTCACCGAAACAAGGCGTCTATACATTCCAGGAAGCAGATGCGCTGATAGCCTTCGCTCACAAGAACGGCATGACCGTCCACGGCCACACCCTGGCTTTCAGTGAAGCCGAACCAAGCTGGATGCGCAACCTGCCGACCGCTACGGCCGCTGACCGTCAGGCAACCACCACAGCCTTACTCGACTACGTCACGGCGGTCACGACGCACTTCAAAGGCCAGCTTGATTCGCTGGACGTCATCAATGAGCCGCTTGATACCGATGACGGCACCAGCCTACAGCAGAACATCTGGTACAAAGCCATGGGACCGGACTATATGGTCCAGATCTCTCAGCTCGTGCACTCCATCGACCCGGACGTGAAGCAGTACGTGAACGAGAACGGTGCTGAAATGAGCGGCGACCGCCAGAACGCCTTGTTCAAACTTGTCCAGACCATTAACGCACAGGGCGGCTTCATCTACGGCGTCGGCCTGCAGGCGCACGTGTACGATATGAGCACCGACGCCATCAACGCCAATGCGCTCAACAAAACTATCAACCGCTTCGGTGCGGCCGGACTCAAGGTCCGCATCTCCGAAAATGATGCCGATGACGACAGCGGTATCAAGGCCCAGACTCAGCAGTACACCACCATATTCATGACCTGCTTGCAGAATACGAACTGCGTGTCCTACACCACCTGGGGCGTCGATGACGCCTACGACTGGTTCATCGACGATGACACGACCCTGCAGCAGGGCCACGACCTGCTATTCAACAGCGGCAAGCAGACCAGCGCCTACAAATCGCTGCTGGCCGCACTGCAATAAGCACCTCAAATAAGCAAAGGGATACCTCCGCGTGTTTTCTTATTGCGGTATGGCCTTACTTCTTGCGTGCGTCGGCGCGGGTGGCACCGGCCCAGCCGAGCGCCCACGTAAGCAGGCTGGCTACGACCACATAGGCCGCCATGATGAACAGCGTCTGCAAGTCGACATAATGCGGATGCCCCGGAACCGTGCTAGTAAAGACTGCTCGGAACGGTGATACCAGCGCATTGGTAGAGTTCAGCACCCACGAAGCGAAGCCGCCGTTCGGATCGACCGCGAAGAACCGCAGTACGAAACGGACCGCCAAAAAGAATTCGGCGCCCAATAAAAATAAGCTCACCAGCCCGGCGCCAGTGAGCGACCTCATATTTTTTCCTCTCATATACCCTCCTTCAGGTTTATTTAAGGTTGTAAGTTAATTATATTCCCATATGTCAAATCAGTGCTATACTTACCTCTGTTATACGCGGGATTCGTATATCGGTTAATATATAAGTTTTCCAAACTTGAGAGACCAGTTCGACTCTGGTATCCCGCACCATTCGACTCACTTCGCTCGCTCATGGTAAACCACCGCATAAACACTCGGCTTGATTCAAGCCCAGATTCTACACCAGCCAGTGAGGCGAATGACTCTGAGCAAGCAAAGCGCGTCGAAGAGCCCAACGCACATCAATGGTATGTATATATCTGCCAGAGCAGAGCTCAGCATTACTACGTAGGGATTTCTCCCGACCCGTATAAACGGCTCAAACAACACAACGCGGGTAAAGGCTCCAAAATGGCCATAGATCAAGGAACTTTTTCGTTGTTACATATCTCGACACCATTTAAAGATAAATCGGCTGCCCGCGAGCGAGAGATCCAAATCAAAGGATGGACACGCCAGAAAAAAGATAAGCTTATATCTGGCGAATGGACGTAGGCTATAATGTTTCACGGTGCGCCCTGGTAGCTCAGAGGATAGAGCAGAGGACTTCTAAGCCTAAGGTCGTTGGTTCGAATCCAACCCGGGGCACCATAAAACATAAAGGAATGTATGTCTCAGACATCGGGTAACGTACTAGCCAGGCTCCTGGCACGGATAGATGCCTTTCAGCAGCGGCATCGGCTGCTGGCTATTCCGTATGCCGTTATCAAAAAATACGGTGATGATGAGGCCGGCTACCAGGGCGCGCTCATCACCTACTACGGTTTTCTGTCGCTGTTCCCACTGCTGATCGTGGCCACATCGGTCATCGATCTGGTGTCGCGGCACAATGACAGTCTGCGCACGCGGCTGATTTCGGGTATCAGCGACTATTTCCCCTCGATCAGCAGCAACTTACAGACCCAGGTACACGGATCCAATAAGACCGGCCTTGCCCTGATCATCGGTCTGCTTATCGCTTTTTACGGGGCCCGGGGCATCGCCAACGCCATTCAGCACGGGCTTGATCACATATGGCAGGTGCCCCGGCCGAAGCGGGCGGGGTTCCCGAAAGGGACGCCTTAGGAGTTTTGCACTGATAGTCGGTGCCGGCATCGGCTTCATAGGTGCTTCGTGCTGTCGGGCTTCGCGACCAGCGGCGGACACTCCGTCATCATCCGTTTCGTACTGACATTGGGCGGCCTGGCGGCCATGTTCGCTACCTTCTGCTTCGTGTTCCATATCGGCACATCGGGACAAACACAAACTGCACGATAACTTTCCAGGCGCCATCGTGGCTGCGGCGGACTGGCGGTACTCCAGACCATCGGCGGCTATCTTATCAATCATCAGCTGCACAACCTGAACGGCTTATACGGTCAATTCGCCCTGGTGCTGGCGATACTGTTTTGGCTGGCGCTGCAGGCGCAGGTGTTCATGTACGCAGCAGAGATAAATACCGTCCGCGTCCTGCGTCTGTATCCGCGCAGTATCACCGGCAAGCCCATTACCGCGCCGACCGGAAAGCCTATCGCATGTACGCCCAGAAGGAAGCCCTACCGCCCAAAGCCCGAAGAAGAAATAGACGTCACGTTTAAGAATGGCGGGTAGGTTGTCAGGTATCGCTTTTTCCGGTATAATCACCTCTGTTTTCTGCATTGGTTTCTTTTGCAGCCCGGCCAAAAATCAAACCGAAGCAGCTCCGCTGCTGTTTGATTTTTGAAAGGAGAAGCGTAAGCAAAGGTCGAAGCTTTTGCCGTTCACGGCAAAACGAGACTTGGCTGTACGCTTGGACGCGGCGAAGGTAGCTCAGTCGGTAGAGCGCTGCGTTGTGGAGGCCGGATGTCGCGGGTTCGAGCCCCGTCTTTCGCCCCAAATTAAAGTCTCGTGCATCAGTACGAGACTTTTAATTTGAGCTGAACGGGGGGCGAGAACCCGATGCGAGAGCGAAGCGAACCAGGGTTCGGCGGGAGGCAAAGCACGCGCCGGAGCTTGCTCCGAACATGATTTGGCGGAGGAGCCAGCCTGCCTGGCGATCCCGTCTTTCGCCCCAAATTAAAATACCGAGCTCTTACGCTCGGTATTTTTTATGGATCACTGGGGAGGCGCTTCTAGCGACGGCCTCCGACTTTACTTCATTATCAAGGTCAGCCGCTGCTAGAACTTGTTCGGATACTGCTTCACGATGCCAGCCGCCAGGGTGCTGAACAGGTCTTCCATGTGCATGTTGGCCATCTTAAGGTCACTGGCTTCGGCGTGTAATTGCCCTGCACATGATCATCTATCATCTGGGCAGTCATCTGGACATGATCGCGGAGTGAGCTGAGCAGCACCGAATCAGGGAGGTTCGGGTTAGCGCTCGCCAGGAACTGGGCGAGCGGCTTGGAGTAGTTCGCGTCTATGTCTGCGAGAGCGGCGGCTTTGGCAGTACGATCACCTTGCTTGTCGGCGACCGCGTACTTTACGAAGTCGTCCAGGTGGAGTTGCCACACCGTATCAAAAGTCTTCTGCGCGCTGGCTCCGTAGATGCTGCCTACGGCTGCGCCGATATCCGTACCGTTCGTATTGAGCGCCGTGTCGAACGCTTGGGCATTCGGGCTGCCGTCGAGGGCGGCGTCTACCGCCTGGTCGGTCAGGCTCATGTGCTCGACGCCGAGCGTCACAAGGTTCGCACGCAGGTCGCGTGCTTTGGTGGCCGATGTAGGGACAACGGCTGTCATGTTCTTGGTATTATCGGCTGCTTTGGTTATGCCGAAGCCTATCAGGCCGCCGACTATCAACATGGCGACACTTAGTACGATGGCCGTGCCCCTAACCGCATGTGCGCCTGTTTTCGTTGGTGAATCTTGCATGCTATGCTCCTCGCCTGCTGCCAAGCGTTAGTTTAAGTAAAGTAATTTAATTAAACTATTTAACTATACAAGATTCTGTAAGAATTTCTGCACTTACTCTGAAGTACCGTATCGGGCAGCGTTCGTGATGATCGTTTCGAGCACTTTCTGAAAAACCACTGCTTCATCCGTGCTGGTGCCGTACATCAGCCGCGCGATCTCGATGCTGAGTTCTGCCTCTACCTGAACGGCGAGCTTCTTGCCCTTCGCGGTAGCTACGAGCAGCTTGGCACGCCCGTCGGTATGGTGCGGGACACGTACGATCAGACCTCGTTCTATCAGGTCGCCAGCCAGCATGGTCACGAGCGGTGCCTTTACCCCCATTTTCTCGGCCACCGCCACCAGGCGGGGCGCCTTCCGGGGCGTGCGCGGCGATGCCGAGGATAGCCCAGTACGAAGGATTGAGGTCATGCACTTGCAGAAGCGTTTGCACCCTGGCCCGGACTGCGCTGTGTGCTTTAGTAAACAGCAGTCCGCTAGCATAACTTCGCTGGGTCATGGGGCAACTTCACCTTACATTAATTGATTTAACTAATTATAGGTACCTAAGCGTCCGGTCAAGCGGCGCCCTAGCGGCCGTGAGCAATTTCGAGCTCGGAAACCTCCCGGCTCATATCCCGGTAGATGCGCTGTATGGTATTGCCGAACGACCGGTTCCGGTCGGCCGGATAGCCGACCGAGTTTTCCTCGAGCATGTATAAGACCCGGTTCAGGGCATGGATTCTTGGCGCGTATCATAGTGGACTCCTTCTTACCCTTTTACTCTAGATCGCAATGCCCCAGGAGCCCTGCGGACACCTACAAATGCACGAGCAGCAGACCGATAAACAGAGGCACTAGTAAATTATCCAGCCCCAGAATACGATATTTTCCAGCAAGGCTCCAGTGACCGCGCCAAGCACGGCTGCCGCTACGGGCAGGCCATGGACACTCCATAGTCCATAGCCGATCAGGATAGCAAGCGATACTACGAAAAAGGTCGCTGTGCCGGCCACGCTTTTCACATGTCGAATACGTGGTATTTGTTGTCGCGGCCGAACCGGCTGCCGATGATTGCCGCGAAGCCGTCAGCCAGACTCATCTGCAAGATAGCCGCGGCATAAATCGCCTTAGCCGAGGTGATGAATGTCAGTAACCCGACGATCAGCGCGAAAAATATCTCGCCGTAGGTAGGCCGCTGCACGCTATGGATAGCCCGGAAGACTTTGAGCGGTCGGAGATGATAACCACTGCCAGGAAGGCGATACTCAGCAAGCGGATGTCGTTCCAGCTCAGGAAAAACGGCAGAACGCTACGAAACCGCCAACCGTACATGCGTGAATTTACGACCCAGCTCGTTGTTGAACCAGTGCTTGCGCCAGCCGAATTCACTGACACCAAGTATGATGAATACAGCCAGGACACTAAGGATAAGATACATTACCACCCATTGTACGCCCCACCGTGGAAAGGGCCGAGAAAGTATCGACCGGCAACTGGTGTATAATCCGCTCAATGAAGCCTACCGGACTCAAGTTCTATCGGTGCTGGGCGGCCGGCCTCATCTCATCAAGGCCGAGGCTATCCACCGGGCTTTCGCAGGCCCGTACCGACAGCACGCATCTGACGATCGAATGTTGGTTGAGCGATTTGAATGACTACCCACACGCCGGCTCTACCGACTTCGACCTTCCCATACCCGTCCGCATCGTCCGGACAAACAGCAAAAGTAATCTCCGAGCACAACTGGAAGCATTGCTACGAGCGCAAGCACCGGATGTAGTGCTTGTATACGGTGATTTACCGACTACCGACGTAGCTGCGGACATATGTTCAGCCATGGGCATTCCATTCGTGCATATCGAATCAGGTTATCGAAGCGGTGACCTGTCTGACGCGAGGAAGCTATCCGAATACGCGTATCCCACCTGGCGAGTGCCTGCATAGCTTACAGCGCGAACATGATCCGGAATCTGACACGGGAAGGTATCGACCGAAGCACTATTCATACCTTTGGTAACCCTGCACTCCAAACGCTGCATCGCCGTTTAGCCGCTTCACAAGCCGTCCGCTCATCTGCGGAGCCGACCGGACTAGTCACCTTCCATCATGACGATAATCTGGACGATGCCAGCCATTTACGGATTGTGACCCAGCGGCTTGCCCAACTCGCGAACGGCTATCCGCTTTGCATCGTCCTATTCCGACACACGGCAGACCGCTTACGCGCTGCGGGACTGATGCAGGAATTTGATCGACTGGCCGGACGCGGTACTCTCCGCCTCGTGCCTACTTTACCCTACACAGAGTACATACAAGAACTGGGCCGTGCCTCGTCGTGGTCACCGACTCTTCAAGCTTGCAAGATGACTGTGCGCTCCTGAACAAACCATGTCTGGTATTTCGGCACGCAACTCCCCGCGCTGGTAATTTAGGGAGATATACTAAGTTGGTCCCTCAGCTTGAGACTACTGACCTGGCCGCAGCCGTGCAGGCAGCGCTTGCGAACTGCGGCGATACGGCCGATACGCATAAGTTGCTGGGAAGGCCTTATGATCACAACTTCGTTGAGCTTCTGCAGCAAGTAGCATATCAAAAGCCTAGGATAATTCCTAGGCTTTTTGATATGGTCGGGCAGAAGCAACGACCGTTGAACGGATTATATCAGAACTAGCGGATTGGTTCATAGAGCACCCGGGCATCACTTGGCGCCGGCAACTACGGGAGGCCGCCGCCGTGGTGCATATGCCGGCCTACCAGTATTAGCAGGCTGTTTCTTTGCCTAGCGAGAAATGCTTTGAACGGCTACGCTTTAGACGCGGATTGTTTATTGTCGTTTCGGGCATCAATAACGATGATATCGCGACGGCCGGTGAGCTTCAGCTCTTCCAGCATTTTAACTACGCGCTGTTGCTCCTGCTCAGTAAAGCACACGATAACTTTTACCGATTGCTTGGGTCTGGTTAGCTTGCTCGTATATCGGAATCTGCTTCTCGAAGCCGTGCCGGAGCTGGCTATTGCTGGCAAGCTTTAAACTCGACTATCGACTTATCAATAGATCCGAGCGACACTTTGGCGTCAACCGGTCCGCGGCCATTATTCACCTCGCGATTAAAATCGTAAACGGAGTTGTACCATACGAGTGTAAAGAGCAACTGGGCATGCTGCTCCGTACCTATAGGGCGCCCCTTGGGATCATAGAATACGCGGTAAACGTCCCTGTCTTCGATGCAGTGCTTCAGGTATTCCGCTCGCTTAATAGTAGCTTCATAGCTGTTGTAATCCGGCTGCTCTTTGTAAAAGTCAGTAGCCGCCAATTGCTTAACTGCAGCGCGAGCGTTATCGACAAACCACACTCTTCAGTTTCGACAACCCGCTCTTTACTGATACTGGTGGCCTGCTCGCCGCTCTGCTCCTTAATTTTGATGTAGTAGTCGATAAGCTGCGGGAACTGATGCACGGTACGCACTGCGGCTTCACGCTCATCGGAGCGCTTGGGCTTTTTGGGGAGCATGCTGCGGAAGTAGGCATTGACACTATCGCGCAGGGCAGCATCTGATATTGCTGGCGGGATTAGATAAAAATCCTCGATCAGATCCTTGCGGTTAATCCATGTATCATCGCGAGTTAGGATGTCTTTGGGCGTGAGCAGCACATAGTCGCCATTGTAGTAGGGCAGATCGTACCGTTGGACACCCACGTTTCAGTATCGTAGTCAAAGTAAACTTTCGGGACAAACACCTCACGCCGCAGCGATTGGTCGATATGCGCTACGGCAAATTTCTCGGTGTACTCGAGCAGATGCTGCTTTATAAGATTGACCGTGAAGTCGCTGATATTGTCCCTACCTACGCCGTCGCGCACAAGGCAGAGCTTCTCTAAGTGAGCACTCGCAGTTACTTGCTCATCACCAAACTCGGTAAATACCTGGCCAGTGATTGATTGAGAGCCCGCGCAAACTCCGTGCCAAGGCCACTGCCCCCGTTGCCAAGGATAGTGAACCCTAGCCAGTTCTGCCGCACTTCATGGAAATTGAACCAACGTTCGAGCCCTGCGGCAGTTACGCTACCGGCAACCGATTTATCCCGTAGAAACGCCAGGTAGCTAATGATGCCCTCGTGTAAGGCTTGGTAGTCTTTGCGCTCACTGGTAAACAGCAGAAACGGATCAATGAACAGAGGTAGGTCAGATATGAGCGAAATATCGAACGCACCATACTTATCAAGCACCTTCTTATCGACACTGAATACCTCTGTAAAATGCGCCATGCGCACAGTATAAGCGTTTCACTTTGCAAAAGATATTGCTTATGGTTTAACTAACCAGCTGTTTGTGTCGCACAATGTTGATTGAGCGTCATGCCCTAACAGGGGTGGCAACGAATTTTTAGCGACGAATAGGCTTGTCAAGTGCGACGCAACGGCAGCTCCACCCCTGTTAAAAAAGCTATTACAACACAATCAATTTTGGCGGCATGAAAGCCCTGAAATTACAGTGCCGCCAGCCGCTGCGATAGCTGCGTAAACGTGGCTGCCCCCCTTGCTTACGTCGTCCAGGCCACTGTTCAGATCGCTCACCTTGCTATGATCGGCCGCCCAGTAGCCGGCAAACGTTACGCCTACACCGATGCTCGCCGTGCCATTCTCTTCGAGTTCGGTTAAGTCCATGTATGCCCCGCTGTTAATGCCGGCCAATACAAGCTGCAGGCGCATATCGCCTGCCTGCTGGAGAGCTGTCTTTTCAAGTACAGCCGCCTGATTGATGTGGCTCGTTTTTGTAACATCCGATGTCGAACTGTCGAACGTCAGTAGGTTAACAATCTGCAAGTAGTTACCTACGGCTGTATTGCCAGCAGCGATAAAAGCAGCTTCGTCAAACGGTGTAGTGGCCGGTGGCTCACCTACGGGCTGCGGCTTCGTAGATGGCGCGGGAGTTTGTGCGGCAACGCCGGACGACTGCACGGCCGGCGTGTTAGTTTGCGCTGTATCATTGCTTGATGAGCCTTGTACTTGCAATGAGCCAGCGTTCTGCGAAGCATCGGCAGCTAGGGCAACATGCTGCTTGGCATTATGGTGATCGGCGGAATGCCAGACGATCCCGACTACGACTATCAAGAGCGCCCCTGAGCCACATAGAAGGGCTATGAGCCGCCTTTTCTTCGCCGAGCGAGCTTCGGCTTCAAGCGCGGTTCTAAGAAAGTTGCTGCCCATTTTCATCCTCTGCCGGAGGTGTCAGATAACGATGCAAACGCGGTAGGAAAAAGAAGCCGGCGATCAGGATAGCAGCTTCGATTACGATAACAGCAGGGCTGATGCCGTGGCCGAGTTTACTGGCCGAAGTGCATACTTCGTAGATAGTGCCGCCAGACGGGATACCGCACATGTGCCGTGAGTTGTAGAGGGCTAGGGCGATGCCCGAGATGATAATGATTGCCGCAGCAATGATGATATAAACGATGCGCAACCGGCGCAGACGGTAGTCGATTTTGTTCATGGAACAGCTCCTTCTGGTTAATCAGAACTGTCCTCTAAAAACGACTGGACAGCCCTGCTAGAACTGTCTACATCCAGAGTAAACCGGTTAGGCCTACTTTTTCGCATGGCTGCCCAATTGTTGGTCTAACCACGCACCGATGCACTAGCATCAAGCTGGCTCACTTTACTCTGAATGTAGACAGGTATCAGTATAATCGATGCAAGCCGAATCTGCACTCGCTCCGCTTGCCCCCGAAGTAAAAAGAAAAGTAGCCTACACCCGTAGACTGGACATGCACATAAGCAGTTTGTGTCTAGCCCTATATGGACGCAGTGCGATCTATTAAGGTGGCTCGTTTGTGCAATATTTGTGTCCTCGAATTGTAGTATTAGAGTCCATACACACGCGTTGGGAGTAATTTGTAGACGGATGGGGGTTAGTGCCGGTGTGTCTGTATTTATTTTTTCGCTCTACCCCATGCACCCGAGTGGCTCCGTCGGGCGGGGTTATTTGTGACTGTAAGTGTGGCTCTGCTTGTGTTTGTTGTAAAAATTCGCTTTTGGTTTTGGCGCAACATACACACGTAGGCTCAAACAGTAACGAAGCGGAGCGTATACGCACTTAAAGCCAGAATTACGTTATTGCCGCGAATTATTCCCTGTTATACGGTAGTTATAGATAGGCCGGAACAGCAACCGGTTTGACGATAAGAAAGGTTACGTTTATGGCTGCAAAACGCAAGCCGGACATTGCACGTCCGGTCAGTTCAAAGCACCCCGATGCCGGCGGACTAGCAAAGTTCGTCGAGGTTCTGCAGGGTATAAACACAGCCTCACCAAAAGCGACGCTAAATACAACGTCCATAGCGGATAATAATGGCGGCCGGATCCTGCTCTAGCGACCTGGATGTTAAAATTGCAGTATGCCACGTCGCTCTTCACCTATCGATCGAACAACTCTGCGCTACGTGCTGTATGCCCGCAAATCGACCGAGGATGATAACCGCCAAGTTCGATCAATAGACGATCAGATAAAGGACTGTGAGAGATTGGCTCGCGACCAAAAACTAAACGTCGTCGAAATACTTCGAGAAAGCAAATCAGCGAAACGGCCAAATCAGCGCCCAATATTTACACAGATGCTCGCAGACGTTGAAGCCAATAAATACGATGCCATATTATGCTGGCATCCTGACCGGCTCAGTCGCAACATGCTCGAAAGCGGCAGAATTATAGACATGCTCGATGAAGCTAAGCTTCAAGACCTGCGCTTTCACAGTCATCAGTTTAGCAACGACGCTAACGGTAAAATGCTACTCGGCATGTTATTTGTTTTCTCTAAACAATACTCAGATGATCTATCTGACAAAGTAGGTCGCGGCATACAAGGCAACCTCGAAGAGGGTAAGTCATCCGGGGCACCAAAATGGGGATATGATCGTAGTGAAGTAACTGGCCTGTACGAGCCTAACAAGCACTTTGATGCCATACGAGAAGCATGGCACATGCGGGCTGCTGGTGAGAGCTACCAGATAGTCGCTAGTTATCTACGTGGAAAGGGCGTGCAGCGCGTAACGAAAGATGTACGCAGCCCTAAAATATTGCGACCTAATGTAAGCACTGTATACAAAATATTCCACGACCCTTTTTATTATGGTGTCCTCGTACAAGCCGGCCAGAATACTGATTTATGCGAGCTGCTGCCAAACTTTATACCAATTACTGATAGAGAAACGTACAACGCGGTGCAGGTAATCGGCCGCGGACACACACGACGCACAGACACAAAACGTATTGCCTTTTATCCGCTTCGGCATCTTGTTTACTGTGCAGTATGCGGCAGCAATCGCCCTATGACTGTCGGTAAAAATAAGAACGGAAGTGGCCAATATGTGCTGTCCTATCGCTGCGACAACCCCGACTGCGAACGCAAGCCAAAATCGCTACGTGCCAAGCATATATTCAACTCGATATATGAAACGCTGGATAAGCTTGAGCTAACGGACGAGGCCTACAAACGTTACAGCGCCGAGCTTGACGGCATGACCGACGAGAAAATAGCCGAGATCCGTACAGATATACACAGTAAACGCGGTGCACTTGCACACTTTGCGCATGAGATTGACGAGCAGACCGCAAGCCTAGCCCATGTGCCCCAAACATCCCGAGCATACGAACCGGTCATGCAACGTCTCGAGCGGCTTGCTGCTGAGCGTGCTGAGCTGGAAGAAGAAATCGAGAAACTGGAAGCAAAGATAGCCAATCCAGCGCAAATAAAACTTAGCAAAGACGAGTTTTTGAACGTGATAAAAACGGCTGCCGATAAGATGCGGGCAGGATCCGCAGCCGAAAAAGACACGTTATGCCGGATTTTGTTCTTGAACGTAGCCGTAGATAATGAAAAAGTGGCTTCGTACCTCTGGCGCGAACCTTTCGCATCACTAGTAAAAGCCACTGATTTTTCTTATGGTCGGGGTGAGCGGATTTGAACCGCTGACCTCGTCGTCCCGAACGACGCGCGCTACCAAGCTGCGCTACACCCCGATGTACTCGGGCAATTATAGCGTATCAGGGGTGATTTGTCATGAGATAGACAATGGAAGATTCGGGGAGACAGGATGGCGCCCTTGCGGGCTTTTCCGCTGCGGCGTGCTCGGAGCTAGCTCCTGCGCGCGTCCTCGCTCCACCGAACCGGCGACCTACGATATTTTGCTTGCGGCAAAATCTCTGGTCGCAGGTTCGAACCCCAGCTTCAGACCAAAATAAAACACCGAAACGGGTTCGGTGTTTTATTTTGGTCGGGGAGACAGGATTCGAACCTGCGACCTGACGGTCCCAAACCGTCCGCGCTACCAGGCTGCGCCACTCCCCGTGAAACACTTGAGACACCCATTTCATGGGTTTCTCAACGCGGCGGGCTTGAAATGAATTCAAGCTCGGGCTGCTCTTCCCAGCCACACCCGAACGCTTTAGCCACTTTCCTGTTGCAAATAGCAGCCGTTAGGAACCGGGATAGAACAGGGGGAGTATAACAGACAACTGATGTTATTTCTACCCCTGTTGGTCCGAGACAAACGACAGATTCCATAGTATAGTATAACTACTGCTTATGAGGTACGCATCGATTTTCGGAACTATCGTGTTCATCTGGTTCGCCGTTATCATCATGGCCGTCACCCGTGACAACGGCAACCAGATATTCGAGCTATACGTCGCTGCTATCGTCTCGACGCTCGCCCTCTTTTTCATAGGTTTCGTGAACAGGCGCTAAGCGGCCATGGCACATCTCCCGAAACGCGCTGGCAAGCGCACCAAGAGCACCAGCCTGACGGCGCTGAAGCGGCAGCGTACCGCGCAGCTGACCAAGCTCGCCGCCCAAGCCGCCCTGCTGCAGCGCCGCGGCCGCGGTGATGAGGCCTACACGCTGGTGTGCGACACGTTCGTGACACTTGGCGGCATCTACGTAAAGTTCCTGCAGGGCGTGCTGCTGAACAGCCCCATCCTCAAACGCTGGCACAATCCGGACAAGCTCAAAGTCTTCGAGAGCCTGCCGCCGGTGCCCATCGACATCATGGCGCAGCTGCAATCGCAACTCGGACCGGAACGGGCACGGCAGATATCCCGCCTGCAGACCGAGCCGTTCGCGGCCGGCAGCTTCGGCCAGGTGTACTACGGCGAACTGCAGAACGGCCAGCCCATCATCATAAAAGCGCTCCGGCCGCAGATCCGCGAGATGCTGCAGCACGACCTGCGCCTGCTCGGGCTGTTCAGCCGCTTCTTCCTCGGGCGGCACTACCGCGGCTTCGATCTGAAGCTCGATGACGCCATCAAAGATTTCCGCCGGGCCACGCTGGCCGAAACCGACTATACCCAGGAAGCGCAGTTCGCCACCGAGATGTACGAGACCCAACGCCACAATCCCGATCTCATCATCCCGCGGACCTATCTGGAACTGTGCACACCGACGCTTATCGTGCAGGACTACGTCGGCGGCATATCGTGCGCCGAGGTCTTGCAGCAACAAAGCCTTACCGGCATATCGCCGCAGCAATACGTCCGTGACAAGCTAGGATCGAACCTGGAATTTCAACTGGAGGTCTTGGGTATAGCGCTCATGGACGGCTGCTTTACCAGCGCCCGCATCATGGGCGATCCGCACCCCGGCAACGTCCGCCTGCTGCCCGACAACAAGATCGCGCTCATCGACTTCGGCATCTCCGCGCCGGCACCGCGCAACCGGGCGGCGTTTTACGGCTTGGTCCGCGAATGGTCGCACATGTACAACGACACCGTCGATATCTCCAAGCTGTTCGAACAGTTCCTGCGCATGTTCGTGAACGACCTGTACCGAGCGCTCAAGAAACTGACCGGCCTATACCCGAAGCAGGGTGCCGAGTCGCAGCAAAGCATGATGAAGAACGTGAGCGGCGTCATCAATGAACTGTTCGAGACCGAGACGGAGACCATGGACCTGAGTGAGACGATGAGCCACGGACGGATGCTGCGGCTGTTCAACCAAGTGATAAACAAGGGCAATCGGCTAGGTCTGGCGATACGCTTCGAGGATACCGACCTGCTGCGTGCCGCGCAGACCTACATGTCGCTCGTGGAAGCCCTGGGGCTGCGGGCGGAAGTGCTCAAAACGGTGTTCGCGAAAGTCGTCGAGCAACAGCAGGGCCAGTACCTGGAGTCCAATAACGGCACGGAGCGGCAGATCAACATGTCCCAGGCGCTCGAGATCGTCAACAGCTGGCTGGAGCGGGTCGCCACCCGCGATCCGATGCTTTTCAACCACCTGCTGCAGCAGGTTTCAGCCGGCAGCTATGGTACAGTAGAAGTAGCGAAACAGGCCGCTCCGCCGGCGGCCGAGGAACCGGAGACACCAGATGCATAAAGATTTCATATTTTTCATAAAATACCCCTACACGGCCGGCACTATCGGCACCATTTGGCTGGGCAGCGCCATTCTCATCCTGCTCAGCCGTGACGTCTCTGCCTTCCGGATCGTGCTCATAAACGTCATCGCGACCGTACTGATAGCTGCTATCGGCTTCGGCGGCCGCGGCGACGCGTAGAATCGGTACCCGAAGTATCAAATGTAGAAGTACCGGGGGCTTTCGGACATTCGATACTTCTATACTTCGGATATCGGTTCTACCAGACTTCGCGGATATGTTCGGCAGCCGTCGCTTTGCCGGTAGTCTCATCGACGGTCACGAGCAGCGCGTTGAACTGGCTGCGGCCAGTAGTTTCCAGGACGTTCTTAGTCTGGTAGCCATCGCGCCAGCGGGGCAGCACCGACTCGAACGTGATACCCAGTGACGAATCCAGCGAGCCGCACATCCCTACGTCCGTGATGTGCGCCGTGCCTTTCGGCAGTACCTGCGCGTCGGCCGTCGGCACGTGCCAGTGGTCGCCCACTACCATACTGACCCGCCCGTCCAGGTAGTGCCCAATGATTACTTTCTCACTGCTGTAATCGCCGTGGAAATTCACCACGGTCGCGTCTCTCTGTTCATCAACTTGCGAGTTCAGAATCTCATCTATGGTCTTAAGCGGATTGTCGATTACGCGGTCGGCATGCTTACCCACTACATTGCCAATCAGGCTAATGAACAGCACCCGCTTGCCATCCACGGCCGCATATTTATAACCCGCTCCGGGACATTCGTGCATATTCGCCGGGCCGGTCACCGGCTCTTCGGCATTTTCAAGCACCGGAAAAATCTCCGGCTTGTCGACCGTGTGGTCGCCACCGCTGAACGCGTCGATCCCAAGTCCTTTTAGACGCTCATAATCAGCGATGCTCAAGCCCTTACCTTCCGAAACATTCTCGGCCTGCGCAATAACGACATCGATACCGCGACTCTTTCGCAATTCCGGCAGCACCTTTTCTACCGTGACAATGCCCATTTCGCCCATCACATCGCCTATATACAAGATGTTCACTTAAGCTCGTACTTCCAGCCGGGCTGGTAAGCCTTGCGTTTACGCCAGTCTTCATCGATGGCCTGATGCCATGTCCTGCCACGTACTAGGACATCGAGTGCGAGCTGTGGCGCCTGGTGGGCAACTACGGCGATGTGCTTGCCTTCGTAGTTAGATTTTAAGAACTCCGCAAAGCTCGCAATCCTTGTTTCTACATCTTTATAGCTTTCGCCATTCGGAAAAGGAGTTTCGACGTACTCTGCCATTCTGTCCTTAAAAGCAGCAGCCGAGGTGCCATTTAGATCGCCATAGTTACACTCACGTAAGCGCTCATCGTGAACTATCTGGTATCTATCGCCAAATACGAGCTCGGCGGAATCAATCGCCCGCTGCAGATCAGAGCAAAATACCACGTCAAAAGTCTCGTCTGCGACCAACTTCCCTAGCTCAATGGCCTGCCGTCTTCCAAGTTCAGATAACTCACCCGGTAACCAGCCTGTTGCCATATCCTGTTCATTATCTGTTGTCGTGCCGTGGACAAAGTAAGTTATCTCTACGGACATAACGTGCTCCTACTTAGCGAATTCGATGGCGCGGGTTTCGCGGATGACGTTGACCTTGATGGTGCCCGGGTAGTTCATGCTGCTTTCGATCTTGGTGGCGATATCGCGCGCCAGGCGGATGGCCGTCAGGTCATCGACCTGCTGCGGACGGACGAAGACACGGACTTCGCGGCCGGCGCTGATGGCGTAGCTTTTCTCGATGCCGCTGAAACCGTTGGCAATGTTTTCCAGATCCTTCATGCGCTCCACGAAGTTCTCGGCGCTGATGTTGCGCGCTCCTGGGCGACTAGCAGAAATTGCATCACAGACCCGGACGATCAGCGCTTCCACGCTGGTGGCTTCGACATCATCATGATGCTGCTCGGCAGCCAGGGCGACCGCTTCGGGCGCACCGTATTTGCGCAGCATCTCGCCGGATATATGGTGGTGCTTACCTTCCATCTTGTGGCTAAGTGCTTTGCCCAGATCGTGAACCAGGGCAGCATACTTCGCGGTCTTTACATCCGCACCGATTTCCTCGGCGATGATGCCGGCGATGTGTGCCATCTCGGTAGAGTGCTTGAGCACGTTCTGGCCATAGCTCGTGCGGTACTTGAGCTCACCCAGCAGGTGCAGCACTTCCTTGGGGATGCCGATGACGCCGACTTCGCGCGCTGCATCTTCGCCGGCTCGCACCACGTCTTTCTCGACCTGTTTCTGGGCCTTTTCAACGACTTCCTCGATACGGCCCGGGTGCACCCGGCCGTCCTTCAGAAGCATCTCAAGAGCGATGCGGGCGACTTCGCGGCGCACCGGGTCGAAACTGCTGAGCACGATATAGCCAGGCGTGTCATCGACCATGATGTCGACGCCGGTGGCGCGCTGCAGTGCCTGGATATTACGGCCTTCCTTGCCGATGATACGGCCCTTCATCTCCTCGTCTTCCAGCTTGACGCTCGTGACCGTGCGCTCAGCCGTGACTTCGCTGGCCATGCGTTCCATGGCGGTAGCGATGATGAGTCCGGCCTGTTCCTCGGCGGTTTCCGTGGCTTCGACCTGCATCTTGGCGATCAAGCCGGTGAGGTCGCCGCGGATATCACGCTCGGTCATCTGCATCAGCTTCTCGGCCGCTTCTTTCTTATCCAGTTTTGCGATTTTTTCGAGCTTTTCCTGCTGCTTGCCGCGGATATCACGGATCTCGTTCTTGAGTGCTTCCACTTCGTCTTCGCCCTTGCGCAGGCGTTCAGTGCGCTTGTCGAGCTCATCGAGCTTCTTATCGAGCGTGCTTTCGCGCTGAACCAAACGGTTCTCGATATCTTTGAATTCGTTACGACGGGACTTCTCATCTCTACGGGCATCTTCCGCGATGCGGGCGGCATCGTCACGGGCGGCCTGTACTAATTTGTCGGCCTCCTTTTTGGCTTTGGCCAGTTCCTTCTCTACCCGGTCTTCGTTGGCCTTGTTTTTGCGCTTTTCCACGTACATATTTCCGCCATAGCCAGCGCCAAGTCCTGCTACAGCGAGCACCACTGCAAGTATTTCCATACTCTTAGTTCCTTTCTAAGTTTGCAGACCGACAGTGCGGACAATCGCTATCACTTCTCTAGTCCAACCAGATGTCAATCTGAATATCAAATATAAAATCACACTGTTTGGATTGTCCCAAAACAACAATTCCTGGCTTAATGATACGCTTTTTGCAGAATCGGTGCAATTATTGCAACACGGCGAACAGCTCCACACGGGCGTTGAGCTCGTCGGTACCGGGAATCCGGTCGCCGGCACAGGTGATCAGGTTGAGCCCCGGCTTGCTCGTGTCGGCCGACACCAACATGTCGGACATATTGACGCTACTGACGTTCACCGTCTGCACCATCACGACCTTGTACGTGAACTGCCGGTTGTCGCCACGGGTGACCGTGATAGTATCACCGGCGACTAGCGATGCCAGCTGATAAAATACACCGTGCATATTCCCGATGCCGCTGTGGCCATCGACCAGCATGGCACCGTTCTGACCCGGCTGCGACGATGCGTTGTACCAGCCAGTGTCGTAAATGTTCCAGGGCACTTGCAGCTGCCCGCTCTTGGTCACGCCCTCTGACAATATGCGGGCATGCACCTTCAGCTTCGGTATGTCGATATATTTCGGCACGTTCGGCGAGACGGCGTAGCTTTTGACCGCCGCGGCCGATATCGGCGTGGTGGATGGTGCTGCCGGGTTGTCCGCTACCGAAGCATCGGTTTTCTGCTGCCCCTGCTTGACCTGGGCAGCTACCTGATGATTCGTGTGCAGCCCGCTCAGGCTCACGCCAAGGCCCACCAGAAACACGACGCTCGCCATGCCATACAGCACTGCGGTCTGCCGATTGGGCAACCTGAAACGGAGCAGACGGCGCTTCGTGCGACGAGGGTTCTTGGGCTCGCGCTGAGCGACGGCAGCCTTTGGAGCCTGGTGGTACTGCGGCGCCGGATTGTGCGTATTCCGAGCGGCTGCGCGCTGTTTGGCAAGCACGGCTTTGGGCGGCTCGGCAGGGTGGATATCCATGACCCGGCCGGCAGCCGGACGATACTCGCTTGTGCGGCGGGTGTAGGTCGGCACGCCGCGGCCAGTAACGCGGGTTGCGAACATCGGATCGATAACGTCGCGTTGGCGGTCCACTACGATTTACCTCTCCATTGTTGGGCGACAGTTCTGTCGAACTTTTTATGCTTCATGGTTTTGTTTTTTATTTATTTTGTTCACGTACGCCTGCTTTTTGCAAACGCCTACGCGGTGCCGTCGTTACTAGCACACAGTATATCTTGGAAGGAAGGTACGACCTAGCGGCGGCGGGATGCCTTGGCACGTGCCGGGGCTAGCTTGCGGCTGTTCTTGCGGGCCAGGACGAAGATGGTCCCAGCAGCAGCGGCCGAGACAGCCAGGGTAACACCAGGGTGAGCGGCTACGATGGCGAAACCAGTGTCGGGAGCGGTCGGAGCAGTTACGGCAGTAAGGACCACGTCGTTACCATCGCCACCGACATAGCTGATCTTGAAGACGCCGGTGCCGACTTTGAAGGTCGCGCCCTCTGGCAGACCATTGAACGTACCAAGCACAGGTGTTTTGCTCAAGTTGTTGATGATCTCAAAGGTATCGCCAGCTTTGATATTGTAGCCGCTGTAGAGTTCGGTATCGAGCGTCGGTAAAACCATCTGCTGGAGTACCGTCACCAAGCGTCACGTCATTGCCAGTCGTATCAGAAGCGCTGCCTACAACTATTTGGTCAAAATCTCCGGCAGCAGTGTCTTTAAGTTGCGCCTGGTAGGTCGATCCCGACGCTATGGTTAGTGTCGTCACTACCGTAAGCGTACCAGGTGAATGACCAGGGGCTACAGTACCGCCAGCATCAGCCAGTAGACTATTGACTGTTCCATTGCCGTTAATCACAGCACCTACCCCCACTTCACTGTCACCATAAGTGCCATCAACGGTAGCAATGTTATTGTTGTAAACAGAGACAGCCTGGTTCGGCTGGCTGCCAGAGTAGCTCGTGGTAAGTGTTTGCGATGGATATACACCGTTTGTTGTAGAGCTCTGATTGTTTGACGATGTAATGGTGACTTTACCCGGCTGTCCGTCAACCATACTGAGTGTGAAGCCACCGCTAAGTGCGCCAGTGACTTTGAATTCGCCGTTACCCCGCCTACTGCCGTATTCGATGTAAGCGTAATAGGGCCAGACCAGGTCACGTCATTATTTGCGTCAAATTGATACGTGGCAGGAGCAACACCTGCGCAAGGAGCACTAACTATGGCACCATTGCCGCCACCGTTACCACCAATAGAGAGGGAACCTGCCATTGTTATCGGACTGCCTGTTGTATTGCAGAAGCTTACTAAACCGCCATTGGCAACGGTGAGGGTTACCGTAGAAGGCAGCGGTCCCCTAAGAGTCACGCCTCGTGTGCCTGTCAGGTTAAGCGCACCAGTCCAATTTGGGCTTGCGGCAATACCGACGCCAGCATTGGAAGAAATATTGCCCGAACCTGCGATAATACCAAGGTCAGCAAAATTATCACTGCTATTCGACGGTATGTTAATGGTAATGTTGTGGCCATTAAGATTCAGGGTGGGGTAACTACCAAAAGAAAGACCCGCAAAATGGATCTTGGTCGTGATTGTCACAGCGGCTCCCAAAGTTATATTCAACGCTATCGTGTCAGTGTTGTAAAAACCAGTCTTGTTATCCGCAACACTCCCCAGTAGTGTTATGGGCGAACCACTCAGTATAAAGCCATTACTCCCAGTACCCTGGAACGTGATATTAGTGATACTAAGCCCATTAATATTATTATTCAATGTCGTCCAGGATCCTAAGCTCGTGGAATCAAATACCAGGCTATCACCACTCACTGGTGCTGCACCACTACAACCAGACCAGTTACCTGCTGTCGACCAGTTAGTATCAGTTGCACCTGTCCATGTACAGGTATCGGAGCCGCTGGAAGCATGGACGACGCTAGTGAAGCCCAGAGTCATCAGGGAGGACAGCGTTAATATGGCAGCAGAGGTGCCGGAGGCCAAACGTCGCAGTAGTCTCATTAATTTTCCTTTATTTTGTTTTGACCTTTAATTTTAGGAATACTGAGTATAAATATAAGCTCTTTTCAGGCAACGTCAAGCTTTTATCGGATATCTGTGGATAACCCTATTTTCTGGGCGGGGTGATGTGGGCGTCGGCGCCGTAGAAAGGGAGGGCTTGGGTGTCGGTTTCACCGGCTTCGAGCCGTCTGATACCCGTTTCGAGCCAATCCGGTTCCCGGGTGGCAACAATGGGAAGTTTATAGCTATAGGCTAGTGCATTGGCGACCGTGAAGCCGATACGGAGGCCCGTGAAGCTGCCCGGACCCTGGAAGCAGACGATGCCCTGGATGTCCTGCCAATCTCTATGTTGTGTTTTTAGCAACATCTCTATCTTGGTGTGTACTGTTTCGGCCAGCTGGCGGTGCGCCGTCCAGGTTTCGTAAGCCAGTTGCGTTTCGGCATCGTACAAGCCGATTTCTGCTTCGGGCTTGTCGGTACGCAGGGTAAGGATAATCATGCTAAGCCTTCTATTATATATGCAAGCTCCGCAGGATAGGAGATGGTGATCTGCCGGGTGTCCTCGCCGGTTTGGGTCAGACGTATCGTCAGGCGGTTCTCGGGCAGAACATCGTGGACGATATCCCCCCACTCTACCACCGTCACATACTCTGGGTCACCGATTACTTCCGCCAGTTCGTCGCCCACGATACCGGCCTCTCCCAGGCGGTAGAAGTCGAAGTGGGCGACCGTGAAATGCGGTGCCGTATATTCACGGTTGAGCGTGAACGTCGGGCTGCCGACTCTGTCAGTACTACCTGCACCGCGTACTAGCCCGCGCGTGAAGGTCGTCTTGCCGCCCCCGAGATCACTCGTCAGCTCAATGGCCTCGCCGCCGCGCAGGTTATGCCCGAGCCGTTCGCCCAGCTGTTCGGTGGCGGCGGAATCGGTGGATGATGTTTGCCAGGTCGTGACGGTACTCATATACCCCATATCCTACCGCGAGTACGCCGACGGCCACAAGTATGAACGGATGAATGGGTGCCGGCGCGGTAGTGTCGGACGCGCTTGACGACCCGGAACTGCTGGCCGAGTTCGACGATGTTGAGGCGCCCTTCACGCCGCTCGACGACTTACCGGCGGTAGTCGATTTGCTGCTTTTGGCCGTCGCGGCAGCTTGACTCACGACATTCGCCGCGTTCGGTGTCGGCTGCGACGTCCAGTACCAGACGCCGCTAGCCAGCGCCCAAGCTTGCCCGTCTTTGGCGGTACCGTAGGCGTCGGTCTGGCCCAGCAGGTTGCCGAACGGATCCAGCAGATCGGCCTGGCCGCTCGTATTGCTCAGCGACAGCCCAGTGTCACTCGAATAGAACGCCGTGAAACTTTGCGGCTCCAAGACAGTGCCATCGGGAAAGGTGTAGTTGTGCTTAGTGGTCGAGCCGGTCTGGAGCGTGAAGCCTACCAGATGGAATTCCGCCGTGTTCGGGTTGTACAGTTCGATGAACTCGTCGGTGTCGTCATTGCCGGTGCCGTCCGGGTTCGGCAGCAGCTCGGTAATCTGCGGTGCACTCAGCCCTACATCTGCTACGGGCAGCACCGGAACATTGGAGCCGTTTCGCAGCATCATCGCCGGCCACGCTGATGATCGTGGAAGGAGGTGCCTGACCCGTGCCCAGCGTATTGCCCGGATTGCTCGTCGGCGAGGCAACGCCGCTCGTACTGTTCAGCATATCCAGATTGCACGCGTTGGCCGCATCCGGCTGCACGGCCTGCCAGACACCCAGACCCGCTACGCTGATCTGCGGATTGCCGGACGAATCGGTCGGCTCGCGCAGCAGTGAAACGGTGTTGGCCGCGTTCTGGGTCGGCAGACTAATTACGCCCGCCGGCACCGTCTTATTACTGGTCCAAGTGACACTATCCTGCAGCAGCTTGCTGGTCTTGTCGGTGCTTATCTGCCATATCTGTAAGCTGCCGGTGCCTGTACTGGCGGTGGAAAGGCCCAGCGACTGAGCATCGATGGTCATTCTGTAGCACAGATTCACCTGATCATCGCTCAGCATGTAAAAGCTGTGCGCCGCCAGTTGCCGCTGATCGGCAGGCTAGTGAGCTTGTTGGAAGTATTTATATAATCCAGCTCATATTGGCTCAGGTCGATAGTACCGGCCGACTCATTATAGAGTGTTACGAACTGACCGGCGCTGCTCGTGATCTTGAGCTGGCTGATGACCAGCTGCGGTCCGGTCGCGGTACCTTGTGCCGTGGCACTGGCCGGCAGCATACCGGCTATGCAAAGAATCGCTATCCCCACCCGCAGAATCGCACTACGGAATCTCATGTCGTTACCTCTTGCAATAATGGTTTGCTGAAATTTTACTGAAGATGTGCCGGCCGATGCAAGCACTGGCTTTTTACTATTTATTTTCTACAACGGCTTCCGCCGCTTTGGACGATTCACGGTATACTGTAAGCATGTTGCAACTGAGCGAAAGCCTGCTAAACAAACCGGTGATGAGCCTCCGTACCGGCCAACAGGTCGCGACCGCCATGGAACCCATCATCAACCCGAATAATCTGAAAATCGAGGGGTTTTACTGCACCGACCGCTTTAGCAAGGATGAACTAGTGCTGCTCTACCAGGATATCCGCGATATCATCCCGCAAGGCTTCGTGGTCGACGACCATGATGTGCTGACACCACCCGACGAACTGGTGCGGCTGAAGGAGACCATGGAGCTGGGCTTCACGCTCATCGGTAAACCTGTCGTGACCGTCAGCAAACAGCGCGTCGGCAAAGTCAGCGACTACGCCACCGAGATGGAGACCATGTATATCCAGAAGATCTACGTGTCGCAGAGCGTCCTGAAAAGCTTCACGGGCGGCAACCTGGGGGTCGACCGCAATCAGATCAATGAGATCACTGACCGCAAGATCATCATCAACGAACTGTTGAAGGGCGTACCGGCCGCTGCCGGTGTCGTCGCCTAAGCTTCTTCGTTCAGTACCGACTTGATGTCATCGTAGCTGAAGCCCTGCCGGGCGAGATACTGCATGAGTTTCAGATCGTCCCGGTACCGCGTTTGCCGGCGCTTGCGCTCTATCAGCTCGCGCAGCACCGCCCGCTCGTCCGTCTCATCGTCGCTCAGCACCCGCGTGATGACACCATCCGCGATGCGTTTCTGGCGCAGCTCCTGTGTCAGCCGGCGCTTGCTGACCGGCTTCAGGATGCGGCGGTTACGCACCCAGGCTTCGGCGAACTTCTCATCATCCACCAGCCCGAATTTCTCCAATTTTTCAAAGATCTGCTGTGCCAGCGCTTCGTCGTAACCTTTGCGCCTGAAATAATCGCCAAGCTCCCACCGGCTGCGCATCCGCCGTGCCAGGTACGCCAGCGCCAGTCCGTACGCCTTATCGTCTTGTGAAAGTTTCTTGTAGGTTTTAAGTTGCTGTTCGTCGAGCTCCTGGCCGCTGTGCAGCTGCTCGTCGAGCAACGCATCAGCACTCAAGCTGAAGGCGTATTTCTCATCGACATATATCGAATATCTGCCCTTCAGCCGTTCCTGCTGCTTGATCGCCGTAATGGTCATAGCTCTACGACCGCGAACTCACCTTCACGGATCCGCAGCAACTCAGTGTCGCTATCGATAGCCCCACGGAGTTTTGCTTCCGCTTCCACCCAATAGACCGGCTGGTCACCATTGAATCCGCCGTCCAAGCTGCCGTAGTGCACCATCACGGCGACCGGCACATAGGCCGGAACCATCGCCCACTTGGCTTTTGCTGCGCGTCCAATACTTCTTTGAAAGATAGTTGCACCGGCCGAACTGCCGATGACTATTTTTCCTTCCAAATGTCCTGCGATGTCAGGGTATGCCTTCATACGCTCTACCAGCGTCTCATTATCACCGCCGTGAAAGTAGATGACATCTGCCTGCTGTACGTGTCCCAATAGATTTTTCGGTGTTGCGAAATCGTAGATTACGGTCTCGCCAAAATACTGTTGGACCCCACGGTTGCCAATCGCGGAACCTAAGTTCCCACTGCCACGATTCGGGATCGGCAAAGAAGCAGCTGACAATATGTACCGGCTCGTCTACCGTTTCGCGAATCTCTTTGACGAGCTCAGAGCCAAAGCGGTCATTCTGCCGGTCATAGCCGCCCGCCAAGATGTATTGGTCATCGCCTATTCCCAGGTACGTGTCTGATTCTTCTGTTCGCGCTTGATGAACGCGGCATCAAGGTCGATGCCGATGTGATTGCAGATGTCGAGCAGGACCGTGAAAACATCAGCCGCGGCATCACCCAGGTCCTCGGCACCGGCATCAGCCGTCTGGGCCAGGTTGGCCTTTTCGCGGGAGGCCTTGCAAACTCGCCGGCTTCTTCGAGCAGCAGCATGAATTTCTGGCTCACCGTTCGTCGTCGAAGCCGCGCTCCTGTATGACCTGCCGGACGTACTGCTGATAGCCGGCAAGCGAGGCATTCTGCGTGTCGTTGGCGTCAGCCATCAGATTGATCTCCAATCATTAAGGGTTCTTTTCGTACTCTCCAAGCATGGGAGAACGTATCATCTGAATGCGCATAGACAACATGCACATACTTGTCGTCAGGATTATTGATTTGGCGCTGAGAGCCATACGCAATCCAGTGTCTGCCACACCTGCCATATCCTCGTCCGTAAGGCGGACTAGCTCTGACTCACCGTTGGGATCTCCCGATCTACGGTTGTATGCGGCAACATACTCATGCGGTGCTGCTTCACCCATCATTACTCCTTCGCCGCGGCCGTAGCTGTGTCGCGACTTTCTTGGCTACTTCAGCCTGGATCTTCGGATTCTCTTGCAGGTAGGTCTTGGCGGCTTCGCGGCCTTGGCCGATCTTTTCGCCGTTATAGGCGAACCAAGCGCCGGCCTTTTCTACGATGTTATCTTTGACGGCCAGGTCCAGGATGTCACCGGAAGTACTGATGCCCTGGTTGTACATGATGTCGAACTCGGCTTCGCGGAAGGGCGGTGCGATCTTGTTCTTTACTACCTTGACGCGAGCACGGTTGCCGATGACGGCATCCCCGGCCTTGATCTGGGAAATGCGGCGGATATCCATGCGAACCGACGCGTAGAACTTGAGCGCGTTACCACCGGTGGTGGTTTCGGGGTTGCCGAACATCACGCCGATCTTCATACGGATCTGGTTGATGAATATAACAGTAGTCCTTAGAGGCGAGAAATCACTCCCGTGAGCTTACGCAGTGCTTGGCTCATCAAGCGAGCCTGCAGGCCCATCTGCGGGTCGCCCATATCGCCTTCGATCTCGGCGCGCGGAACCAGGGCAGCTACGGAATCAACTACTATCAGGTCAACGGCGCTTGAGCGCACCAGCGTCTCTACGATTTCCAATGCCTGTTCACCGTTATCAGGCTGGCTGAGCAGCAGGTTTTCCACGTCACGCCGATGCGCTTAGCGTAGGCCGGATCGAGAGCGTGCTCGGCATCGATGAATGCCGCGGTACCGCCCTGCTTCTGCACTTCGGCGATGGCGTGCAGCGTCAGCGTGGTCTTGCCGGAACTTTCCGGTCCATAAATCTCAACGATGCGGCCGCGGGGAATGCCGCCGCCCAGCGCCAGGTCGAGTGAAAGACTACCGGTCGGCGTGGTCTCGACGTTCACGGTGTGGGCCTCGCCCAGTTTCATTATCGAACCTTTGCCGAATTGCTTCTCGATGGTCTCGAGCGCCAGGCCGAGTGCCTTGCTCTTACCATCCGTCTGCCCTATCGGGTCAGCCGAAGCCTCCACCTTAGGTTTGTCTGTCGTGGCTTTTGCCATTCCCCTATCCTCCTTCGTCTACGGTAGCCTCGCGGCCACCTGCATCAAATAATATTGTACGAACTGGTATACGCCCCGCTCAGCCCGAATGCAAACTAAAATCCAAACCTATGGGTACGACCCATAGATTACATTTTAGACATCATTTCCGTTGCCAATTCGTGTTTCAATATGCCCATCATCTCTTTATTTTCTTCATAATCTTCCATGAACGCCAGATACTCTTCCGGGCTCGAAAAAAGTTCAAGGATTCTCTTTGGCTCAATCCATTCATCCGTCACTTGATGCAAATAATACGGCAGGCTGGAGTATTCGTAGTCACGCCATTGCCGTGGGTTCAGGTGGATGTAGCGGGTAATATGCTGCAAGTATGAATCATCCAGTATCATCGACGCCTTATAGCGGGATTCAAAGAGCGGACCACTACGCTTATATTTCTTATTGAAATACATACTGTAGCTCGTGAGCAGACTGCGCATGAATTCCGCCATCGCTTTCTGCTGGCGTTGGTAGATCAGCAAGTGCACGTGGTTGGGCATTAGGCAAAATGCCACGAGTTCAAGCTTGTTGTAGTAATTGGGAAATGATATGCCGGCAGAATTCTTAACTTCTTCGAGCGAAAGATACCGAGCGAACAATCGTAGCATCTTTTCAGAATCGGCAGCATCACGAAAGATACGAGATCGGTTTCCGCCTCGAAAATAGACATGGTAGAAGGTCTCAGGTACGTCTTGTTTATAGATATTTCTGCTTGGCATAAGACTATTACAACACGTTCCGTAGGATCTATGGGTCGTACCTCACAAAATTACAACGGGAGGGGATTGGGCTATGTCGCTTGTGGTTTGTCATATATAATATGGCGTAATTATGCGCGTATCCGACGACCTGGTGGAGAAGTTGCTTTCGAGCACCGGCAAGTTCAATGCAGATCAGCTGAAAACCCTCCGCGAGCAAGAAAAAGCCGACAAAAAGCCCCTGCAAGACGTAGTGGTCAGCAGCAACGCGCTCAGCGAGAAGGAACTGACCAAGCTCTACGCCGAGGAAATCGACGTACCGTTCGTGGAGCTCAATGCCAAAGATCTGCACAAAGATATCCTGAAGCTCATACCCGAACGTGTCGCCAAGCAGTACCGCGCCGTGGCCTTCGACGTCGATGAGGACGGCGTGGTCTTCGTGGCCATGGAGGATCCGGATGATGTGCCGGCCATCAGCTTCCTGCAGAAACAGCTCGGACAGCCGGTGCGTGTCCATATCGCCACCGCCAGTACCGTCCAGGCCGCGCTCGATCAGTACGATGACAGCAACGTCGGCACCGAACTCGCCAAAGTCATGCCCATCGAGGACAAAGAGGCAGACGAGGATGAGCTTGACGAGAAAGATGTCGCCGAGGATTCGCCCATCGCCCAGACCGTCAACCTCATCATCGACTACGGCGTCAAAGCCGGTGCCAGCGACGTCCACATCGAGCCCCGAGAGAACTTCGTCCTGGTCCGCTACCGTGTGGACGGTATCCTGCGCGAGGCCAACAAGCTGCCGCGCAAGGTACTTAACAGCCTCGTCAGCCGTATCAAGATCCTGGCCAACCTGAAGATCGATGAACACCGCGCGCCGCAGGACGGCCGCTTCAAGATATCGGTCAACAACCACATCTACGCGCTCCGCGTTTCCACCCTGCCGATCGTCGACGGCGAAAAGGTGGTCATGCGTATCTTGGATGAATCGAGCAAACCGGCCACGCTGGAAGAACTCGGCTACTGGGGCTATTCGCTCCAGGCCGTACAGCATGCCATCGTCCAGCCGCACGGCATGGTACTCGTCACCGGCCCGACCGGCTCCGGCAAATCCACCAGCCTGTTCAGCGTGCTCAGCATGCTCAACAGTCCGGGCATCAATATCTCTACCGTCGAAGACCCGGTGGAATACCGCGTGGTCGGCGCCAACCAGACCCAAGTGAATCCTACGGCCGGGATGACGTTCACGAGCGGCCTCCGCGCCCTGCTCCGCCAGGATCCGAACATCATCATGGTGGGGGAGATCCGTGACGGCGAGACGGCCGATCTGGCCGTGCAGGCCGCCCTGACCGGGCACCTGGTATTCAGTACGCTGCACACCAACAATGCCGCGACCTGTCTGCCGCGTTTGCTCGACATGAACATCGAGCCGTTCCTTATCGCCAGTACCGTCCGCGTGGTGATCGGCCAGCGCTTGGTACGCAAACTCTGCCCCGACTGCCGTGAAGAGGTCAAGCCTGAAGCCGCCGCGCTGACCCAGATCGCTAAATCGTTCAAGCTGCAGACCGCCGAAGCCATGAGCCGCCTGCACAAGCTGGAAAGCGAAGCGCTGGCCGCCGGCGTCGGCGCCAAGAATCTGAGCAAGACCAACAAAGCCTCGTCAGCCGAGATGGCGACCACCGACAAGACCATCACCAAACTCTGGAAGGCTCACGACGATGGCTGCGACAACTGCGGCCACAGCGGCTACCGCGGCCGCATGGGTATCTATGAGGTCCTGAGCAATACCCAGCCCATCCAGCAGCTCATCGTCAGCAACGCCACTAGCGACGGGATCGAGAAACAGAGCATCGCCGAAGGCATGATCACCATGCAGACCGATGGGCTCGTCAAAGCGCTGCGCGGCCTGACCACCATAGAGGAAATCCTGCGCGTCACCGCCGAAAGTTAAACCCCGATGAACAGCATACAAACCAGATGAACTTTACCTACAAAGCCACCCGGAAAGACGGCTCCAACGTCAGCGGCACTATCGAAGCCGTCGACCACAGCGCAGCCGTCGCCGCGCTGACACATCAGGGACTGCATCCATTGGTCGTCAAGAGCGGCGGGGCCGGCTCCAAAAACCTGAACCTCGGTTTCGGCAAGAAGGTCAAGACACAGGAGATGGTCATCTTCGTCCGCCAGCTGAGCACCATGATCTCGGCCGGCGTCCCGCTGGCCCGCGGTCTCGACACGCTCAAGGATAGCCCGAACAGCCCCTATTTCCGCGAGGTCCTCGGCAAAATCACCAAAGACATAGAGAGCGGCACCAACCTGGGCGATGCGTTCGCGAAGTACCCGAGAGTCTTCGACGAGGTGTTCGTGAACATGGTCCGGGCCGGCGAAGAGGGCGGTATCCTGGACGAAATCCTGAAGCGCCTGGCACTGCAGGTCGAACAGAATGCCAGCATCAAGAAGCGCATCAAAGGCGCCATGACCTATCCGGCAGTTATCTTGAGCGTCACCGTCATCGCGTTCTTCGGCATCATGTTTATCTTAATGCCTAAGATATCTAGCATTATCACTTCCTTGGGCGGGCCCAACGCCAAGCTGCCCATATACACGCAGGTGCTGCTGGACTTCAGCCAGATCTGCCGCAAATACGCCTATATCGTATTGCCGGCCATAGCCTTGGTGGTTTTCTTTACCCTGCGCTATATCAGGACGCCGAAAGGCAAGTACCAGTTCCATGTCTTGATGCTGAAGACGCCCATCGTCAAAACGCTCATCACCAAGGTCGCCATCGCCCGCTTCGCCCGCATCTTTTCCGCCCTGATGGCTGCCGGTGTCGGTGTGCTGGACGCCCTGGCAGTGACCGGCGGTTCCATCGGCAACAAGGTTATCGAGAAGGAGCTGGCCGCGGCCGCTAAAGAGGTCAAGAACGGCAAGCAACTATCCGAGGTATTGGCTAGCAGTCCGCACTTCCCGCGCATCGTCTCGCAGATGCTGGCGGTCGGCGAGGAAACCGGTAAGACGGATGTGGTGCTCGTAAAAGTGGCTGACTTCTACGAAGAAGAAGTGGCCACGGCTATCGACAGTCTGGCCAGCATCATCGAGCCGGTCATGATCATCTTCCTAGGCGCCGGCGTAGGTCTTATCGCTGCCAGTGTGATGGGCCCGATTGCCAACCTAAGTACCCAGATCGGTAACAACTAGATTACGGCCTCCTGCCGCCAGACAGACCACTAGAGTTATACACTTAGAATCTGCTTGACGAAGCTCCGCTTATGGTTATAATGTGCACTAGGCTACGGGTAATCCCCGAAGTAAAACTATTAAAATTACTATAGGAGGGTGGGCCCCCATGGTTTCACTGAAAAATAAATCAAAAGGTTTCACAATCGTTGAACTTTTGATCGTCATCGTCGTTATCGGCATCTTGGCCACATTGGTCATCGTAACCTTCACCGGCATTCAACAAAAAGCTCGCGACAGCAAACGCAAAACGGACATCGGTGCCATACAGGCATCACTTGAGTCTTACTACTCTAGCAACAACACCTACCCAACCTTAACTGATTTAAACAGTGACACTTGGCGTAGTACGAACATGAAGGGCTTCGACCCGAACGCGTTGCAGGACCCTAAGGGTAACTCACCGACTCTTCTCGCCGGTCAGACCCCAAGCGGAACGCAGTACTCATACGATGTAACACCTACGGGCTGTGTCGACACCGCAGGTGCGACCAACCCCTGCACCAACTACGGCATCTATGCCAAGCTTGAAGCAGACGGCAGCATCATCAGCAAAGTCAGCAACAACTAGGAACAAAGACACCGCAAAAAGCACCGATGAGCAATCACGGTGCTTTTTGTATACCTGACCATAAAGCTTAAGAAGGTTATATGACTTCAGCAAGAAACGGATCCAGAGGCTTCACGATCGTCGAACTGCTGATCGTCATCGTCGTGATCGGCATCCTGGCAACACTAGTCATCGTGACATTCACGGGCATCCAGCAGAAGGCTCGCGACAGCAAGCGCAAAACGGACGTCGCTGCCATCCAGGCCGAGCTTGAATCATACTACGGCAGCAACAATACTTACCCTACCCTGGTCCACCTGAATGACGCTACCTGGCGCACCGCCAACATGAAGGGCTTTGACGCCGGCGCGCTGCAAGATCCCACAAACAGCGCCACGACCGTGATAGCCGGCACCACGCCTACGCACACGCAGTACGCTTACAATGTAATCCCGGCCGGTTGTGACGACAGCGCCGGCAGCGCCAACCCCTGTACCGACTACGGCATCTATGCCAAGCTGGAATCGGACGGCAGTGTCATCGACAAGATCAGTAATAACTAGTTTCTGGTCCTACTAAAAGCCGGAACCTTCAGACGCTCCGGCTTTTTGTTTGCACAGAGTCCCTACATGATTACCATGGCTGCTTGGTAGTCTCGGTGCCAGCTATTATTTCCTGACTACCCCAGACAAAGGCATGCTTGCCCCAATAGGTCTTGCTGTCGGAAGTCGCATGCGGCTCCTGGGGAAATGGCGGGTCATCCCAAGCGCCGATCCACGCACTGGATAGGCTGTAGGTTCCACCGTACTCATCCACCAAAGAAATGGAGATATACGAGCTCTCCTCGGCCCCTCTTGATTTAGTAAACGGAACATATCCTTGCTTCTTCCGGTTCTTACGCAGCACATACACGATATCGTCCGTTTTATCGGTCTCTACCACATCGGTTGTCCCGATGATCCTGCCCATATCCAGATCAAACTGAAGGGTGTCACGAGTTATATCTCTGTTCTCTAAAACTTCGATGACTAGTGCTTTTAGCTGGGGCGTGTCAGAGAAATGAGTGGCGGCATTAGAATGAACCGGGTCATAGTAAACTTGTTTACCATTGTGTGAGTTACACAAGAATTCCCTGGTCGGCATATGCTCTACTATACCAAAAACCACTGCGACTCTAGCAGACTAAGGTTTCAGCAGGACTTCGCGCCAGTTCAGGATGTTGTAGGTACCGGTAACAGGGTAGCTGGGCGGCGGCGAATAAAGCATATTGTAATCGTAATCGGTCTCGGTGTGCTCTATGCCCGATATATAGTAGCCGCTGGAGGTATCTTTGACGGCATTGCCGCACGAGCCGCTGCTCTGGTAGTTCCACGTCCAGTCCAGGTCGCTCGCCACCGAGCCGTAGAAAATAAGCTTCTGCGTACTGTTGACCCAGCCCTTGGTACAGGTATTGGTCCCGGCGTAGTAAAGCGGCCAGGTGACTGAGCCTGTCTGGGCCAGTGCTGCCGCGTCGACTTCAAAGTTAAAGCTGCCGCTGGCACTGCTAGGCGCGTACGGGGCCAGGTCGACATCACCTTCAGAAACTAAGCCGATGGCGTCACTGCCGTCCTTGAGCGTATAGAGCAACTGGTCGGCGATGGTTATGTCCGTGGTCTGGCTGCTGGACGCCAGGCGGCCGGAGGCAATGGTCACCCGGCCATGGAAGGTCGGGTTGGTACGCACCCACACGTTATCCTCCACGAATATCACGCCGGAAGGGGGCAGCGCGATGTTGGTAGCGATCGATGTGGTCGTGAGCGCGCTCGAATAGCTGGCAGCCTTGTCGTTCTCGCCCGTGACCTTAGACAAATTATAGGTGCCGTTCGTATTGAGCTGGATCAGATAGCCCGTGGTCGAGCTGAAACCGGTACTGGTTTCGGGTATATAGGCGTTCGTGCGGGTGGAGGGCACCTGGCTGCAGGCGTTGCTCTGGCTGGCCAACGAGCTCGTGGTGCTGTAGTCACCGAACGCGGTCTTCTTCATGGTACACAAGCTGGTACTGACCTGGTTGAAGTCAACGCTGGTCTTCGGGTACAGCCAGCTGGTTTTGTTGCGCGTGTTGCAATTCGGACTCGTGACGGTAGTGCTGCACCAAACACCCGGATGGCTATTGCCGTCGCCGCCGTACTGGCTCTGCGGCGTATAGGTGGCGTTGGCGGACGCCACCGTGTCGGTGTTCGTACCATCCATGTGCACGCCCACGTTGCTGAACACCGGCCCGTTGGCGGTCTCATCGGAGCCGAACCAGAACTCAGTATTCCCAAGTAGGCCATAGCTGGCAAACGAGGCCGCGCCGACCTGCGCCTGCACCGTCCTGGTAGCCGTGGTACCATTGACCTTGCCGATAGAGCGTACCGTCACCAGCGTGCTCCCGCTGCCCTGAGGCTTGATCCACAGCGTGTACGTGCCAGTGGTAGCATCGTTATTATCGACATAATTATGCACGTACGGCCCGTAGCCCAGCGTCGGATCGGGCGTGGTGGGCGTACTCTGCCCGTCTTTGTAGTCACCGGCATTGTGGCTCAGATGCCATAGATAGTAGTTGACGCCGGCCTCGGCGATATTGAAGGCTTGCTGGCTGCGAACGTTGTTACCCACCACTTCAAAGTTGGTCAAGATGATAGTGATGGTCGCTGTGCCGATGATGGACATGGCCAGCATGAAAGCGATCAGCCCGGGCAGTACGAAGCCCGTTTCGTCTTCCCGAATCCGTTTCATAAGGTTGCGTATCATAAGTTCGTCTTGAAGTTCCTTAGGGACACTTGCAGGGTCATCGACTGGTTACCGCCGTTCGACGCTTTAGCAGCCAGGTTCACTTGGATGGCCTTGATGGCGTTCAGGTCCGTCACCGGTGTCGGAAGGGCGGCGTTACTGCTGTCCAGATACACGAACGTCGGCGTACCGGCAGCTTGGTAGAAATTCGGGATGATGGTGTAGGTGCGCAGATTGGCAGTAAGCGGTGTACCGGTCGGCGGGTTGGCGCTCATGGGTGTCAGGTCGGCCAGCAGCTGACCGCTAGAAACATAGTAGTGCAGCAGCGACACATACGTATCGCTCGGGTAAAAATATGAATAAATCACCAGATCATTATCCGAAGCAGACACCACGCTGGTAGCGCCGCGCAGCACCGTGGACACCCGTGATTCCTGGCCAGCCAGCGTCGTGGCGGTGCTGGCGTCTTGCTGGATATTCAGATACTGCAAGAAACTGGTTTTGAACAGCGTGAAGAACATGATGCTGATAAGCACCGCCAGGGCCAAGGCGATCATCAGCTCAATCACGCTGAAACCATCCTGCGACTGCTTATGGAACGACATTGAGGCCTCCTTGCGGCGTCGTCGGCAGCGTGAGCGTTCCGGCACTGTTCGTTACGGCCAACTGGGCGGTGCCGACAGCGATGGACGACAAATTGAAGCTACACTTGAGCTGGGTGGTAGTGCTGCTGCAGCCGGTTCCGGTATAGGTATTGCTTCCCTCTGTCAGCTTAGCAGTGGCAGAGCTCAGGTTGTAGCCGGTGAGCGTTATCAGCACGCTGCCCAGGCCGCCGCCGCTCAGACTGAGCTGGTAGGGATTGATGGTGTAGACGCGCGGGAAAGTAGAACTGGTGGTCAGCATCAACTGGACTTTTTGGACATACTGGTTGCCGCCATAGGTATAGGCCGCGCTTGGCGGATTGGTCGGGTCATTGATGGGTACGGTAATCGGCTGCAGCGAATTGACACCGCCGTAGGGAACGGCCGCTGCCAAATAGTACTTGGTGGATCCGATGGCACAATTGGTGTTCGCGGAAGCCGTATTATCGCTATTACAAAATATGTAACTGTTCGCCGGGACCAGATTCGATAGCGCACCCAGGCCGCCCGAATCGGTCGCCAACCGGTTGTCGCTGACGGTGCCGCTATTGTAGTTCGAATAGTAATTATCGTAGTAGTAACCATAGTCCGTGAGCGACGTAAATTTCTTGTAACCGCCCTTGGCATAGACCTTGACATTGGCGAGCGGATTGCCTGCCGTGTCCGTCGTCTGCACCACCAGACTGTTCGCAACCATCGGGTACAGTTTCATGGTCAGATTCGAGGCTTGCTGGGCGATGACCTTCTGGTTCGGATAGGTCGGCTGCAGCGAACCCGAGACGGCGATAGTACTTAAGGTGGAATACCCGCTCATGCTGGCAGTAATCACATAGTCGTTATTGGCGTCCGGCGTAGCGGCGTAGATGATGGCGATGCCGTTTTCGTCGGTCGTATCCGAAGCGTTGACATGCGGGTTGACGACATTGTTCACGACCGTTACCGTCGCTCCGGAAATCGGTGTCCCGGTGCCGTCTACCACCGTTATAACGAACGCGCCGGTGTTGCTGGCCGTTTCGGAGACGCGCGCGGCTATCTGTGTATCGACATTCGCCAGCTTAGTGCCCCCGGCGTTATAGACGCTGACATTGGCATCTTTGTAATCATCCGGGTTGGTATCGGTCGTCGGCGTCGCAGTCGTAGCGCCGCGGCAATATTGAACCTTCTGAGCGGCAGTGCTGTAGATGTTGCCGCAGTTATCATAGGCATCGTCTACATAGGTGATGCCGGTCTTCACCGTGTATTTCGCATTGTTGACCGTCTGCGTCACCGACGGCTGCACCACACCGGTACCGACGATCGAGCCGCCGATGACGATCAGGCTGTCATAGGGCAGCGATTTCAGATACTCCATCTGATTGTTGGCTAGGGTGAGCGCCACGGCCCGCTGCTTCGCGATGGTGGCGCTATGCACCAGGGTGATGAACAGTCCGAACAAGCTGACTACCAAGATGGATATCACCACCATGCTCACCACCAGCTCGATCAGCGTGAATCCGGCCGCATCAGCAACCCTCCGAACCCGTGTCTCAGACTGGCCCGCCCTCTGTCCGTACATTAGCTACAGTATACCGCATAAGCGGTATACTGAGGGAGGCATTTCGTGGCTTCCGGACCCCCAGTCGTGCTATTATATTCACAAGATACTAGTTATGCTTAAGATGGGCACCACGTGACGCAACCGAAGAACTCATTTCATACTTCACATCTGTTAAGTGAAGGCCGTGCCGAGGAGTGCTGCGGCGTAGTTCTTGCGAGGAAGCGTACTCTTGGGTACGCTGACGAACAAAACTGCGGTGCAGTGCCCTCGGCACGGCGTGAAGCTGGATGGGAAGTGTGAGATGAGTTCTCCTATACTGTTTTTTGAGGATAAGCCTATGTTCGGGCTCGATATCGGCCACGGCAAGATCCGTGTCCTGCAGCTCCGGCCTGTCAAACACAGCCTCAAACTTGTCGGTTACGGCGAAACCACTTTCGATCCGGGCGCGGTCGTCGACGGCGTCATAGAAAAACCCGAAGTCTTGGCGGCCGCCGTACAGGAGCTGTTCAAACACCATCTGGTCGGTGATATCACCACCAAACGTGTCGCGCTGTCGCTGCCCATGGCCCGGGCATTTACGCGCTCGCTCGCGGTACCGTCGCTGAACGACAAGGATCTGGCCGAAGCGGTCCAAAACGAAGCGGAGCAATACATCCCGGCCGCGCTCGAGGACCTGTACGTCGATTACACCCGGGTCGGCACCGGCAGCGACAAGACCAGCGTATTCATCGTGGCCATGCCCAAACGTATCGTCGACTCCTACATCACGCTGGCCCGCCTGCTGGGCCTCGAAGCCGTCATACTGCAGACTTCCAGCGGTGCCGGCGCACATCTGTTCGCCCGCGATACGCAGAGCGACGTCGCCTCGCTGCTGATCGATTTCGGCAGTGACAGTGCCGACATCACCGTCTACGACAACGGTCCGGTGGTCAGTGGCACGGTAGCCTGCGGCAGTGAGCTGTTCACGGCCGCCATCGCCCGCGAGCTGGGCGTCACCGATAAGGAAGCGGCTCTCATCAAGGCCAAATACGGCCTGAATGCCAGCAAGAAACAGGCCCAGATCGCCAAGGCGCTCGACCCGCTGCTCAGTCTGCTCCTCAAGGAAATCAAGCGCACCGTCCGTTACTACGAAGAACACGCGCCCGATAACCGCAAGATATCGCAGGCTGCCATCGCCGGCGGCGGCGCCAACATGCCGGGCCTGGCGGAATACCTCACTAGCAACCTACGCCTTGCCGTCCGCTCCATCGACCCCACTTCCTACATCGATTTCGGGCGTTTACAGCCGTTCAACCTCACCGAACGCATGTCGTACGTCACAGCCGCCGGGCTGGCAGCCATCGATCCGGAGGAAGTCTTCGCATGATTCTTACGCATACTGCGATAGTCAATATGCTGTCAGGAGGCGAAGCCTCATGATCAATCTGCTGCCGCCCGACACCAAGCAAGCTTATAAATACGCCCGGCGCAACCGGATGCTCGTCCGGTGGATCATCTCGGCCGCGTTCTGCCTGGCCGGCGGCGCACTGCTGCTCGGCGGCGGCTACTTGTACTTGAACCAATCCATCAACACTACCACCCAGCAGATCGCCGACAGCAACAGCCAGCTGAAGTCGCAGAACCTGGCCGGCGTGCAAAAGCAGGTCACCACCATCTCTAACAACTTGAAACTGGTCGTCCAGGTACTGTCCAAGGAAATCCTGTTCTCGAAGCTGCTTAAGCAACTGGCCAGCGTCACGCCAAGTGATGTCATCCTGACCAACCTGGTGATTACCCAGGCCCAGGGCGGGGTAGAGATCACCGCCCAGACCGCTAACTATAACGCTGCCACCCAGCTGCAGGTGAACCTGGCCGACCCCAAGAACCAGATATTCACCGAGGCGGATATCGTCAGTATCAACTGCCTGAACAGCGGCACCACCGGCAATAGCCAGTACCCCTGCACCGCCGACATCCGCGCACTGTTCGCCACCGATAATCCCTTCCTGTTCACGAACAACGGGAGCAGCCCATGAAATCCAAGCAATTGTACTTCGTGCTGATAGGCGTGTTCACGCTGCTCGCGGTGGGCCTGTTCGGCATCGCCTATGGCGCCAACAAGATACTGAGCACGCAAGCGGCCAAGCTGTCCAAGCTGCGCGCCGACAGTGATATCGTGGATACGACCCAGGCGACGCTGGCCAAAAACAAGAAAGACATTACCAAATACGGCGAGCTGAACACCATCGCCGAGACCATCGTACCCCAGGATAAGGACCAGGCCGAAGCAGTCCGCGAAATCGTCAATCTGGCTGCCTCGAGCGGCATATCCAAACTGTCGTCCATCACCTTCCCCGCCTCCACGCTCGGTACGGTCACGCCCGGCGCCAATAACAACCCCAATCTCACCCAGCTCACGCCCGTCCCGGGCATAACCGGCGTCTACGAGCTGCCCATCACCGTCAGCCAGGACCAGACGGCACGCGTTCCTTACGGCGAGTTCACGGATTTCCTGAGCAAGCTCGAACAGAACCGCCGCACCGCACAGGTCAGCAGCATCACCATCCAGCCTGATGCGACCAGCACCAATCTCATCGCCTTCACCCTGGTAATCAACGAGTTCATCAAGCCATGAAAGATAAGAAAGCCGCGAAACAACAGCTCAACGTAAGCGACCTGCCGGCCCTGGCCAAAGGTGCACTGCAAAAGGTCAGCGGCTACAAAGTGTTCGTGTTCTTCCTGGTAGTCGCCGGCATCTACGGCTACATTCTGTGGCGCATCAACGTCTACAGCAACGCGCCGGCGTCCGCGAGCGAAGAGACCGCCCAGTCGACGCCGCAGCCGCGCATCGACCCGGCGACCATCCAGAAGATCCAAAGCCTGCAGGACAACAGCGTCAGCGTACAATCACTGTTCCAAAGCGCTCGCAACAATCCGTTCCAGGAATAAACCCGCTAGCTTTGCTGGCCGGGGCCGTTCGGAGCTTCCGGCGGTTCGGTGTAGGGCGTGGCTTGGGGCTGTTGATAAGGCGGTTGCTGTTGCGGCTGCTGGTACTGCGGCTGGGCGTATTGCTGCGTCGGGTCGTATGACTGCTGGTATTGCTGCCCTACGGGAGCCTGTTGCGGCATCGGCTGGGCATACGACTGGTTGAAACTCGACGTGTTGGCCAACGGGCGGTTGGTGGTGTGCATCTCCTCGGGGTTTTCAGCGATGTACGCCTCGTGTGCGGCGATGATTTCCTTGGCGTATTTGTTGGGGTTCGGACAGAAGACGAAGGTGAACTTGCTGTGTTCGCCGGCCGTCTCGACCTTGAGCGTGCCGTAGCCGACCATGCTCTGGAACAAGCCGTTCTGGTCAACCGTGACGTCTTCCAGGTTGGCCAGCGACAGTTGGCTGCTTTGCTTGCGGAACAGGCCGACCTGAGTGATCTGCGTCAGGCTGTCACTGGTGAGTATCCAGCGGTTGCCGCTGTAGACTACGTGCGCCACATAGGTGTAGAGCAGGGAAATGGCCGCTACGATGACCGCTCCCAATGCCAGCGCCGCCTTGGTCGATTGGGTGATGCCGGAAATGTAATTCGGCGCGATGACCACCGCCGCGATCGCCGCGATTATGATGATGGCCACGATGCCGTACACGCCCCAGATGCCCACGGGATGGCGCCGTATCTCGCAGAGCACGCGCTCGCCCTGCTGCATGACTTTCAGCGGGTTGTTTATGTTTTGCAGCGGATCGTTGGCTGGCTCGGAAGGTTGGTTGGGATCCATAGTCGCCTTGTATTATACCAGGCTTGTCTGCGGATTGTCTTTCGGCGGCTGCTTGCCGAGGTGCTTGTAGGTTTTGTGCGTCACCTTGCGACCGCGCGGCGTGCGCTCCAGCAGACCGATCTGCATCAGGTAGGGCTCTATGAAATCTTCGATGGTGGTGCGCTCTTCGCTGGTGATGGCGGCCAGCGTTTCAACCCCGACCGGACCGCCGTTGTAACTGTCGATGATGGCGTGCAGCAGCATGCGGTCGGCCGGGTCCAGCCCCAGCTCGTCTATCTCGAGCAGCTCGAGCGCCTTGGTCGAAATGTTCAGGTCGATGATGCCGTCGCCGTTGACATCGGCATAGTCGCGGACGCGTTTCAAGAGGCGGTTGGCGATACGGGGCGTCAGCCGGCTGCGCTCCGCCAGCTTCAGTGCCGCTTCCCCATTTATCTTAATCGTTAGGATATTTGCCGCCCGCTCGATGATCTGCTGCACCTGTTCCGGTGTATAGAATTCCAGCCGGTGAATGTGGCCGAAGCGATCGCGCAGCGGTGCGGCCAGGGCGCCGGTGCGGGTGGTCGCCCCTATCAGCGTAAACTGGGGTAAATCGAGCCGCAAGCTACGGGCCGATGGCCCTTTGCCGAGCATGATATCCAGTTTGTAATCTTCCATGGCGCTGTAGAGCACCTCCTCAACCGTCCGGTGCAGCCGGTGTATCTCATCTATAAAGAGGATATCGCCGTCCTGCAGGTTGGTGAGCAGGCTGGCCAGGTCTCCCGCCCGTTCAATTGCCGGACCGGAGGTTATACGGATCTGCGCGCCCATCTCGTTCGCTATCACGCTGGCCATGGTGGTCTTACCGAGCCCCGGCGGCCCGTACAGCAGCACATGGTCCAGCGCTTCTCCGCGCTTCTTGGCCGCCGTTATGGCCAATTGCAGATTCTGCTTCAGCCTATCCTGCCCGATATAGTTGGCGAAATCATGTGGCCGCAGCTTGAGCTCGAACTCCTGTTCGACCTCGTCATCATCTACCGGTACCGCGCCAACTATTCGTTCGATCATCAAATGTATTATACCGCAATAAGCGTAAGCTCATCGCCAGTGGTATATTTTACTGCGTTCACTAATAGTCGGTTTCGATGTACTCGCTCATGATATCGAGGCTTACCGCCAGAGCAGTGGCATTGTTCGTCCGCCAGTTCTGACTGATAGTCATAAGCATCGATGATACCGGCAGGACAGTGCCGGCACCGTCGCCTTGTATCACACCGCTGGCCACATAACCGCTATTGAGCACCGTGACCTCATAATAGATAGCATACTGGTTGGGGGGCGCGTAGAGTGCAAGCTCATAGACATCGGCAGACAATGTGTTAGCGGGGAAATTCGCACCGAGCGCAATCGGAGCTTGGGCCGTTGAACCTCCATAATATATCGACATGCTGGTATCGGCGGCGCCATGGCCGATACCGATGAGGTTCGTAAACGTCGACGGCTCGGCATTGGCAGGAGTACCGGCAGATTGGCTGACCCCACAGAACATCCGCGCGCCAGCGACAGTAGCAGGATCGCTGCATCCGAACCGGATGAGCTTATAGAATCCCCCATTGCCAAAACCATCGCCCAGGGTAATTCCGGCTGTGTTCAGGTGGCTGCCGCAGAGTGACCCGACCGTCGCTGCCGATACGAAGCTGATCCGGCGCATCCGCGTGAACAGATTAGTTGTCGCGACATTTGCTGCCGTAGCGGTGCCGACGACGGTAGGGCTGGCGAAGCCGAAAACGGCGGGCAACGTAGCCGAATTCCCCTGCGGATTCCAGTATCCCGCCTTGGTCCGGCCGAAGAACGGCTGGACGGCAGTGTTCATGCCCGAAGGATCGATGTACTTCAGCATCATACGCCCGGCGGTCGTCTTCCCGTACAGCAACAGGTTGCCGGCCGACGGAGCGGCGGGATCGGTACCGCTCGACTGGTCGGCAAAGAGGACCGCCAAAGGGTTTGCTGAGAAGGAGCCATGTGCCAGACTGTTCCAGGCACTGGTCCCATCCCCTATCTTGTATTGGCCGGTGTCAGTCTCGAACCCCGGCTCGCCGGCAGCCAAGGTAGGGTTATTGGTACTCCAGTTAGCCGCCGTATCACGCCGCCATTTTATCTGTACGGCCACGGCTAATTATCCGTTTCTATGTAGTCTGACACGATGTCGTAGGCGACCGCCAAGGCGGTGGCGTTGTTGGTCCGCCAGATACGCTGATAAGACAGCAGGGTAGAGGGGTCGGGTACATCGGTCCCGGCGGTACCGGTCAGAGTACCGGTAGCCACATTGCCGGTGTTCAGGCGGGTTACCTCGTAGTAGACGGTGTTGTTACTGTTCGGCGGTGCGAACAGCGCAAGTTCATACATATCCGTGTTGCGCGTGCTACAGGGAAAGTTGCTGCCCAGGTCGATCGGTGTCTGGGCACTCGAACCGCCGCAATATATATGCATAGTGGTATCGGCAGCGCCATGGCCGATGCCGATGGAATTCGTCAGCGTGGAGGGTTCGACGTTAGTCGGTGCGCTGGTGGACGAACTGACCCCGCAGAACATCCGCGCGCCGGTCACCGCAGCCGCGTCACTGATGCCGAAACGCGTTATTTTATGAAAGCCGCCGTTGCCCGCGCCGTCACCGAGAGTAACCTGCGCGACTGCGACATACTGGTAACAGAGTGAGCCGGCACCAGCTGCCGAGACATAGCTCATGCGGCGCATCCGGACGAAGAGACCACTGCTCGCGACACTCCGCGAGGTCAGCGTCCCATTCGTGGTGGGTGCCGTGTAGCCAAAGATTCCAGGTACGGTGGTGCTGTTTCCCGAAGGGTTCCACATGGCGACTTTGTTGCGGGCCAGGAATGGCTGCAGCGCGGTAGCTAAGCCCGAAGGGCCAACTTGCTTCAGCATCATACGGCCGGCAATGGCCTTTGCGTAAACCGTCAGATCACCGGAACGAGGCGCAGACGCATCACTGCCCTGCCCGTCCAGCAACAAACTCGTGATTTCCGGGGCTAATTGTCTGTAGCCCATACTGTTCCAGGCAGTGCTGCCGTCACCTATCTTGTAGGAATTCGTGTCCGTCTCAAGCCCGACTTCGCCTTGAGCTAAGGTGGGGTTGTTGGATGTCCAGTTGGCCGCAGTGTCGCGGCGGAATTGGATCTGCGCAGCCATCAGACGGATGCCCCGCAATCTATCGCCGTGACGCCGCCGTACACCGAACTGGAACTGCCGCCATCGATATCACCCAAAACGCCGCCGCTACTGGGTGTCAGCGGCTTCCAGCTGCTGCTCGAAGCCTGCCAGGTCAATACTTGGTTGTCGAGCGGCGTGTCCGTGGCGACTGCTTTCCCTTGCAGACCGGTAACTTTCGGTGCCGTAACCGGTGTCGTCAAATCACCGGCGAGCTGGACCAAGCCGGGCTTGCTGCCGCTCGCCAGGTTGGTGTTGGCAGAGGCAGTGTAGGTGTTCGTGGAGCCGGTGAGCAGCGTACCGTCGGAATCGAGCGCCTGCTGCAAAAAATCGTTGAGGAGGCTTCCCCAACTATCGTTATCTCCCCCCGTTACCGGCAGACGTGCCATGATATTTCCCTTTATTTACCCGAAAACATGCGCTGTTGTCAGCAATACTTTTACAATACCATAACCTTCATCGGTCAGACAATCTTACGGCGCCTCAATCGGCACTCTTCAGGAATGTTTGACTATAACCGCAGGTAGGCGGTATGATGAGCATAAGTAAAGCATAAACAATATATTGGATATGATTAAACAGTCCGCAACTCGATTGCCCAGGCACATAGCGACCGGCCGTTTGCGTTATTGGGCAGCTAGCGGTCTGCTAGTGGTCTTGGTCGTCGGCTCGCCCGTCGTAGCCGGGGCCGACACCCAGTCCACGACCATCAGCTCTGCCATCGGCTCAGTCATCAGCTTGTTTACCACCGATAGCACGGTGAATGTCAACGTCGCTCCGACCGGTGCCGGCGCACAAACCATCGCCAGCGACACCGTTACTGTCAGCACCAATGACAGCTCCGGCTATACGCTGGTGCTCGGTGAAACCGGCGCCGGAACCTCCCTTGTCTCCGGCGGCAACACCATTCCGCATTCCTCCGGCACGCAGGCCAGTCCGGTTGCCATGTCGGTCAACACCTGGGGTTACCGCGTGGACGGCATCGGCGGGTTTGGCAGCGGCCCGACCAGCGGCGCCAGCAGCCAGGCTATCGGCAGTGTCAAGTTCGCCGCCGTACCGGCCACCGGCTCACCGAATACGCTCAAAACTACTTCCGGCGTCGCAGCAAGCGACACGACGACCGTCTGGTATGCCACCGCGGCCGATACCACCCAGGCAACCGGCACTTACACGAACAACGTTACCTATACGGTAACCGCCAACTAGCAGGTATACTAGAGCCATGAGACGAGTGGCGGTTTGTCTGCTGGCGGTGGCGGCCATGTTTTTGGGAATCATTGGCACCGGCAGTACTGCCGGTGCTGCACCGGGCGACAAGACACTGACCGTCTCGCCTGCCACCACCAAGCCCACCATCGACCCCGGCGCTTCGATACACGGCACGTTCCAGATCATCAATCAGGGAGAGCAGGACTTTTCCGTCACCATTTACTCCGCGCCGTATTCGGTACAGGGCGAAGAATACACGCCCGATTTTACGGCACTGCCGGGGCATGCCAACGTGGCCGACTGGCTGAAATTTACCACCGCCGGAGCCGACAGCAAGCCGGGACAAGCCCTGACCGTCGGCTATACACTGAGCGTGCCGGCCGGCACCCAGCCGGGCGGTTACTACGCGGTGGCATTCGCCGAAACGAAGGCGCCCCCGAACCAGGGCGTAGTTATCAATGAACGGGTCGGCGAGATCTTCTACATCACGGTGTCCGGGCCGGTCAAACAGGCCGGAAAATTGACGAGCTGGTCGGTGCCGTTCCTGCAGAAGCAACCGCTTACCAGCACCGTACGGTTGGAAAACGACGGCGGCGTGCACTATGCCTCGAACGTGCAGATCGTGGTCAGCGACGTATTCGGCCGCGCCAAGTTCACGCTGAATACTCAGAAAGAGATCCTGCCGGAGACTATCCGGCGCATCCCGGCCACCTGGGCCAACGCACCGCCGCTCGGACTCTTCAAAGTCACCGGTTCGGCCACGATAGTGGATGCCAAAGAGCAGTTGCCCACGAGATATGTCCTAGTGATGGCACCCGCCGTCAGGATCATATTTGCCGGCATCATCTTGCTGATACTGTTATTCGGTCTGTACCGTCTGCTGCGCCGGCGGCGGCGCGCACACAAGCGATCACCGGCGCCAGATATGGGAACTTGAAGTGGTCCGGTGCCGCACGTCACGGATATATGGAGGTATGGCTGTCGCAGCCGGCCTGTTCGCGCTCCTTATGGTACCCTGGCGGGCAGCAGCCATCCAGTACGGCAGCGGCACGTACAGCGCCTGCCAGTATGGGTCCTGCAGTGTCAGCATCACTACCAGCAGCAGTGTCGGCATCAGCCTGACGCCCAGCCCGACCGGCAGCTGCAGTATCCAGAAAGATCAGGTGTCGGTATTCACCGATAACTCGAACGGCTTCAGCCTCACGCTGGCCGATAGCGGCACCGATACTTCTCTGAAGTCGGGAGCGCACGGCATCACCGCTTCCGCCGGCACGCTGAGCAGCCCCGTGACATTGGCGATCAATCATTGGGGTTACCGCGTGGACGGCGCGGGCGGGTTCGGCAGCGGCCCCACATCGGCCCAGACAGATGTCAGCAGCAGCTCACTCTCGTTCGCAGGCGTGCCGGCCAGCAACGCAACAGCCGACACACTTGCCGACACCGACGCTGCTGCGGATCCGGCTGTCGTCACCAGCGTGTGGTACGGAGTCTGCGCTGACACTGCCGTCGCCAGCGGCACCTACAGCACTCAGGTGACGTATACGGCCGTAGCCAATTAGCCACCTCTTGACAGCCTCGCATTCATCACCTAAGCTAAGCGTAAGCGAATATAAATAGGCAGACTGTTTTGGCCAAGATAGAAAAGCTTTTGGAAAAGGAGATGACGCGCAAGCAGTTCTTGCTCGCGCTGTTGTCGGGTGTAGTTGGGTTTGCCGGCATTTCTGCGTTCTTGGGGGCCTTCACCCGGGGTATCGACTCCTCGCCTTCAGAGCTGCCCGGTTACGGCATGCGCGGCTACGGCCCCTGATCCACCAAAGCTTCATGAGCACTAAAAAACCCAAACGTAAAACAGCCCAGCGCAGCAAAAAGACACTGCACGCCCGCATCATAAAACATCGGGCCGCGATCATTGCCAAGCAGGCCCGCCGCAGCGCCTATCCGTTCCACAAACGCCTGTTGCTGCACCCGCTCAGCACCTTCATCCTCCTCTGCGCCGGCGTGTTCATGGCCGGTTGGACGTACCAGGTCATCGCGGCGACCCTCATTTCGGCCACGGTCGAGGCGCCGGCGCTGCAGGCGGCAGCTACTATTGACGCGCCGAGCGACAAAGCAGTCTTGACATCCTCGGCCGTAGATGTCTCCGGCTCATGTCCGTCACTTTCGTATGTAGTACTTACCCTGAACGGTGCCTTCAATGGCGTCGCCTGGTGCAGCGGCAGCGGTACCTACCGGATCACGACCTCGCTGTATCCGGGCAATAACACGCTTACCATCCAAGACTACAACCAGACTGATCTGCAAGGCCCGCCGACGCCCAGTATCACAGTCGTGTACCAACCGCCAGCTGCCAAGGCCACGGAGACCCACGGCAGCGCCGGCACGACGGCCGCGCCGGCGCCCGCTGATACAGCTGCGCCGACAGTTGCCGCGCCGCTGCTGCTGACCAGTGACTTTCATTTCCAAACGTTCCCCTCCCATCAGACCTTCACCTGGCAGCTGGACCTGGAGGGCGGTACGCCTCCCTATACGGTGACAATTGACTGGGGTGATAGCAAGACATCCAAGCTGAGTTTTCCCGGAGACCCGGTGTTCAGCATCCAGCACCGGTACGCCGCTGCCGGGTACTACCCGGTCGTCATCAAGTCAGTGGATAACGCGGGCCAAACCCATGTCACCCAGCTGGCGGCGCTCATAACCGACTCGTCCGGTAAAGCTCCGTTCCTGAACACAGCCAGCAGCAATGGAGGCACCGGTACGGCCGGGACGGCAACCAACCCGGGCGGCGCCAAACGGCTGGCTAACACCACCAAGTGGTTGCTGCTAGCCTGGCCGTTCTACCTGGTGATCGGTCTGATGGCCCTTAGCTTCTGGCTCGGCGAAAAACGCGAGTTCGCGCTGGTCCGCATCCACCATAAACGCTAGTTCTTGAGGGCCAGTTTGATACGCTCCTCGACCGGTAAGTCGGCATCGATATCTTTGAGTGCCAGCGTCGCGTCCTGCGGGGAGTAGCCGAGGGAGATGAGGGCTTCGGCGGCTTCGTCCTGGGTATTGATGCCGGGACGGGACACGATACCTTCGGCCGTGTCAGTGCTGCTCAAACCGACTTTGTCGCGCAGCTCGACCACTATCTGCTCGGCGGCACGCTTGCCTACGCCTTTGGCGCTCTGCAGCAGTTTCACATCGCCAGCAGCGATGGCCCCGCGTACACCGGCCGCATTGCCGATATCCAACACCGCGAGCGCCACTTTTGGACCCACATTTTTCACGCCCAGCAATTGCTCAAATAATCGTTTAGTATCTAAACTAACGAAGCCGAATAGATCATACGCCTGCTCGCGCACATGTTCGTGCACATAGAGCTTTGCCTTTTCGCCGGTCGGTAGCCGCCCGAAATCCTCGGCCGTCACCTGCAGCCCGTACCCCACGCCCTGCACGTCCAGCACGACCATGTCGCCCGGCTTCTCGCTTACCACGCCCGTTAGTGTCGCTATCATAGCGTCATTATACTATGCCGCTATCACGCTTTTGGCTACCCGCGCGGCCTGACGTATGCTGGACGCATGCCAAAGCCCGATCTCATCGATGCCGTCCCGGCCGTATATCGGCAGCCGGCTCCGCACGAATATATCCTCCGGCCACTATCACTCAGGCGTGATCCGGCGTTCGGCGGCCCAGCCGAGACCCTCGAGGCCCGGGCGGCCATTGCCGCCGTTACCGGACTGGTGCTTGCACTGGAGCGTTCAAAAAAGGCGGCGGAATCGGCCGTATCCTGGCGGGACTATCGGGTCGGCGCCTGCGCGGCAATGGTTGATTTTGAGCACGGACTGCTCGCGTACTTTGGGGGCTATAACGTCAAACCCGCACAGGCGGGCGGACTTAACCTGCATGCCGAGCAGGTCTGCCTGGCCAAAGGCAGATACAACGGACTCAACCGGGCGCTGGGCATCGCCATCTTAGCCGACCCGGCCGATGCAGACGCCAACCCGCACCGCACACCGACGCTCTGCCCCTGCAGTCGTTGTATAACCATGTTCGAGGATGCACCCGAGGTTGACGAACGGCTGCTGATCCTGGGAGCGAATGAAGACCTGTCCGTCTGCGAGCTCTATACGTTCGGCCAGATCCGGAACCAAGGCGCAGAGCGTGAACTGTTGCATCCCAAGCCGTTCTCGTTGCGATCCGAAGCCGATCTCGAAACCTTTGACCACGATATTAAACCCCAGCTCGTCATGCCGATTTACGAACTCTACGGCATTTCCCATCCATACGGCTATGACGCTAGCGGCTTGCCGATTGGGCATGCGTAATCGCGGCGGCGATGGCGTCGGCGGCATCATCGGGCTTGGGAATTGACTCCAGGCCGAGGATGACACGCACCATCTCCTGCATCTGCTTCTTATCCGCCTTGCCATAGCCGGTAATCGCCAGCTTTATCTGCATCGGTGTATATTCATAAATCTCCATGCCGGCCTGCTTGCCGCACAGCAGCACCACGCCGCGAGCCTGCGCCACGGTCATCGCCGTCGTCACGTTGCGCGCGAAAAACAGTTTTTCCACTGACATAATTGTTGGGTTGGTGTTTGTGATAATATCCGTTAGTTCTTCGTAAATCGTCAAGAGCCGCACCGCGTCGTCTTCCTTCACCGGTGTTCGAATCACCCCGCCGTCCACCAGCTGGAACTTGCCCTTGCTCGCCTCGATAATCCCGAACCCCAATATCCCCGTCCCCGGATCAATCCCCAGTATTCTCATGTCTTTTTGCCTTTTGCTAAAACATATCTCACTTCGTACTTGAGCTTTCGGGGTCTATAAAAGATTTGATAGGCATCCAGTGGATGTTGATTAGCATCATCGTCAGCTGCGACCCTCTGCAGACGAGTGTCTTGGATGCCAAATTCCTGAAATCTGAATAATGCGCCCTCAAGCCCGGAGATATAATCCTCTTCAAGCAAGTAATAGGTTTCATCGTCAATCAGGAGTGAAAATATAGTGGCATCAGGATCGACTTGATCTGCAGACGACACCTCTACGGTCTGTGCTGAAAGATAGTGCGAAACGACCTCCCGGATTTCGGAATCATTTGCGGCCGGCACGTTTTCGCCCATAGGCTGGATTATAGCAGCGATTCGTCGATGTCGAAGTTGACGTGGGTGTTAGTGACGTCGTCTATTTCGTCGAGGGCGTCCATGAGGCGCATGATCTTGCCGGCGGTTGCGGCATCGGTGATTTCGATGGTGGTGTTCGGCACGTAGGTCAGTTCGGCTTCGGTGATTTCTACGCCACCGGCTTTCAACGCATCGCGAACCTTGGCAAGATCAGTCGCGGCAGTGTATACGACAGATTCGGAGCCTTCTTCCTGCACATCTTCGGCACCGGCGTCGATAGCCTGCAGCAGCAAGTCGTCGCCGGTAGCATTCACACGGATCATGCCTTTATGGTCGAACTGGAAGGCCACGGCGCCCTTTTCGGCGATGTTGCCGCCGTGCTTGCTGAACGCCAGGCGCACCATGGGGTAGGTACGGTTGATATTGTCGGTGGCGACTTCCACCAGGATGGCAACACCGCCCGGACCGTAGCCCTCGTACAGTACTTCCTGCAGCTGCGCGGCGTTCTTATCCTTGACGCGGTCAATGCTGCGCTGGATGTTGGCGCTCGGCATGTTGGCGGCCTTGGCTTTATCGACCGCCAAGCGCAGCGCAAAGTTCGTTTCCGGATCGGTGCCGCTGCGGGCGGCCATGGCGATCATGTTACCAAGCTTGGTGAACACGGCACCACGGGCCGCGTCTTTCGCGCCCTTTTCACGTTTGATTGTTGACCACTTCGAATGTCCGCTCATATCTGTTATGGTATCAGATTTCCGGCCAAAGATAAACCCTCAGCAGCCGTCATTCCCGCGCAGGCGGGAATCCATCTTACGGTGAAAGAGAATAGATTCCCGCCTGCGCGGGAATGACAAAAGCACAAAAAAAACCGCCGGCGTGAATGCCGGCGGCCTAGATACTAGATATTAGCATTAGCGAGTAAACAGAACCTGTCCGCTTGTCCGTAGCTGCGACGCATACTTGACGGTACGTGATTCGTGGCGGCCAATACTGGCGAGCTCCGGAAATTCCGCTTCTTTGCGCTGCAAGAAACTGCTGATTTTCTGATCGATGTCGAGTGAGCTCATACCTTTCTCCTCCGCTTCATTTGTATATTCCACGTCCCTTGATGGAACTATACCTATCATACGGCGAATGGCTGCATGCGGGCTGTAAGTAAGCTATCTGGAAAATTGTAATAATTTTAGCAAAAGCGCTATGCTGGCAGAACTTTTTCAGAATGGTGCAGTGTGAGATGAAAGCCGAGCACCGAAGCGCAGCGTACTTACGGGTACGTGAGCACTGGAGCGCAGGCTTTCGCTCGCACTGTGCCGTTCTGAAAAAGTTCTATGATACGGGCTGCGAGGCGTTATCAACCTCACGGATCAACTTGACGAGCTCATCCGGAGTCGCCCACGCCTTGAGCATGTAATGCATAGCACCTAAGGAGAATGCTTCATCAATCTCATGCTGGTCGTCATAGTTGCTAAAGACAATTATCTTGGCCTCCGGCAGGTTATCCTTGGGCTTTAACTTCTTCAGGAACTCTATGCCGTCCATGACCGGCATCCGCAGATCGAGCAGAATGATATCCGGTTTCTCCGTCTTGAGTACGTCCAGGGCTTCTTTGCCATTGTACGCTCGAAGCAGGGAAATGTTGGCAGCCGAAAGTACCCGCGCATAGGCTTCGTTCAGCAGTTGTTCGTCTTCGACGATTAATACTTGCAGGTCCTTACCACTCATAGTAACCATATGCTATCAGTTCCTTTTACTTTTGGCTATTGTAGGGAGTTTCGGGCGCGCGTCTGTAAGCCAGTTCGCAGATTCGTTCATTTATTTAGCACCTAAGCCATTCTTCTCCCGGCCCGGCGCCAGCGGCAGCACGATAGTGAAGCTGCTACCTTTGCCGATCTTAGATTCCACGTCGACCCGGCCGCCGTGCAACCGCACGATCTCCGCCGTCAGATAGAGGCCGATACCGCTGCCGCCCGCTTCGACACTCAGCGGATTATGGATACGCGAGAACTTGACGAACAGCTTGCCAAGGTCCGCTTTCCGGATGCCGACGCCGGTGTCGGTGACGCTCAGCCGGCATTCCCTGCCAGATGTGGTCAGGCGCATCCGTACGTCGCCCCCGGCGGGCGTATAGACATCGGCGTTGTGCAGGATATTCTCGATGGCCATCCGCAAGTAACCCAGGTCAGCTCTCACCGGCACGGGTCGTTTGGGCATACTGAAACGGAAGCTGTGCCGGTGTTGCTCCAAGGTCGGCCGCATGTCATCGGCGATGCCGCGAACCAAGTTGCACAGGTCGGCCGGTATGGGCGCGACTGCCAGGCGGCCGGTATCCGCCCGGGCGGCATTCAGGATCTGGGTGATAATCTGCAGTTGGCGTTCATTACTCTCGAACGCTTTCTCGAGCATTTCGCGCTGTACATCGCTGACGGTGCCGGCATAGCCCTGCAGCACCATGCCGATATACTGCTTGACGGCGGTCGCCGGCGTACGCAGCTGGTGCGAGGCCAGCGCCACGAATTCATCTTTCGTCTGCGCCAATGTTTCCAGCTCTTCGTTGCGGTCCTGCAGTATCTTGGCGGCTTGGCGATTCAGCTGATCCTGCCGGCGACCAAGTTCGACCTGCGCAAGCAGATCGCGGCGCTCGGTCACATCGACTATCACGCCGGGAAATAGCAGCCGGCCGTCCTGTTCCTGCAGTTTGCCGCGGGCCAGCAGCCAATGCAGCTCGCCGTTTGCCGCATAGGTCCGGTACTCTTCTTCGAACGGCAGCTGCTTCCGTACGGTCGCGGCCATGGCCTTGGACACCCGTGCGCGGTCTTCGGGATGAACCGCGCGCAATAGTTGCTTGAGCGGCAATCCCATCACCGTATCCCTTTTGGTCAGGCCGAACAGTTTCGCCATGTTGCTGTCAGCAATCACCAGGTCCAGGTCAACGTCCCACACCCAGCTGCCCACCTTGCCGATACTCAGCGCCGCTTCCAGGCGGCTTTCGGCGTCGGTGATGCGCCGCTCGGCCGTTATTTCACCTGTGATATCACGCGTCGATGACAAGATGTATGCCACCTTGCCGTTCTCATCGAAAATTGGTTGGTACAGCGGCTGCCAGAAGCGCGCCGCGGCCGTACCGTCCGGCTGCAGCAGATCGTAACGCATCACGTCCAGCCGCACTTCCCTGCCCGTCCGGATGACTTTCCGGAGCCATCTGCGCTGCAGGCCCAACCCGATCTTCCGGGACTCCTCGTCGGGCGGCGGAAAGACTTCGAACAGCGGCCGGCCGATAGCCTGCCGGCGGCGGGTGCCGGTCTGGCGCTCGCGGGCCTTGTTCATATCCACGATGGTGTACTGCGGATCGTTCGCCCTGAACAGCATGTGCGGCTCCGGCAAATCATGGAACAGATGCCAGTAGCTGATACCGGGCGCAACCTCTGCGGCATCGGCCGGTTTAGACTTCGACGTCCTCAAATTCATCGCTTCCGGTGGCCTGGACCAGCGATGGAACGTTCACGAAATACGAAAAACGCTGGTAATCTATCAAGCCCTTATCTTTCAGGCGGTGCAACTCCACGGCCGTGGTCTCGCGGGTCAGGCCGACCATCTCGGCGATATCCTGGTGGCTCAGGCGCAGATCGATCTTGGTCAGCCCGCTCGGCTGCTTCTCGCCGAACCGTGCTACCAGATACTGCAGTATATACACCAGCTTCTCCTGGGCGTGCGAGTGCTCCAGCGCGTAAATGTGCATGGTCGCACTGGTGTAGTGCGCCATATAGCTTTGGAACACCTGGTCCTTGAGTTCCGCGTCGTTATCGAGCGCCGCCAGGAATTCATTCTTTGGCAACGACAATGCCGCGCAATCGGTCAGGGCTTCGTAGTAATACAGGCTTACCCGTGATTTGTCGAAGACGTATTCCACCGGGAAGATGTCGCCGGCACTCAGCAGCGTCACCGTGCGCTGATCGCCGCTGGTAGTGATGCCGTATACCTTCACCAGGCCGTTCATCAGTACCATGGCGCTGCGCGGAATCTCACCCTGGAACAGGATGGTGCGCTTTTTGGCGTACTGGCGAATCACGCCTGCACCTTGCAGACTCTTGAACGCTCCGAATTTCAACCTGTCCTCCATCCCTTCTAGTATAAGCATACGTTACCCAATTACCAGTGCTCCGGCCGTTTCGGCCTCTTTCTCAGTGCTGAAGCCTACGCGCATGTAACGCCTCCTGCCGCCATACGCCAGCAAGAGCACCGCGACCAGTCCGCCGTAGCACAGCGCCATATCCACCGCCGACAGGTACCGGTTCTGCTGGAAGACGTGCGGGATGCGGCTGAGCAGGTTCACGACATCCAGCATATAGGTCAGCAGCACCCGCGCCGGCCACGCGAACCAGCCGGCGATGTTACCGGCCAACATCCCGGCCAGTCCGGCGATGAGGCTGAGCAGCATGGCCAACGGGATCAGCGCCACCACCAGCATGTTCGAAAGCAGGCTGACCAGCGACAGCTGGCCGAAGATATACAGGATGAACGGCAACGTCATGAGTTCGGCGCACAGGCTTTCGATCATGATCTGCGGGATGAGCCCCGGCTGCTTCTGGCCATATAGCCGGTGCGTCACGTGCGGCGCGATCATCAGGATACCGAAGAACGCCAGGAATGACAGATACCAGCTGATATCCGCCCACAGGTACACCGGATTGGCATAGGCCGTACCAGCCGCCGCCAGCAAGATGAGCAACAGCGGCCGTACGCTCCGGCCGTAATACCAGGCCGCCAGGCCCAGCACGCTGATGACGGCCGCCCGGACGATGCTGGCACTGGTGCCCGCCACCAGCAGGAAGCCAAAGATCAGCACCAGCGCGGCAGCCGTGGAAAGCACTTTGGAGCGATTGCCCATCAGCCGCCGCGAGGCATCCAGCAGGATAGTCAGATTGTAGCCGCTGACGGCGATGATGTGCGTCAGCCCGACCATCAGGATGGCCTGCGTCAGCTCCGCCGGCAGCGTATTGCGCTGGCCTACCAGCAGGCCCATACCGAACGAAGCCGCCGGTTCGGGCAGCGCGGTCTGCATGCCGGCCGTGAACTTACGGCGCAGCGTATCGATAGCCGACGTACCGCTCCTCAGCGGCGTGATTTCCGCGAACGATACGGTGGCCTGACTGGCCCCGCGGGTCGGATACAGCTTGCCGCTCACCTCCACCCGGTCGCCGCGGTAAATCATCATCGCACCGAACCCGTTGACTTTTATCGTCCCCGGCACCCGGATAGTCTGCGGGTACGTGAACTGCACGTTGCGCACCACGAAGCTCAGCTGGCTGTTCGCGCCGTACACGGCATCGATATCGGCCGTAGCATTGAACTCTATCTTCTGCATGCTCAGTGTCCGGTACGGCTCCAGCCGGTGCATGTACACGCCGCCGCGCCAGATCCCCAGCAACAGTCCGGCCGCCACCACCACGAGTGTTGTAAGGATGGTCCGGCGGCGCGACGCGCAGACGGCAGCCGCCAGGAACGGCACCACGAACCAACCGGTTAAGTCCTCCTGCCGCCGAGCTGCGACCAGCCCCACCAAAAACGCGCCGCAGCCCAGCATCAGCACTGTCGTCTGGTTCAGCCGCCGCCTCCTATACCTGCTCCACATATTTCTGCTAGTGTACCAAGCCGCCGCCCGGCAACCATGAGCGTCATATCAGCCTGCGCCAGATTGACTTTTTCCAGAAAAAAATCGATAATGTAAGAAGTTATTTCCGCTGCAGCCCTGCAGCTAATAGCAAAATTTCAAACCGAAGCAGCTCCGCTGCTGTTTGAAATTTTAGAGGAGGAACATAGCAATAGGTCAAAGCTTTTGCCGCTCGCGGCAAAACGAGACTTTTGCGTAGGTTCCGACGAGGGCCCATAGCTCAGTCGGTTAGAGCAGCGGCCTTTTAAGCCGCGTGTCGTGGGTTCGAATCCCACTGGGCCCTCCACGAAGAAACCGACAGATGAAACGATATGCCACCGTAATGGTGGCGTATTTTATGTATGGGTCAAACAGCGTAAGCACCTGCAATAGTTATAGCCTGCTATGATAAGAGCTGTGACGATGGACGCTGTACTCGATTTAGCAAAGCAAGTAGACCAAACCTCTGAACCAAAACACATCTCCGTATTAAATGGAGGTTTTAGTTCACTAGCATACGAAGTAGCCATACCAAATAATCCGTTCGTACTACTCTTTGAACGAGAAAACGCTGCCAGTAACGCAAACTATGGCCATACGTTTGTTGTGCTGACTCTTCTAGAAAGGCATGGTTTTGTTCACGCGCCACGCCCACTGTGGGTTAAGGATGACCTTAAAGCCATAGCAATGAGTTTTGCTGAAGGCACCCCTTCGCATGAATTTAAATTCAGACAAAGGAGAGTCAGCCCGAAATTACTGGCCGTCAAAGTCATGGACAGCCTACTCGATACCGCCTCCATTTCCTTGGCCGAATATCAAAAGCTCGCAGCCGAGCTCAATGTCGTATCTTCACCGGTTAGAACCACTCAGGATGAGGTTAAACAATTCGGTACTGATTGGTTCACAATTGTTGAGCAGTCATGCCCAGACCAGGCCATCATTGACTGGCTACGTCCAAAGATTGAACAGTCAGCTCAACTTGCTCAGCAAGTTGGCAATCATGAACCAGCGTTCGGACATGACGATCCTTCAAGCGGAAACATTTTAGTACAGCAAGATGGTTCATTTACACTGATCGACTGGCATTCGGCGTGCTTTCATACTACCGGCCCAGAATTCTTCATAGCCTACACGACACATACTACAGACTTCATGAGACCTTATCGCCAAGCCCTTATCCTACATGTAGCAGAGCGGCTGGGTCTATCTGCAACAGAGCTTACAGAAAGAGTGCATGAGTTTCGACGGTACACGGAAGTATTCGACATAAATTGGGCTGCGATGATGATGGCAAAGGTTAGTTCCGGGAAAATCGTTGGAGACATCGACAATTTTCGTAACATTGCAATGGAGCGTATAGCTATCTACGAAAAATCTTTTTGACTCTATGCGGCGCGTGACCTACCTGCGCTGCGCCTCCAAACAAAAACTCCCCGGGCCCTTGGGGAGTTTTTGATTGGCTAGTTGTTGTTTACGTTGTTCATATGGCCTCCTTTCTTCATTGCGTCGATCAGCCGCGTCAGCCCTATCCCGCCGCCCACGCGCGGGAAGAAGCCAAGCTCCAAAAACTCGTGTAATTCTTTCTCTACCCTGGCCTTACCGAACAGGTCGAACAGCTTCTGGGCGTACTTGCCCTCGCTGATGGTGTAGAATTCATGCTCCATCTGTTTGGTGTCAGTGCTGCGCTCGGCGCTGCCGATAGTTTCCGCCCCGCCGATTATCACGTCTATCTTGTAGGCATGGTCCTTACCGTGGCGCTTCATGTTCCAGAAGGGCGACGTAGAGACGGGGAAGTCCTCGCAGAACACCACGGGTCCGAAATCTTCCAGCATTTTGTTTTCGTGCTTGTGCGTCAGCTCTTCGGTCTTGTAGTAGCCCTTCAGCCAGTCGTATGTCTTGTAGATAAAGTCGGCCTGGCCGCCGAAGCCCAGATACTCAAGCAACTCCGTCTCAAATTTGCGCAGCTCCTTGATGTCTCCCTTCAGCTCGAATTCGAACATCGGGAAGATGAGTTTGTGCCGTCCCGGCACCGGGTTGGGTTCGTTGCGGTAGCTGGTGCTTACGCAGAACACGCCGGGCAGCTCGGGACGGGTCAGCAGTTCATATTCGAGCCACATCTGTCCGGTCTGGGGCAGTGGCCAGACCTCACCCATGTACCGGTACGTTGCGACCGTGTCCGGATCCTCGCAGGCTGCCAGGATGCTGAGCCGGTCCTGCGTACTTACCTCGCAGAACCCTTTGCTTAGGCAGAAACTGCGCAGCTTGTTTACGACCTCGCTGAATGCCGGCGTGTCCTCTACTCCTCTATAGTTGTTGACCATTCGCACCTCCTTTTTAGTTACTGATTCCGATGCATAAAAAAACAGCCCCGGAGGGCTGTTTTATAAAAAAGAACCCCTTGGCTTTAGCAAGCATCGGGATCCTTTCGTGTATGCATCAGCATCTAACTTAGCACAAGCGTTTTTGAAATGCAACCATTCAGATAATTCTTGCCAATCCAAGCCGGAAGCTCAGTGTTTGCCGTGCTTTTTCTTGCCCTTGCCTTCCTCTTCGCTTTTGCGGGTGCGGTGGGTAAACAGGAGGAACACCAGGCTGAACAACGCGCCGCCCAGCAATACACCGGTCTGGGCATTGCTTAGCTGCGTCCAGGCGGCCTGATGGTGAATCTGCCGCTGTACATTCACGCCCAATAGCGGCACGACCAGCAGGGCGGTTAGCAGACCGGCTGACAGCGCGGGCAAAATGTTCGTAAGCTTTTTGGTACCTTTGACACTGCCGCGCGTGAACAATATGGTGAGCAGCAACGGCACCAGCAGCAACCCCAGCTGCACCCACTGGTTGGTCGTCAGCATATTTTTCGATGACGAGAAACTGCCGAACACGCCTTCGACATCACTCGACGTATAGCTGACGAGCACGCTGCCCAGGCACAGGCTCATGAAAGCGATGGCGCCATTGACCCGCAGAAAAACTATCGCCAGGACCGGCACAAGGGCTAAGGCCGCTAATACGACCAGGTATGTCATACCTAAATAATACCATGAGCGTAATGTATCTTCCCTTGTAGCTATTGCGACCTGGAGCCCAGGGGAGAGCAGCCCGAGACTTTGGCTATGCCGAAGCCCGGCGCGATGAGAGGGGATATTCCCCTCTCATATGTCCTACGCGCCGACTTTGTCTTTACGACGGCCGCCCTTGGCATTCTGCTCGACGTACTCGATGATCTTCTCGGCCACGTTATGGCCGGTCACCTTTTCGATGCCGAAACCGGGACTGGAGTTGACCTCCAGCACTAGCGGGCCGCGGTCGGAACGCATCATATCCACGCCGCAGATCGGCAGACCCATGGCCTTGGCGGCCTTTTGAGCGGTTTTGCGCTCTTCATCGGTCAGTTTTACCGCCGAACCTTCGCCGCCCTGGTGCAGGTTACTGCGGAAGTCATCGTCCAGACTCTGGCGCTTCATGCTGGCGACCACCTTGCCGTTGACCACGAACGCACGGATGTCAGTGCCGGCACTTTCCTCCACATACTCTTGCACGATAAAGCTCACGCCCTCCACGTAGAACGCCTGCATCACAGCCTTAGCAGCCTTACGCGTCTCGGCCAGTACCACGCCGTTGCCGTGCGTACCACGGGCGACTTTTATGATGACCGGCGCACCGCCGACCTGCTCCAGAATGTCATCAAGGTCTGCGGTTTCGCGGCCGAACACGGTCTTTGGAATGCCCACGCCGGCCTTAGCCAGCAGCTGCGTGCTGCGCAGCTTGTCGCGCGAACGGACGATGGCTATGGATGTCGTACTGGTAAACACGTTCTGCATCTCGAACTGCCGCACGATAGATGAACCATAGCCTGTCAGATTTGCGGCGATACGAGGAATAATCACGTCGATATCGTGCAGCGATTCGCCCTCGTAACGCACCACCGGCTTGTTGCTTTCGAGCGTCACATAGCATTTCGCATAGTTAATGACTCGAACCTCGTGTCCATGTTTTAGGGCTTCTTCTTTGATGCGTTTGGTCGAATAATTACCCGGCCCCTTGGACAGGATTGCGATTTTGAGTTTGGGGCCGCTGTAGCTGGATTTTACAGTGGCAGAAGATCTTTTAGCGGCAAAGGCTTGCTCAAGTTTCGCTGCGACCTTTGCGTCCTCAACGGCTGTTTTCTCGTCCGCCGAAACATCAACTATGAACCGCTTCTTCAAGATATTACGCCCCAGAAGAATAGGATAGGTCTGGGTTGAACGATCGGCAAGCGTGAAGGAAACGCGCATCCGCCGATCCCTCAGGGCGACCAACAGCTTCACCACATACCGCTCTTCCGCTATGCCGTTCGATGGCGTTACGGTCAACTGGGCGAAATCGGTCATCGTTATCTTTTTGCCGGAATGACCGGGATGGCCCTTACCGAACACGGTAAACTGCAGTTCATCGCCGATGACCTGGATATTCGAGGCCCAAATGGTTGAAGTACGCGCGCCGGTGTCGGTGCGCGCAGGAATATCTATCAGTCCCAATTCCGGGAAACTGACATTTTCCGAAGAGCCTAAGGTATCCAGAGTCTTATTGATTGTCATATGTATATTGTAACACTTTAGCTTAATTTTTGCAATACCTGCTGTTTGTCCGAACCGGCCCTATTGTAATGGTATACTACGCCTGTTATACATACAATCAAATGCATAAATACATCTTTATAGTCGGCAAGCCTGACCCCTTCTCCGCATCAGCACACGCGATACGTGAAGCCGGCTTTTCGGTGGGTGTTTTTCTGGACAAGCTGGTCACGCTCAAAAACCCATCGGACTACGATGCGGTGGTGCCGGTAGATTTCTCCGACCCGGTGTCGCTGGATACGCTTGCCATCCCGGACCTGTCTATCGCGGGGCTGGTTTGCACCTACGAAAACTACATACTTGCGAAAGCCCGGCTGGCTGAAAAGCTGCAGCTGCCCGGTATAAGCCCCGAGTCTGCTCTCTTGTGTACGGACAAGATGCTCATGCGGCAAGCGTTCGCGGATTACGACGAGAGCCTCTCGCCCGCATTCGGCGAGATAGCGTCCGTGGAAGAGGCTACCCGCTTCGCACAGGCGCACGGCTTCCCGGTCATCATCAAACCGGCGAACCTGGTGAAGAGCCTGTTGGTTATCCGCTGCGACGACCGGGAGCAACTGGAGGCGTCAACCCGCTACGCCCTGTCGCAACTGCACGGCCTGTACAAGCAATACCGTGTCTACGGCCGGGCGCCTCGGTTGATAATCGAACAGTTCATGGAAGGTCAGCTGTATTCCGTGGCGGCATTCGCAGGTAGTGACGGCCAGGCGACGATATGTCCCGGCGTGGCAGCGCTGACGAACGCAGCGCAAGCAGGTTTCGACGACAATTTCTTGTACCGACGCGCCCTTCCCGCCCATATAGACGAACAGCTGCAGGACAGGCTGTTCGAGGCGGCACGGCGAGGCATGGCGGCGTTGAAACTGCGATCGTCGCCGGCGCACGTGGAGCTTATCCATACGACGCAAAATACGATAAAAATCATAGAGATAGGCGCCCGCATCGGCGGCTACCGGCCCAGGATGTATCGCCTATCCTATGGCATGGATCTAGCGGCAATGGAAGTCGCGAACGCTGCAAGTGAACCGCTCATCGATACGCAGGCTCCCTTGAAAGGTTATACGGCCGTATACGAGCTGTTTCCTCATACGACCGGTGCGTTTGACGCGCTTGTTCCCGCAGAGCATGTACGTATCGTGGCCAAGAGAGTCCATAGCCTGAACATAAAAGCTAAGCGCGGCGCCAAGTGCGGCCCGGCAAAAGACGGCTATAAGGCGACCGCGGTCGTCATAGTGCAAGACGCGGACTATACGGAGTTCATGGCAAAATGTGCCGAGGTCGAGCGCTTACAGGTAGCACTCCTATGAAACCGGCCTGTTCAGTCGCACACCTCACACCGTATAGCATCACTTTTCCGCTCGATCACCATAACGGCCGGTACGATTGGGTAATCGACCTGGCGACCAGACAGGCGGCGGCCGGCTTAGCCGTGACGATATACAGCAACCCCGCGTCGTACATCGATATTCCGGGTGTGTCCTGGAAGAGTATCGAGGGCAGCTACGACGACACAGCCACCGCCAACCGTACGCTCCTGCTCGAAGCCCTCAGGGACCAAAGTGTCGATATTTACCATAGCCACTACGACAACTTGCACTACACCGTGTCGGACGCGACGGCGAAGCCGATCGTCTTCACCCAGCATTGGTGGCCGACCGAGGAAACCATCGCCAGCGCCAAAAGCCACCCGAGTCCGAATGTCTGGGCGGTGCCGCCGACTCATTTCATGCTCGATTTCGACAAGCAGCATGGTATCCGGACCAAAGGGTGTATTTATCACGGGATAGACCTGACCGCATTCCGACCTGCACGGAATGCCCGCTCAGACAGGCTGCTCTTCGTCGGCCGGATCGCACCGGAAAAAAATCTGCCTGTCGCGATCGAGGCGGCCAAACGAGCCGGGCTGCCCCTGGATATCATCGGCAAAGTCGCACCCAAAAATCGCTCGTACTGGGACGGCCTGCAAGCTTCCATCGACGGCGAGCAGATACGCTACCTCGGACCTAAATCGCCCCGGGAACTGATTGGCCACTACGGCAGTGCTCGAGCGGTTATTTTTCCGTCCGATATACACGAACCATTCGGCCTGGTCGCCATAGAATCTCAGGCGTGCGGCACGCCGGTACTCATGCAGCGCGGCGGTTCGCGCGCTGAACTGGTGATCGATGGCAAGACCGGTTATCTGTGCGACACCGCGGATGAGTTCGCCGCGGCCGCCCTGAAATCTAAGGATATTTCCGCAGAGGATTGCGTATCATTCGCCAAACGCTTTGATGTGAACCGCATGGCCGCAGAATACCTGGAGCTATACGAACAGCTGCTCGCTTAGATCTCGTAAGGTGATTTTTCGCTGAACCGCTGCCGGACATACGTTCCGACTAAGCCTCGCGCGAATGATCCTCCTGTCGCCGAAAGGAGCGTCTGGGCCGACAGGTAGCCGGCCGGGTCTTCCTCATAGCGCGGGTCATTGTGCCGGGGGTCCAAGAATATCTTGACGTCTTCTATTTGTACGCCTCCGACGTTGAAGTAATTGCCGTAAAAGCTCCGGAATTGATATATAGGACCGCTTACTTCTTGCCGCATGCGGCGCATATTGGTTTTGTTCAGTATCATAGGGACGTGCAGCTCGTAGCATAGAGGGTCATCAAATCCGAGTGATACCAGCAGTTCGAGCGTCTGCTTCATATTACGAGTGTAGTCCGTGTCTTCCTCATACCGAACTCCGTATCGTGCGATGATATCCCGTAAGGGTCCCCAGTGCAGATTCCCGGTGAAGCTTTGTGGTTTCATAAAGAAGAAATCATCATTCATCATGATGAAGTCTTCCGATATCGCCTCCGTACCGACAGCGACAGATAGATTTCTGGCTACGTTCTTCCCCTTAGTGCCGGTTTGCGCTACCGGAATGTACTCGACATTCGTCGCCCACACCGGCTTCTCCCCCACGATAAACACTTTGTCGTGGTCAACATTTTTGAGCGAACGCAGTGAGTAGCGCAGCTCGGCGGAGTCGTGTTCCTCTGATTCCTTGAATAAATAAACGACGTCCATGTAAACGCTACTTCCTTTTTATATTGATGCAGGGCCGAACCGGCCTGCCACTTGATAATCTGTCGCAATTGTAGCATAAATCTTAAGGAACGGGGCGACACGGGGAGCACTACGCCAAGCTTGCCGCCATTCGTCTAGCCAATGATACCGGCCGCGACCTTCGGGAAATATTGCCGCAGGAATTTCCGCATCATTTCTTCGGCGGGTTCATGCTCGGCCGCAGTCGGTACATCTATCAGCCCAAACCGGTGCAGGGCCGCCGCGTCAATCAGAGAAAAACTGCTGGCGGCAAGAGTCATTCCCCGTACCCGGTCAGCCGGCATACCCCGCGTACCCCGTACCAGCAGCTCCTGTTCCAAATAGTTCAGCGGCTGGGAATCGTGGCCACCATGGCGGTACAGCCGCAACATCCGGTCAGCGGCCAGCTCTCGGTCTTTCATGGGGCGCTCGGCAGCTTCGGAGCCGGGCAGGGCATCGAGGAAGGACCTGGCAACTTGCATTTGGTTTGCTCCCGCACGCTTCGCTTCTAGCGCCCGAAGGTACGTCACGCTTGCGTCCCGCTTACGGCCGAGCATAGCCTGTATATGGCTTTCTTCATATATACCGCCAAACTCACGCGCTAAACTTGAGCGCCTACCTCTTACCTCAGCTAAGCCCAGCTTTTGCGCAAGTATCTTTTCATGCTTAGCCTGCAAGGCGTGCGCGGACTCGTGCGGCCCGGAAAGCAGCGGTCCGGACGGCGACAATTGAGTGAGCGTACGATCGTGGCTCTCACCCACGCTCATGACCTGCTTTGTATTACTTACGCTCAATGATTCACCTGCCGGTGTACCGATAGCCTGCCACTTGCCATCGGCCGCCGGGCCGGTTCGATCTTTCACCGCCTCCCAGTCGTCTTCTATACTGCTTAACATTTCCCAGTCTGCCAGTGTCCCTCGTAAGAACTGGATGAACTCGTCAGCATCCCAACTGACCTTATCTAATTCCGCAACGACTTCCGCGGGCAAGACAAAGGGCACAGCGGTCATGTATGTATCCTCTTCGTTTTCCAGTGATACCACCAAGTCCATAATCGTTCGGCTAATGGGTGAAAAGTCTGGCGTGCCGACGTTTTCTGCACCGTTGCGCACCAAGTCCAGGCGCCTGGCGAATTCGGTGGCAAATAAAGACTTGTCTTTATCGGCGAGCAGAGATATGTCAGGTTCTTCGCTCTTATATACCTGGCGTACTACCGGAAGTACATCAGTCAGACTATCACGCCATTTGGTTGTTAGCTCGGTTTTGGGTGAGTGCTGCAGTTGCTCCGCAAGTGATAAGGCGCCTGGATATAGCTCTGCAACCATATCATTGACCTTTGCCCAGTGCAATCGCAGCAGTAGTACCTTGGCTTCATGGAGCGGCGATATTTCCTCTGTCTTCAGTTCGGCGGAAACTGCTTTATAAAAAGATCTGAAACTTTGCAGGGCGGCCAGTTTTTCCAACAGTTTTTCGGGCGCGTTCTTCAGATGCAGTACACCGGAATCAACGGCATCGGCATCCTCTGCCGCCGGACGTGTCAGGCGCTCAGCAACGTCAGCGACATACCAGGCGCGACTTGCGTTTGCTACTTCACGCCGGAATTTCGTCGGGGCAGCCTTACCGTTTGCAGCGGCCTCATACAACTGCGAGCTGATATTTGCTTCATCATCCGTAGCTTCAACGCCGAGGTTTCCTAGGGCCTGTCTGCCAAGCGCAGTTCGAAAATAACCCAGATAGTAGCTCTCACTTTCGCTGCTTATGTTCATAAGGTCGATCGACCTTATAGTCTTGGTAGGGTCCGTATCACCTTCGGGGCCCTGGAAAAGCCTCCAGCCAAATTCGTAGGCTGCCTGCAAATCCGTTTCAGAAAGCGGCGCCTCCGAAGGTGCGGCCAGCCTTTCTAAGGCCTGCGCGGCATACGTGCTGTCTCGCTCGGTGTAGGGCCAGAGTGGATTTGATTCGGCCATAATAAAGCTATTTTAACACATTAATTGTTTTTATTCAACTAGTGTTGTGCGCGAACGACATGCTCGTAGGAGAAATACAGCACCGCCGCGATGATGAGAACCAGGCAAATTAACATCGGTACGAAGCCGTTCTGATCGTTTTTGAGGGAGCGCATTTACCCCTATTATTACACCCCTAAACCGCTTTTGCCAATATTAAAGTATTGTTACATAATATTGACTTTTATACATAAGTGTTGTAAAATGTTACTTAGATTATGTCTGAGTTTAATTATAGCTTTCATCCGACCTCCCTGGCCGAAGTAACCGGCATGTTAAAGGACGTACCCGAACAAGGCCTTATAGAAGAGAATCTTGCTACGCCGCCTACCTCTAATACCATACCGGCTTACCAGATTGCAGCAAGCGAATCCCCCTCCACTTCTCTAGACAGGATCGCTAACGATGTTCGCCGAGAGGCAAATTATACGTTCTCCGAAACGATTCTAACAGACCCTACTGCTCGGCTTGAATTCAGCACCGAAGCAAGCCTATACCTCGCCTCGAAGCACAGCCGCGAACCTGACTACGCTGGCTCGCTGGATAGGCTCTACGCGACCATACCGATCGAGGAGCGAATGGCACCCGCGGAGGTATCCGTGTGTATTGCGGCAGCCTCCCACCAAGAAGGTGCGTCGTTATATGATTCACTAAAATTATACACGGAGCAAAATACCGACCGTCCCCATGAAATCATCGTCTTCCTGAACCGGCCCGCACAGGATACTGACGGCAAGCCGACGGATGACACGGCAGCCAAAGAAGCTATCGCCACCATTCGGGCAGAGCACCCAGAGCTCCGCCTCATAACCTTCGAGGAAGTCTACGAGGAAGAGCCGAATATCGGTCATATCAAGCGCACGCTGCATGACATGACGATCAAACTGCATCAGGAACGAGGTACTAAAGATCCCATATTGGTATTCAATGACGCCGACTCCGTGCACATCGACAAGAGCTACCTGAAGACCATCGCCGAGACTTTCGCAGCAGATCCTATGTTGGATGGCATATCGGGCGTACTCGAATGGGATTCTTCGGCGCTGATAAGTAATCCTGAGCTCTTAGTGGCTACGCGAGTCTACCAATATATCAATGCGGTCACGAGCTCAAAAAGCGGTCATGTGATATTTGCCGGCGCGAATATGATCATGCGAGGCAGCGCCTATTGTGCAGCTGGCGGGGGTAAGGATGGTCGCCGTGGCGAGGACGTTACGTTAGGTCTACAGCTACAAGCTATGCGTCGAGACAAACGAAACATACAAGAAGGAGGTCGGGATATCATACTGGAAACATCCGCCAGACGGACTCTCTTCGCACACGATCGCGGTTTGGCCCCAAATGAAAAATGGATGCTCGGATTCAGTGCCTTTGATAGTGGAGTCAGAAGCTACCTGAGCACCTTTACGCCATATGATTTCGCTAATCCTGATAAGCGCTACCTTCTGACGGAGAATATCCAGGATACGGTAAACCGTACGCTTGGAGTATACGAAACGGTTTCTCCCATCGGTTTGTCCTCTAACCTCTACAGATTCGCTCTTGGCAGGATGGGGTTACTGTATGACGTCGACCATGACCCCTTAGGTCGTCAATCAGTCATATTGAATCGGGACATACATACACTCATCGGTGCTCTCTCTGTCAATCAAGCGAATTACGAGAAGCGTAACTGACGAGCTGATGAAAGTGTTATATAAAGAGAGTTGGAAAATATATATACTATATGTTATAACATTGACTTTTATCTGTAATGTAATTATTATTCAATAATGGCGGAATTTAATCAAGAATATCGATCTCCTGAAATAAGCTTCACTGAGCTTCCTTCAGCTCAGGCAAATGCTGTGTTCGATTATGCCGATCAACTCCTTTTCTATGATGCAGTAGCACAAGGAATACGTGCCATCCATCCCTTAGTCGAAGCCTATAGTTCCAGCGAAAACAAGAATGCGGCGCATGTTATATTAGCCTACGAACGCCGTGCCGCAGAAGAGAAAAAACAAACGCTCATAACCACACATGAAGCAATGCGTGACAGCCTAACGGGGCTACCGGACCGCAGAATACTGCAGATTACTTACGACGGCCTTCGTCAAGAGTTCCATCGGCGTCAAAACGACTCCGTAGAGCACAAGCCCGGTTCGGTACTATTTATTGATCTTGACCATTTCAAGCCCATAAACGATAGCCATGGCCACAATGTCGGCGACATGGTGCTTCAAGTAGTCGCGAAACGAATGCTGGAAAGCGTCCGTGAGCGCGATGTGGTCGCACGTTTAGGTGGGGACGAGTTTATCATTATACTGCCTCGATCTACCTCTAGTGAGGGAGTATTAGTCGCACAGAAAGTACGCCAACGTATCGCAGAGCCCATAGCTATCGGCACTGAAGCAGGAATCTCAGCTACTATAGACGCCAGCATTGGGGTCGCAGAGCTGGATCTTAGCAAGTCCGATGTATACGAAAATGTCGCTGAAGCCGACCGGGCGCTTTATTACGTCAAGCGCCATGGTCGTGGCGGCGTATTTGACGGGGCTAGCCTTCCTGAGGAGTGATGGAGTCCAAGCTCCAAACTAGAATAGACCATGTTTTTTGGGGCTGCCGGAGCTGAACTGCTCCAGCAGCTCTTTTTGCTGCTTGCTGAGTTTGGTGGGAGTATCAACGATGATAGTGACGATGTGCGGGCCGCGCGCCTGGCTATTTACGTGGGGCACACCGTGATTGCTCAGTTTGAAGTCGGTGCCGCTCTGCGTGCCGGCCGGGACCTTCATGCGAATCGGGCCGTCCACGGTGTCGACGTCCATCTCGGTACCGAGTGCGGCTTCCACCATGCCCACGTGCTCTTCACTTAGGATCAGATCGCCTTCGCGCGTGAAGCGCTTGTGGGCTTTTACCCGGACATGGACATATAAGTCGCCCTTGGGGCCGTTGGCGATGGCTTCGCCGTGCTCGGGCAAGCGGATAGTGGCGCCATCGTCGATGCCGGCCGGGACTTTGAGCGTAATTTTCTGCGTGCGGCGCTCCGTGCCCTTGCCGTGGCAGACGCTGCAGACCTTTTCGGGCACTTTGCCGGTGCCGTGGCAGGTCGGGCAGATGGCTGCCTGCTGGATGTTGCCGAAGATGGTGCGCGTGGCCGTGACCACCTGGCCGGAGCCTTTGCAGGTATCGCAGGTCTTGAGCTCGTAGCCGGGTTCGGCCGTAGTACCTTTGCAGTGGCTGCAGGTGTCTTCCAGGTTGAGGTTCAGTGCGACTTCGGTGCCGAAGACGGCTTCTTCGAAGCCGATTTCGATGCGCGTCTCCACGTCGTTACCGCGGGCTTGGCGCTGCCGCCCGCCACCCGGCTGGCCGCCGAAGAAGCTGCTGAAGATATCACCCAGCCCCAGGTCACCGAAATCGAAATTCACGTTCTGGCCCTGGCCGCCGAAACCGCCGAACGGATTGCCGCCGCCTCCGCCGTTGCCGCCCACACCGGCGTGCCCGAACTGGTCGTAGCGCTGGCGCTTTGATGAGTCTTTCAGCACCTCGTACGCCTCGTTCACCTCTTTGAACGCAGCTTCGTCACCCCCCTGTTTGTCAGGGTGCAGTTCCACCGCCTTCCGCCGGAAAGCCTTCTTAATCTCATCGGCACTGGCACCCTTAGGCACGCCCAGCACATCATAATAATCGCGTTTATCTGCCATCGGTAATCACTTTCTTCATGTCGTACTGCGTCCCCTCGGAACCGGTATGCGACGTGCCTTTTTCGAAGTATCCCAGACCGGTAAAGAATTTTCTGTAGTTACCGCCCACGGCGATCTTCAAGGCATGGGCACCCAGCCGCACGGCTTCATTCTCTGCGCGGGCAAGCAGTGCGGCGTCGATAGGCTCGGGCGGGTCATTCAGCACGGCATCGGCCAGACGGTAGATGACACCGCGGCACTGCACCACTTCCGCCGATACCATCTCAGTACCGTCAGCAGCCGCAGCGATACGCACACCACCGTCGATGTCGCTCACCACCCACTCCGCCGCTACCGCTGTCGTCATATATCGTCCTATTTTACCTTACTTATCACCGACCGTCTCGGTTAACCATTCGGCGGCTCCCCGGGAAAGGCGGGCGATCGGGACCATCTGCAGTACGAACGTGTCGTAGCTGTGATGTTTCTTCACCTCTGCCTCGATAGCATCGAATTTCCCGGCGACCGTTTCCATGATGAGCTTGACCTCTTTGTTCTGCTCGATCGAGCCCTTCCACCAGTTCTTCGAACTGATTTCCATCTGTTCCACGCACGCCACCAACTTACTGGCCAGCAACGCATCCGTAACCTTCTGCGCCTCCTGCCAGCTCCCGCACGTCAGGACCACCTCTACGAAATCAGTCATCTGGCTATGCTCCGCCGATTCCTTATGCTGCGTCTTGCTTAAAACCATAACGTTTAGCAATAGCTTCCCGTAGTACTGAAAATTCAATCGCATTAACCGCCAATTCGGGCGGGAATGGTGCATATACGATACCTTCATGCAAAAAGGCGTCCAGCTTCAAATTACTAATCTCCGCCTCGCATATATGAACGACTGCTTCAGGTGTATTCCCGGGACTATGCATAGTTTTAGTAAGTAACTCTTTGACGCTGCCAGACCTCACTTCCGACTGCATGCGATCTGCAGCAACATGGACAGCCTGAGTAATATCAGAGCTAACAACACTATTGGCATTGGGAGCTTGCCAACCAAATTCCGGAGAATCTTGGTAGTAGCTTAGCCATACGAATTCACCTTCTGCTGTGTGCTGATAGAATATGAAATTGTACACCTCCATGGTAGGCGATAATGGCATGTTTATTTGCCTTCTTTGTCGTCGACGACTTCACCTTCGATGGGCTCGTCGGTGTCTTTCTTGGACTTCTTGTCAGCCTTGTCGTCGTCTTTGGCATCATTGCCGTCTTCGGCGGAATCTTCGCTGGCGGCGTTCTCGTACATTTTGGCACCGACGGCCATCAGTACATCGTTCAGCTCGGTCGCGGCAGCTTGCAAAGCGTCCTTATCAGCCTTGTCGTCGTCCACGACTTTCTTGGCTTTCTCGACGGCCTCGTCGATTTTCTTCACGTCGTCTTCGCTAATCTTCTCAGCGTTGTCTTTCTTCATCTTCTCGGCCTGGTACACAGAGCCGTCAAGCAGGTTGCGGGCTTCCACGGCTTCCTTCTTGGCCTTGTCTTCCTCGGCGTGCGCCTCGGCTTCTTTGGCCATCTTTTCAACTTCAGTCTTATCAAGGCTGCCGGAACCCTGGATGGTGATGTTCTGCTCCTTGCCGGTGCCCTTATCCTTGGCAGTGACGTTCAGGATGCCGTTGGCGTCGATATTGAAGGTGACCTCGATCTGCGGTACGCCGCGCGGTGCGTTCGGGATACCGTCCAGCACGAACCGGCCCAGGCTCTTGTTGCCCTCAGCCATTTCGCGCTCGCCCTGCAGCACGTGGACTTCCACCTGCGGCTGGTTGTCGGCAGCGGTGCTGAAGGTTTCGGATTTGCTGGTCGGGATGGTGGTGTTACGCTCGATGAGCTTGGTCATGACGCCGCCCATGGTCTCGATACCGAGGCTCAAAGGTGTAACATCCAACAGCAGCACGTCCTTGACGTCGCCCTGCAGCACACCGCCCTGGATGGCAGCACCGACGGCCACGACTTCGTCCGGGTTCACGCCCTTCATCGGGTCTTTGCCGAAGATGGCTTTGACCTTTTCGACCACGGCCGGCATGCGGGTCATACCGCCCACCAGCACGATAGCGTCGATTTCGCTGGCCTTGAGGCCGGCGTCCTTCAGAGCCTTCTCGCAAGGGTCGGCGGTCTTGGTTATCAGATCGCCCACCAGGCTCTCCAGCTTAGCGCGGGTCAGTTTGTGCTCGAAGTGCTTAGGGCCTTCGGCGTCGGCGGTCAGGAACGGCAGGTTGACGTCGACTTCTTGAGCGGTCGAGAGCTCAATCTTGGCTTTCTCGGCCTCGTCCCGCAGGCGCTGCATGGCGGCGTTGTCGCTGCTGATGTCGATGCCGCTGTCTTTCTTGAACTCGTCCACGAAGTAGTTCACGAGTACGCGGTCGAAGTCGGCGCCGCCGAGGTGGGTGTCACCATTGGTGCTCTTGACCTCAAATACACCGTCGCCCAACTCCAATATAGATACGTCGAACGTACCACCACCGAGGTCATAGACAGCGATCTTCTCGTCGGTCTTGCCCTTTTCGAGCCCATAGGCCAGTGCTGCTGCAGTCGGTTCGTTGATAATGCGCTTAACTTCCAATCCAGCAATCTTACCGGCATCTTTGGTAGCCTGGCGCTGGGAGTCGTCGAAGTACGCCGGGACGGTAATGACCGCTTCGGTCACTTTGTCGCCCAGGAAGCTTTCGGCGTCAGCCTTGAGTTTGCTCAGGATCATCGCGGAAATCTCTTCCGGGCTATATTCCTTGTCGCCCATCTTGACCTTCACGCCGTTACCGGCTTTGACGATCTCGTAGCCCATCAGCTTCAGGTCGCGCTGGACTTCTTTGTCACTGAAATTGCGGCCGATGAGGCGCTTTACTTCATAAATGGTGTTCTTGGGGTTGGTGACCTGCTGGCGGCGCGCCACCTGGCCTACCAAGCGTTCTCTATTCTTATTAATAGCCACCACGCTAGGCGTCGTGCGATTGCCTTCGCTATTCGCGATAATTTCTGGTTTACCACTCTGCATCACAGCCATTGCGCTGTTGGTGGTGCCTAAGTCGATTCCAATAATCTTTGCCATATAAATTTACTCCTACTTACTTCTTTCTCTTCATCGTTAGAATATCTAGCGGGGTGATTCGGACCAGCTGGCCCGCGAGCACGGCAGTAACTTTCTCTCCGGCAGCTAACCGTTTTTCAAAATTCAGAATGTCCTCTGCTGGATCAACAGAATGCATACCTACGCTCGGCTCCCGTATAGCTTGATCTAATTCAACAAGAGTTAATGAATCCATCTCGTCAGCCGTTAGGGCAGCCGTGGCTACAACCGTCTCACCGATTATGGCGAATCTGGAACGATTTTCCGGTTCCTGGGGTTGTTCCCCTGTGATTACAGTCATGATGTTTCCTCCATATAATTAGCAGATACTCGCACTGAGTGCTAATACAATTGTAGCATAAAAAATTAGCACTCAATAGTCAAGAGTGCTAAATGGACTTCAAGTGTCTTTCGGTGGCGCGTTGCGCAGCCCGGACAGCGAACATCTGCAATATGCGAGCCTCCAGGTTCGTACAGCCGCCCAACTGCTCTATAAAGACCAACTCCACTGCCTTATCGTCGGCCGATAAGGCATCATCCAGAATAACGTCTGTCATAGACTGTACGATGTAGTCCTGGCGGACGATATCACCGCCTAACCCGCTGATGAAATCGTTTTCAGGAGGGGGATAAATAACAGATTCAAATGAAGGGGTTTGCGCCTGGAGGGCGCTAGACATCGCACCCCTCGCACGGAGTGACGAGCAAAGAAAAAGCACCCTTGCTATCGTGGTTTCGCGTAGCTGGGGCGCAGTTCATTAGCGGGTATTGTATAGGTGCCGGGATGTAAGCGCAAGCATTTTATATCGCTTCATACTTGGCGACATAGCCCGGATCGTCCATTGAATCTTGCGCAGCCTGGCGCGTAATCGTGTTGGCATCCAGGAACCCTGCGTTCGGGACACCGTGCTTCAGCTGGATTTCCCGCAGGCAGTCATCTAGACCAACAAAATCAAGGCTGACCTCTTTGCGTAATACCCAATCCCAAAGCACGAGCAAATCACTGTATGCCCTGAATACGTTCTCGGCCGATGGAGTATTGAGCGATTCACTCATGCTCAGGCCATTTTGACGCGGACCATGGCGTGGCGGATGACTTCGTCGCCCAAGCGGTAGCCGGCCTGAAGTTCTTCGCTCACCACTTCCTGCGTGCCTTCGCCGTCTTCCATGCTGACGGCTTCATGGTAACGCGGGTCGAACGGCTCGCCGGTGGTCTTGATACGCTCGACGCCGATGTCGCTCAGCGTCTTCTCGAACTGCTTCACGACCCCCTGGACGCCTTTGATGTAGTCGTTGCCTTCCAGCTCCTTGGGCACGTGCTTGAGCGCACGCTCGAAGTTATCGATGACGGGCAGCAGATCACGCACTACACTTGCCTTCACCAGGTCCTTGAGCCCGGCGATCTGCTCTTCGTGGCGGCGGCGGACATTCATGACGTCGGCGCGCTCACGTTGCAGCGCCTCGGTCAGCTCGGCCACTTGCTGCTCCAGCATGCTCAGTTTAGTATCTTTTTTCTTTGGCTTATCAGTCATCATGTACCTCCGAAAGTTCGACGTATGGGTCTGAGGGGCGAAGCTTCTGATGTATGGCAATTCCCGCGCTCACTACACCACAGAGTGCCCAGACTACCGCTGTCCCGACAACCTCGCCGACTTTGAGCCGAGAATCAGGTCGCTCCAATGGATCATGAATGAAAACCGGCCGTGGGGATTCAGTGCCGCGCATCACAATACCTCCTCTAGTGTTTTGCCGGTGTGCGCTACCAAGCCCATCACATCGCGGTAGCTCTGGCGTGTCGGGCCAAGCACACCGATGTAGCTATGATCGCTGAACGGACTGCGGAAGCGGCTGATGATAAGGCTGACGCCGGCTGAGCGTCCAATGGGGTTCTCGGAGCCTATGAACACGCTGAGCGGTTCGTTCGGCGCGGCTTCGCGCAGCCACGGCTCGAGATTGTCGAGCAGGCGGGCGACCTGCTGCACCTGGTTGCCAGTGGTGAATTCCGGCTGCCCGAACAAGTTGCTGAGCCCGCTCATATACAGCTGGTTGCCGATGGTAGCCAACCCAAGGTTGTGGGTCAGCTCCACCAGGGTGTCCACGGCGTTGCGGATGGTGCGTTCCGGCATGCCGCCATCGGTCACCCGGGCGGTCAGCGCCCGCTCGCCGCGGCGCTCGGGCTGGCCCTCTTCGGAGGCCGCCAAGTTGTTCACATAGAACCGGTACCCGCGGTCGGTCGGGATGCGCCCGGCAGAGGTGTGCGGCTGTTCTATGTATCCCAAGCGCTCCAGCTCGGCCATTTCAGCGCGTATGGTGGCACTGGATACATCGAAGACTTTAGCCAGCAAACTACTGCCCACCGGCACAGCTACTTCGGCATACTGCTCGATAATGGCGCTGAGGATCTGTTTCTGGCGCTCCGTCATAGTGCTTGCAGTATACCGTTCTGGCAGTCAAAACTCAAGAGTGCCAACTACCTGTCAGCACTGATCAGCATCATGGTATAGTAAATTCCATGGGCAGTACGAGGGAGACCGAGCGTCCGTTCAGGGACATTTTGACCGAATTGACCTTTGAGGCCAACGCGGAAGGCCTAGACCCATTCGACGCGTACGTAAGGATGCGCGAGAAGATGGGCCGGCTTGACGTGCAGGCCGAAGACTACTGCAGCTCTTCTATCACATCCGGCGGCCACGTCCGGGACGATAGCCTCGACATCGGACAGGCTATTGCCAAAAATACCGACACCGCCATGGAGCTGTGCGATGAACTGTTCAGGACGGCCAACTCAATCCTACCACCGCCATAGAAGCCGTAGTACTGGGTAAGATAGCCTGGAGACAGAGCGATTACATGTCATTCTGGCTGGCAACCATGACCGGCCTTCCGGCCCGGGGTTACGGGGTACATACCGCCATGGGGCGCTTTCGCGCGGATCTGCAAACCGCCATCGCGGACGCAGAGGATCTGGACATGGATACCTATGACGCCAAGCTGCCGGCAGCCATACGGGCACCGCATTATTTCAAACATGCCGAAGTGTTCGCCGCGACCGCCCGGCGCCACGTGCCCAATCCTATCAGAAGACTCGTACGACTGATCGATCCGGACATGTCACTCGGGGCCCAGACCGAAAACGTCTACGCCCGTCTGATGCATACGGGCGTGTTCCGGGTGGCGATAGCCGAAACCGGCATAGAGCCCGATGAACACATGTTGCCGGCTCATCTGGTACAGGACACGCGACGACTCGTACGGTTCGGTGCAACCGTATTCGACACGCTGAAGCGGCAACAGCTAGTACTTGTCCCGCAGGAATCGGATTAGTCTTTTGATAAGTTGCGCTGACTACCTCTGTTTGGTATAGTGCTCCCATGGAAAAAAAGCTTGAGGCCATCCGCGCATGGCTCGGTCAGGGCTCGATAAACATTTTCGGCATGCCATTCGCCGGCAAAGACACTCAGGGCCAGGCTCTGGCAGACCTGCTCGAGGGCGAACTGCTAGGCGGCGGCAAGATCCTGCGCGGCAGCCGAATCCCTGCTCGAGCGAAAGCGATAATGGAAGCGGGCGGCTTGATACCTATCGAAGATTATCTGCAGATCGTACCGCCCTACCTCAGTAAACCGGAGTTCGATGGCAAGCCGCTGATATTGAGTTCGGTCGGCCGCTGGGACGGCGAGCAGGAAGGGGTGTTGCAGGCCACGAAGATTTCCGGCCACCCGCTGAAAGCAGTCGTCCTGCTGACCGTGCCCGAAGGCGTCGCCCGCAAACGGCACACCGAGGCCGCATTCATGGGCGACCGCGAAGTCCGAGCCGATGATGCCGCCCACCTCTTCGACAAGCGCTTGGATGAGTTCCGCGCCAAAACGACTCCGGTGATAGATTTCTATCGTAAACATGGCTTGGTGATAGAGATAGACGGCACGCCGCTGGCGGCCGAAGTGACGGGGGCTATCATCGGACAGCTGGAACGTCTAGCCACGGCGGCCTGATATCGCTATACTTTATATATCATGAAACAAGCACCCGATTTCTCGTTGCTCGACCAAGACGGCATCACGCACCATTTGAGCGATTACGCCGGTAAATGGCTGGTGCTGTATTTCTACCCCAAGGATGACACGCCGGGCTGCACTACCGAGGCCTGCAATTTCCGCGACGAGCGCGATGCCATCGCCGAATTCGGCAACGCCGAGGTAGTAGGTGTGAGCAAAGACAGCGTGAAAAGCCACCGCAAATTCGCGGACAAACACGGGCTCAATTTCACACTCCTCAGCGACCCCGATCACACTATGATAGAAGCGTACGGCAGCTGGAAGCCCAAGAAAATGATGGGGCGCGAGTTCCTGGGCGTCAACCGGGATACGTTCATCATTACGCCCGAGGGGACTATCGCCAAAGAGTACCGCGGCGTCGACCCTGCTAAGCACGCCGCCGAGATTATCGCCGATCTGCAGCAACTGCAGTCAGTCTAGTTGTGCTTACGCTTGGCTTGCGGTAGGCTGTAGATATCGTGGCAAAAGCGAAATCCTCTGAACGACCCAAGAGATTCTTATGGCGCAACGTGGCCATCGCCGGCATCGGCGTTCTGGCCGTACTTATATTGGTCGCGCAGGTCGCCTTGGACGTGCATTTCTGGCGCGTCGACCGCTACACGTCGGGTGAACCCATCACCAGCATAATCATTGAATCGGTCGAGGCCCTCCATAAGCCAGCGGTCATCGAACCGGTCAGCAAGAAAGTCTACCTGCCGGATGCCAACCTAGTGCTGCCGCCGCAGCCGGCAACCATGCCGAACCTTTTGTATACCTACACGCCTTCATTCGACAGCGTCGACGCCGAAGCAGATGTCACCGTCACCAATGCCGTCAGCGTGGGTGTATCAAAGCTGCGCGACGCCGAGGGACAAGGCTTGGTGAACCGCGATTCCAGCACGCTCTTCACGGCCGTACCCGGCCTGCAGGTCTGCTCACGCGGCCTCCACGTAGTGTTCGGCACCAAGACCAAATACGACCACTTGCTGTCCAGTAAAACCCTGGCCGACGGCCGCACTATGGACGTCTACAGCGAAAAGACCGCGTGTGCCTACGACCTCACTCCACTCGCCAACTACCTTGCTCAAGCCCAGAGCTACTAATTACCACCGGGAGAATTCTGCACCGCTTAGTTTGTATTATTAATATTAAATGTTATAATTAGTTATTATGAGTAGGCTTACCCCGGACCAGATAACGAGCGAGGCTCTCGCGAATGCGAAGCACGCTGTCGACTCGCTTGTCGCGGTTGATGCCCCGCTTGCCGGTTCGACAGAGTTGCTAGTCCGGTTGCGCGGTGTCTCAGAAGCCGTCAGTGCGATTGCCCTTAGCAAAGGCGGGATAGAGATAGTCAAAGGCTCCGATCACAATTGGGTTTATCCCGCCTTTGTGCGCCGTACGGAGCCCGACGAGTACGGTATAACCGATGAATTCCGCGTGCTGCCTGGTGATGGCGATACGGAAGAAAGTAAGGGTGCGATGATGACCAGGCAGTATGTACGTGTGCACGACTCCACCCACACAAGTCTGCATACCAGGCATTGGGCATTTTTGCCGACGGACACAGAGCTTACAGAGCTGGAGGCAACTCCCCCGGTCCTATGGGATAAGCGGCATATCAGTGCCGTGAATAAAGACATACGGCCTAATAGCCTTATCTTTCCTTTTAATGCCTTACGTGACACACCAGATGCCGCGGATAACTATTTCCAGACCGTGCGCCTATTGTGCCAAGAGCTTATCGAATATACGGCCTGAACCCTAGTCCCGTTTGAGCATGACCGTGAAGGCTTCGGCGGGGATGTCTACTTTTCCAAACTTTTTCATGCGTCATTTCAATAGGGAAACCCCATGGGTTTCCCTACGCGCGGTGCGGTGGAATAAATCCACCGAGACCGGCTTACCCTTCCAAAAGAGCGCATGAAAAAGACAGTGCCGTTAATCACGCTTTAACATCACCGTGAAGGCTTCGGCCGGTATATCGACCTTTCCAAACTTTTTCATGCGCTCTTTGCCTTTCTTCTGCTTGGCCAGGACTTTTTTCTTGCGGGAGACGTCGCCGCCGTACAGGCCGGTCGTCACGTCTTTGCGATAAGCGCTGAGGTCTTCGCGGGCGATGAACCGGCCACCGATGGCCGCCTGCAGCGCCACCTGGAAGTTCTGGCGTGGGATGACTTCCTTTAGTTTCGCGGTGATTTCGCGGCCCAGCCGCTCGGCTTCACTGCGATGCACCATCACGCTCAGCGCGTCGACGCGCTCGCCGGCCACGTAAAAGTCGACTTTCACCAAGTCTTCGGCTCGGTAATCGTCCAGCTCGTAGTTGAAGCTGCCGTAGCCGCTGGTGATGCTTTTGAGCTGGTCGTAGAAATCGGTCAGCAGGTTGGCCAGCGGCGCCTCGAAGCCGACGACTGCGCGGTCTTCCACATAACTGAGATTGTTTTGCAATCCGCGCTTACCGCTGATGAGCTGGATCACCGGGCCGACATAGGTTTTCGGCACGATGATCTCGCCCTTTATCCATGGCTCCCGGATGACGTCGATTTTCGACGGGTCGGGCAGATCGGCGGCCGATTTGATATCCAACTCTTCTCCGTTCAGGAGCTTGATCTGATAATCGGTCGACGGGTTCGTGACCACGAGGTCCAGGTTGTATTCCCTTTCCAACCGCTCGCGCACGATGTCCATATGCAACAAGCCCAGGAAGCCGATGCGCACGCCAAAGCCGAGCACCGGCGAGTTTTCCGGTTCGTACTGCAGCGCACTGTCGCTTAAGGAAAGCTTTTCGATCGCCTCTTTCAGCTCGTTATAAAACTCGTTGCTTTCCGGGAAAAAACCGGCGTACACGAACGGCTGCACATCTTTGTAGCCAGGCAGTGGTACAATATCAGTGGAAGGAGGGCTATCATGAGTACTCGTTTTGACGGTGACGGCAGCGGCGGCTAGGTCACCAGTAGAATCACCGCGAACATTGTTGGCGGTGATTTTATTTCTCACCAATGTGACAGTATCTCCAACTTTGGCGTCACGGGTCGTTTTCAGGTTCGTGACTATATAGCCGATCTCTCCAGCTTTTAGTATTGTACCCGGCGTCATCTCAGGTGTCAGTGCACCGACTTCTAACGCGAGACCCTGTGCGCTCGTATTGAGCATTTTTATCTGTGAATTCTTGGATATCTCCCCATCTACCACACGAATGTAAAGAATTACCCCGCGGTAATCATCGTAATAACTGTCAAAGATAAGTGCACGCGTTTCAGGCATGGTCGATTCCTTGGGCGCCGGCACATCCGCGACAATCCGCTCTAGCACCATATCTACGCCCATACCCGTCTTGGCAGAAATCTGCAGGATGTCTTCGAACTTGCAGCCGAGCAGGCTGACAATTTCCGCGCCGACACGTTCCACATCCGCGGCTGGCAGGTCAATCTTATTCAAAACGGGGATAATCGTCAGATTGGCTGCCATCGCCAGATACACATTCGCCAATGTTTGGGCTTGGATTCCTTGCGACGCGTCCACCACCAGCAGCGCGCCTTCGCAGGCCTGCAGGCTGCGCGAGACTTCATAGCTGAAGTCGACATGCCCGGGCGTGTCGATAAGGTTCAGCTCGTAGTTTTTGTATGCCATACGCACCGGGGCCAGCTTGATGGTTATACCCTTTTCCCGCTCCAGATCCATCCGGTCCAGCAGCTGCGCCTTCATGTTGCGCTTCTCCACCGTCCCGGTCAGTTCCAGCAAACGGTCGGCCAGGGTAGACTTACCGTGGTCGATGTGCGCGATGATGCAGAAATTGCGGATATGATCCTGTTTCATTCAGGTCAATTATAACAGGGGTGAGCCCAAAATAACAGAGGTAGCTAGTAATCGACCTTGATGGGGCGGAGGATGAGCCGTTTGGCCCAGGCCCAAAATGGACGCGCTTCTTCGAGGTCAAAAATGCCGGAGATAACGAAGTGAGTCGCCAGGGTGACGGCGGCTATTATCACCAGTTTGGTACCGAGCGTGATGAAACCGCGGTCGTCAACCCCGAGCGGCACGAAACCGACCGTTATATAGCCTGCTACCAGGCTGAATCCGGTGACCGATATAGTACGGAAGACGCCGCTCCAGAAATAGGCGTCGAACAATTTGTGATCGCGCAGTACCATAATGACGCTCAATATCAGCACCTCAGTGGCCGCTACGATGGATTGGGCCAATGCCAAACCTTCCACGCCATAGCTGCCTGGCCGGGCCAGTTCGTAGGCCAAGACTATGTTCAGCGAGATGGCGAAAATAGAGACGTACAATGGAGTCTTAGTGTCTTTCTGGGCGTAAAACCAGCGCGAGATGATGGTATAGAGCGTACGGAAAAAGATGGCGACTGTCAGGAAACCGAAGATATCGGCGATGACGTTGCTATTGCGGGTAAAAATCAGTCGGGCCAGATAACCGCGGCCGAAGAAACAGATGACTACCACGGGTAGCGTAATCCAGATAATGAGCCGTAGCGTCCGCAGGAAATCCTGCCGGAACAGGTCAGACCGGCCATGGCTTAAGCGGTTGTTAAGCCGTGGGAAAATGGCAGTCGAGATAGCGGTACCGATAAGCAGGACCGGTGCGAGCGCCAGGGTATAAGCATTGCTGTAGTACGACACGTTGCCAGGACCGAGGCGGGTTGCGAAGTTGGTCTCGACGATGGACTCCAGCTGATCAATCCCCTGGTCGAGGCTGCGCGGCGGCAACTGGCGCAGTACCAAGCGGAAATCCGGTAGGCTCCACTGGATGGTCGGACGCCAACGAAAACCGGTACCATAGGTACCGATTATCACGACGATCAGCTGCAACACTGCCCCAACGAACGCACCGATACCCAAGCCGACCAGGCCGATATTGTGCTTGAAGACGTAAATGCTAAGGATGATAGACAAGTTATAAAATAGCGGCGCGATGGCATAGAAAAAGAACCGTCCGAGGCTCTGCTGGGTGGCGACGAGAATCCCGGAGATAGTGAAGAGTAGCGGATTCAGTGCCAGTAGGCGCATGATGACAACGGCGTCATGCAGCTGCTGAGGTCCGAGTTTCGGTGCCACGATGTGGTGGATGAGCGGCTGGGCGAAGGCGAAGATGATGACCGCCACGCCAAGCATAATGATGCTCATGAAATTCAGCAGGCTGCTGGTAATATTCCACATGCCTTTACGGTCGCCCGGGCCAGGTGATCGGCCAGTACCGGCATGAAGGCCACGCCCAGCGCTCCGGCCGAAATGGTGTAGAAGAAGAAATCGGGGATGTTGAAAGCGGCGAAGTAGCTGTCGGTACTGTGCAGCCCGACGGCCGAGAAGTTGCCGTTCACCAGCTTAGTGCGCAGGAAGCCGAGCGCTTGCGCCAGCAGCGAGCTGCTCACCAGCAGAACAGCCGCCGAGCCGAGAGAGATTCGTTTGCGCGTGCGCGGGATTTTGAGATTCATATGGTTACATCCAGTATAGCCTGCTTACTCTTTGGAAAACAGGGCTAAAGACCGCGTTTAGAAGCCGCTAATTCAAGTGGATGACGCCCTCTTCGATAGCCCGGGCTACCTGGGCAGTCGTCGGGCCGGTGGGCGGCTTGCCGTCGACGGTCTTGCGCTTGCGGTGGCGGACGCGTTTGCGTTTCGGCTTGGCATCTTCACCGGTAGCGAGCGAGATCGGAACGGGAGCAAGTTTGCCCAAGACCGCCTGTGATAGCGCAGCAGCCGGAGACTGGGGTGCTTTGGCCGCCGGGCGGGGCTTGGAAGCCTCAGGCGCCGGTGCTGACACGGCGCGGGGAGTCGGTCCGGCCGGCGGTCGCGGCGCAGGCTGGGGCTTACTGGCCCGCGGTTCGCCTTGCTTGAGTTCAGCACTCTCGCTCGTCAGGTAGTGATCCGCCACATAGCGTTCGATGGACTCACGGCTCTGGGAATATTGGGCGCGGCTGTGCGCGATGATCTGCGGGCTGTAGTCGGCACCGAAGGCCGGCAAGTTCAGGCTGATCGCCGAGAAGGCAGGCACCTTCTCACCCTCGATGGTCATGCTGATGGCGAAGTGGCGGTTGTGCATATGCACGATATCGTGCTCCTCGAACTTCGGCTCGAAGTACTTCAGCATCACCCGGGCATCGTCTGCGCTGGTCCGGAACGAGATGATGGAACCGACGTTACCGAACACGGCATCCTTGACCTCTTGCATCATCTGCGCCGTGTACTGGTTGGCGACCGTCAGGTTCAGGCCGTATTTGCGCGCCTCGCTCAAGATAGTCGCGAAACTGTCGGTAGCAAAGTTCTGGAACTCATCCACATACAGGTAGAACGGCGTCCGGTCTTCGCCGGATATGTCAGCCCGGCTCATAGCCGCCATCTGTATCTTGGTGACCAGCAGCGCACCGAGCAGGGCAGCGTTGTCCTCGCCCACCAGCCCGCGGCTCAAGTTCACGATCAGGATCTTGCGCTCATCCATGATCTGCCGAATGTTGAAGCTGCTCTTGGGCTGGCCGATGATGTTGCGCACCAGCGGATTGGCCGTAAACGCCCCGACCTTGTTGAGGATCGGCGCCACGGCTTCGGTCATGAACCGCTCGTTCCAGCTGGCGAACTCGATAGTCCAGAAGTTCCGCACCACCGGATCCGCGACGTATTTCAGCACATCGTTCCGGAATTTCTTCTCGGTCAGGATACGCGTGATGTCGAGCATCGTCGCGTCCGGATAATCAAGCAGCGCCAAGATGGAATAACGCAGGATATACTCCAGCCGCGGGCCCCAACTATTCTCGAATATACGCTTGATGACACCGATCAGCTCCGAGCAGGTGTGCGTCTTGAGCTTCGGATCGTAGACCTCGAGCGGGTTGAAACCCATCGGGAAATCGGTGTCGGCCGGGTTGAAATACACCACATCGGCAGCCCGCTCGGCCGGAATCCGCTTGAGCACTGCCTGGGCATAATCGCCGTGCGGATCGATGACGGCGAAGCCATACGGACTATAGATATCGGAGATCGTCAGCAGCTCCAACATACCGGATTTACCGGTACCGGTCTGTCCGATGATGTACAAGTGCCGACCGCGGTCACTCCGCGGCATGCCGAACATGGTGTTGTGCCCACGGAAATTCGTCGCGGCGACGGGACTCAGCTCGTGCTCCGTCTCGGGTGTCACTACCGGCAGATTGGCCGGGGGCTCGGCGGTCTGGCTGGTAGCCCACAGGATAAACGGCGTCTCCACATTGGTGTGGGGCAGGTGATAGAGCGTGGCGACTTCCTCGATGTTGCAGACGAAGCCGGCCCGGTTGAATGCCCGGGAACGGTAGTGCGCCACCAGGAACGGATCATCCAGTACCCGCTTGGCCTCGAAACCGTTCAGGTAGGTGCTATTGAACTGCTTGTAGCTGGCGATGATGCTCTGCATCTGGAGCTGCGCTTGTTGCGGCGTGGTATTGCCGCGGTACACGATGCGCAGCTGGGTCTCGAACGCCAGTTTCTGGGTCTTTTCCACGGCAGCGCTGGCCCGGGTGGTTTCGTAATCGCTCAGCTTCACCGTCTCAGTCACGGTCTCGGGCGGCTTCCACAGCGCGCTCATGAGTCCTTTGGTGCTGGTACCCCCGCCGCCTTTTATACCGGATATGTACCGTTCGCTGTTCTTGTGCCAATTGCTCGGTGCCGGCCTTATGAGCAGCTGCACCCAGGCCTCTTCCTGATCGGTGAATTTCGCCAGCGTGGCCGTGATGGCCGCCAACGGATCGACCTCGAAACTCTGGAACGTCTTGATGGGCAGGGCATTGTGGCCGACGAATTTCAGCTCGGTCACCAGCTGAGTGGGGTACTGCTGCTCCTCACGGTACATGGCGTAGTCTTCGACCTCACTGATGTGGACCGTCGGATACTGGGCATAAATCTGCTCTTCCACATAGCTTTTCAGATAGTTCGGCACCCACACGTAGAAGCCGATGCGGCGTTCGCGCACGGCGATCTCGAAGCTCAGGCGTTCGCGCCTAGCGGCCTTCATGAGTCCCGGCTGCGGGATGGTGAGCAGGCCGTGGAGGCTGGCGAACATCTGTTCGGCCGCCAGCTCTTTCTTTTCATTCGCCCGCGGCACCTGCAGCAAAAGCACCACGCCGCTGTCGTCGTGGGTCGGATCTTGAGAGCCATGTGATCGTGCCATATGATAAACCTCCCGCTGGAAAAACGGTTACTCTTATTTTCTCATGCTTTGCCCCGCAAATACAGGGCTCGAAGGCCTTTTCATATGCTTCAATATACTTGCATTTTAGTACCATTTGTGCTACAATGTGCTCTGCTTCGTTGAGGCGTCCCTGAGAGGTGATACCTTCGAAGTACCTTAAAAGTTCATCTGTTGTTAATCTCCAGCTCAGGCAAGTGGTGATTGCAGATAGGCGCATGATTTTCGTGCCCTGCCTGCAATTACTACCCCCGAGATACAGGAGAGGACCGTGGTAAACGAAGCTCTGGCGCTAGCCAAGATCACCGAGTTCGCGGCCGCCGTCGAGCGAGACCCGTTCGATGAGAAGTCCAAGAAAGAACTCAGATTCTGGGAAACCCAACTCGCTTCCAACGACTGGCCGCCAGAAGATGAGCATCAGCCCATCGAGACCATTGAAGCCCACCCGGACTTCGCCGCGACCGACGCCGCTGCATCATCCTGATCAGCTAGCCTTTCCGCCGTCCGGATCACTAGAGGCACCCCCTCATGAGACCGATCCGGCCACAGACGTGTTCAGTCATATACTGAACACTGTTCAACCCATAGCGCTATTCCGCGCTTTGGCTCCCCGAAAGGAAAGGAACAACCATGATCCACATCCCGACCGCACCGGCTGTCTCGCACAAGGACAAGAGCGGCGGTACGTCGACGTCAACCAGCAGTGGCGACAACGGCAGGCACCGTCCCGAGACAGTCAGCAAGGGCAAGGGCAGCAAGTAGCCACACGCCGGCGCCGGAACTAGGTACAACCAGTTCTGGCGGGGAACAGATGAACACCGGGTGGGGGAGATAGGCGTTTACGCGAAGTTATTTTCTTTCGCGCGAGCGTTTCATCTCCCCCACCCAAGCAGTTTCCCAAGCCCAGAAATCCGTTTCCGGTTTTAGGCAACTGCCCCCCCCCAGTCAGTCGCATCGAAAAATAACTATGGATTCATTCCGTAGTTATTTTTATAAGCTTCTCAGGAAAGAGAAGCCCGACAAAATCTATTCGATTTTGCCGGCGCGTTGAGAGAACCTATCTCGGTTCTCTCAATAGAGCGAAGCTTCTTTGGGGAGATGAGAGCCCTCGAATAGTTCATGGACTTCGTCGGCGTCGACGGTCTCTTTTTCGAGCAGCCTGTCCTTGAGCGCCGTGATGTATTTGATGTTTGCCTTGATGACAGCGCGGGCGCGGGTAGCGGCTTCGGTAATCAGAGCTTCTACTTCCTGGTCGATTACCTTGGCGGTGTCGTCGCTGTACTCACGTTCGTGCACCATACGCTCTAGCATCATGCCCTCTTCCACGTGGAAGACTTGGTCGCGCAGCTTGGTGCCCATGCCCTGGTTGATGACCATGTCGCGGGCCAGCTCAGCGGCTTTCTGCAGGTCGTTGCCGGCACCCGTAGTCACCCGCTCCTTGCCGTAGATGACTTCCTCGGCGATGCGGCCGCCCAGCATACGGGCCAATATGTCTTTGTATTCAAGGATGCTGTGGTAGCTCTTGTCCTCGGGCGGGATGAACCAGGTGACACCACCAGTCCCGCCGCGCGGGATGATAGTGACCTTGTGCACGACATCGCTATCCGGCAGCACATGGCCGACGATGGCGTGGCCGGCTTCGTGGTAGGCGGTCAGCTCCTTTTCATGGTCGTTCATAACCTTGCTCTTGCGCTCCGGGCCGATAGCTACGCGCTCGAACGCTTCGGTGACGTCGGCCTGAGTAATCTGCGTATGGTTGGAGCGGGCCGCGATGATGGCAGCTTCGTTGGTGATGTTGGCCAGATCCGCACCGGACGAACCGGCCGTTTTGGCGGCCAAGGCATCGACATCCACGTCTTTGGCTAACGGCTTCTTCTCGAAGTGCACGTCCAGGATGGCTTTGCGGTCTGGGCGGTCGGGCAGGCCGATGTTCACGCGGCGGTCAAACCGGCCGGGGCGGAGCAGGGCAGGGTCAAGCACGTCGGCGCGGTTGGTTGCGGCCAGCACGATGACGTTGACGCCCTGTTCGAATCCGTCCATCTCTACCAATATCTGGTTCAGGGTCTGCTCGCGCTCGTCGTGCCCACCGCCCATGCCGGATCCGCGGCGGCGGCCGACGGCATCGATTTCATCGACGAATATGATGCACGGCGCGTTCTTTTTGGCCTTGGCGAACAGATCGCGTACGCGGCTGGCGCCGACACCCACGAACATCTCGACGAACTCGGAACCGGAGATACTGAAGAAGGGAACACCGGCCTCCCCTGCCGCCGCGCGGGCCAACAAGGTCTTGCCGGTACCCGGAGGGCCTACCAGCAAAACACCCTTAGGAATCCGTGCACCGAGCGATGCGAACTTCTTGGGGAACTTCAAAAACTCGACGACCTCTTCCAGGTCTTGCTTGGCTTCGGCCTGGCCGGCCACGCTCTTGAAGCTGACCTTGTCCTTCTCGTTGCCGTACAGCCGGGCGCGGGATTTGCCGAAACTGAGCGCCTGGTTGCCCTGCCCCTGGGCGCTCTTAAGCATAAAGTACAATAGGCCGCCGATGAGCAGCACCGGGATAAGGTTCACCGCCAGACTGCCTACCAATGCGCCAGTGCTGCTGCCCGGCTTGATGCTCACCTGGACCTTATCATAATTCAGGCCCTCATCCTTCAGGCTGACACCATCTTCCTTGAAGGCCTTGAGCGTCGGCTTGCTGTCGCCCTTTTTGGTAATATCCAGCTCATTGCCGCTCACTTCCACTTTCTGGTATTGCCCCGCATCGGCTTGCTGGACGGCCTTGGAAATCGGGATTTCGGTGAGCGTACTGGGTTGCCGATAAGCCGCGTAGCTGATGAGCGCCACGAGCACTATCAGCGCGACAAAGCCGGCGTTCTTGAGTCCCCGCCCTCCCTGGCTACGTTTGGCATTGGGTCGTAAAGGTTTTTTATCCATGTCCGTCTAAGTATACAACTTTTCGCGCCCCTTTGCCTAGCGCTCACGGGTGCGGAGTGCCAGAGTCTGCCGGGCAATCTCCAGCCAGTGGCCTTTATCCACATCCACCCGGCTGCCGCTGCGGCCGGTTTTGGCTGCCACCACCAGGCGCTCCAGCAGCTTCTTCGAGAGCTGCGCACCGGTGTTGGCCAGCAGCCACTCGGCCATGATTTCGCGCGCCACGGCATGCGGCAGCATGATGAACGCCTGCCGATCCAGTACGCCGGCGGCCGGTTGCATATGCAAGTAGTTCACCGCCTGCTGCCCTATCGCCTCGTTCAGCTCCTGCGCGCGCCGCATGGTGGCCAGCAGCACTTCCCTGTCGGTTTCAGCGAAGCGAGGCAATATGTTCTGACGGATATAGTTCCGCAGATATTTCGGGTCGGCATTGGTGCTGTCTTCGCGGTAGCTGAGCCCTTCCCTCTTAGCGAAGCGGAGCAATTCTTTTTTGGGCACGTGCAGCAGCGGACGCTTCACCACGTCCGTGCTTTTCAATGAGCTGAGTCCACGCCGTCCGGTACCGCGCAGTAAATTCAGAATGACGGTTTCGAGCACATCATCCTGGTGGTGCGCCGTGATGACCGCCCCTGCCCCGCTTGCCTGCCGCACCCGGTGCAAGAACCGGTAACGGGCTTCGCGGGCCTGCGCCTCGCTCGCCTGGGGCCCGAGTTTCCCCTGGTGATGCGCGAACGGCAGCCCATACTCTCTTGCCAGCGCCTGCACCAGCCGCCGGTCTTCCGCCGAATCTTCCCGGATACCATGATCAAAATGCGCAACGGTAAATTGGTACTTCCCTGCCTTGTCATTCCCGCGCAGGCGGGAATCCATTCCCACCTGAGTCAGGATATGCAGTAACGCCACGGAGTCCACTCCACCGCTCACTGCCACCACGTACCTCCCCGGCTCCAAATCGATATCCATACCGTATAATTGTATCAATGGATGAGCAGAATAGGCCGAAAGTCGGCGTAGGAGTATGCGTGGTCAGAGACGGCAAGGTATTAATGGGCCAGCGTCTGAATGCGCACGGTGAGGGCACTTGGAGCTTTCCGGGCGGACATCTGGAATTTGGCGAATCGTTCGAAGGTTGTGCAGTTCGGGAAGTTGCCGAAGAAACAGGCCTAGCTATCGCTAAGGTTGAGTTTGTGACATGCACAAATGATATCTTTGACAAGGAAAACAAACACTATGTAACTATATATATGAAGGCTGCCTGGAAGTCTGGTGAGCCACAAATCATGGAGCCGGACAGAATGGTCAAATGGCAATGGTTTGACTGGGACGATTTACCTTCGCCTGTCTTTTTGCCCATGGAGCACTTCATCGCCACTGGCTTCCGTCCGTAAGTTTATTAAGGTTTAGCAAGCAGTAGCTCACATATTGAATTTGGCAATATAAAACTTCTTCTTCGCGTAATTCTCAAAGATTTTGGCGCTGGGAAAATAAAGCGGGGTCGGAAGACTATTAAGATCGAACCAATCCCACTTGGTAATTTCATCCGGCTCCATGACTTGAGGCTCGCCGGAAAATTCTTTGCACATGAGCCCGATAGTTATAAAGTGTGCAGTTTCCACGATATCTTGATTGACACAAATCACGCTTAATTTACCGGTTGTGATACCTGTTTCTTCTAGTACTTCCCGACTCGCACCAACCTCAAAGGTCTCTCCGAAATCCAATTTTCCGCCCGGCATAGTCCATTTCCCTGCACCATTCAGTAGGCTATCTGCCTTCTCTGGGTCGTCGTGACGCCTGCCGAGCAATACTTTCCCGTCCCTGATGAGCATGACACCAAAACCGACCCCCACTTTCTTCTCTGCCATAAAATAACAATAGCAGCTATACTGTCCTTAGAAAACAACAATAAACATGGAAAAAGATATCGCACTATTGCTGGCCGGGTTCGTGGTGGGGGCCATGAACGCCATCGCCGGCGGCGGCATGCTCGTGGGGTTCCCGGTGCTGATCGCGCTGGGCGTGCCGCCGCTGATGGCCAACGCCACCGGCAGCGTCGTGACCTGGCCGGGACAGGTTACTTCGGCCATCGGCTACTGGAAATACCTGAAGCGGGTGCCGCTGCGCTATGCGTTGTTCATCTTTCCGGTGGTAACCGGCGCGGCACTTGGAGCGCTGACATTGCGTAACACTTCCGCACATGATTTCACCAGCATCGTGCCGGAGCTAGTGCTGTTCGGCGTATTGCTGTTCGCCTTCCAGCCGTTCCTGCATTTCCACCTGCACTTGCACGTCAAAGGTATCCGCCGCAGCTGGCTGCCGATGGTACTTATCGGTTTCATTATGCTTCCCTTAAGTTTTTACGGCGGCTTTTTCGGGGCCGGCTACGGCTTCATCATGCTCGGGCTGCTCGGCTTCACGAACATGCCCGACACCCACATGATGAACGCCATGAAGAACGTCTCGGCTATCTTTCTTTCCGGTACCTCGATACTCTGCCTGTATAGTTCGCACCTGATCCAGTGGCGCACCGGCCTGGTGATGGCCGCCGGCGCGACCATCGGCGGATACTGCGGCGCCCGCAGCGCCCAGAAAGTCTCCAGCCACTGGCTGCGTATCACCATAATCGCCATCGGGTTGAGCGCCGTAGTCTACCTAGCCCTCCGCCAATACTAGCCAACATCCCTCGAATCTGTTACAATCTCCCCTGTTCTTTACTGATTTTGGTACAAGCCAAATTAGGGCGGCGTAGCTCAGCTGGTTAGAGCACAGGACTCATAAGCCTGGGGTCACAAGTTCAAGTCTTGTCGCCGCTACCATTATCTAAGTCCGTCTACCGGGTTTTTATCATCTTTTGGAGTTTCTATACATGCTCAACCTGCGTACTGCCACAGCCGAAGACGCCTCCATTATTCATGGGTTCGTCTGTGATCTGGCAGACTACGAGCATGCGCGCGACCGGGTCGAGTTGAGTGTCGAAGATTATGCCGCATACCTTCGGGAGGGCAACCATTTCAACGCGGTCATTGCCGAAACGGATGGTACACCCGCCGGCATGGCGATCTGGTATACTCGATTCTCTACCTGGGTCGGTGACTACATGCACCTGGAGGACGCTTATGTGGACCCGGAGGTCAGGGCCCAAGGCATCGGGACCAAGCTCATCCGGCACCTAGCCACGACCGCGCTTGATCTGGGCATGAAACGCATGGAATGGCTGGTGCTGGACTGGAACGAATCGGCCATACGAACGTATCGCAATATGGGAGCGCTCATCTTGCCGGAATGGCAGCTCTGCCAAATGGATGAGCAGGCTCTAAGAGAATTTACAGCTTCAGAACCGGGCACTTTATAGCACCGTGCGCCAAGGGCTTTTTCCGAAGGTGCTTTGATTTGGTAGGATATATGGATGAGAGACGACCACGTTGCCCGGGTTTCTAAAATAGCCGCCGAGGTCAGACGCTTCTATAGGGCTGGAAAACCGTTCCGTATTTTTCATGGCAGTACGAATTCCACGCGTATACTTTCATTCAAGCGCAGCGAGACCATTGATGTCAGTAACCTGAAGCATGGTGCCTTCCGCGCCATGCAGGGTCGTGCCAAACTTCGTATCCGCGATTAGATTTTGTTGTCAATAATGCGCTTGCCTTGATCGGTGTTTACATCTACGCTTCGGGTATATGAAGCTGCAGACTGTCCGGGACCAGATCCGAGATGAGATCAACGACATCAAACCTTTTGATGAGCTTGAGATCATGCACAGGACGACGCGGCAGGCTGGATTGAAAGTGGTGCGAATATATTCAGGATAGAAAAGCCGGACAAACCGCCGAAGCATCTTGTTTCATATTTCGTAGTCATCGATCCGGAACATAAATGTTTGCTATTGGGTGACCACATCAAGGCTCAGCTGTGGCTGCCCACCGGGGGCCATGTGGAGTTGAATGAACATCCCAGACAAACAGTGGTCAGAGAGGCGTTGGAAGAAGTGAACTTGGACGCTACATTTCTTAAAAATAATGACCATCCTTTTTTCATCACCGTCACACAAACGGTTGGCCTGACTGCCGGACACACCGACGTCAGCTTATGGTACTTGCTGCACGGCGACATGCACGACCCATTGCAGTTTGACCGGCAGGAATTCACTGATATGAATTGGTTCGGCTTTAACGAAATACTCCAATCACACCCGGCAATATTTGATCCACATATGCAGCGTTTTACTAAAAAGCTGGTGCAGTACTTGAGCTAGGCTACTCATAGTGCAAGGCTTCGACCGGGTCGAGGCGGGCGGCGCGGCGGGCAGGGTACAGACCTGCTAGGATACCGATGACCGTAGTGAGCCCGATAACACCCAGGATAAGCCAGATAGGCAGCGTGATGATGTTGGAGCTGGTGATGTTATTGGTGGACAGCTGTTTATTGATGAGCGGGTTGGCCACCAATACCGCGCCGTAGCCGATGGCCAGGCCGATGACACCGCCCCAGAATCCCAGCAATGCTGCCTCGATAGTGAACAGCAGGCTGACGGTACTGCGGCGAGCACCGACGGCGCGCATCACACCGATCTCGCGGGTCCGTTCCAGTATGCTCATGATCATAGTGTTCACGACACCCACGGCTGCAACTACCAACGCTATCCCGCCGATACCGCCCAGCACCAGGCCGAGGATATTGAAGATGGCCAGCTGGCTCTTGATCTCGGTCTGGGCATCGGCCGCCCCAACCTTGTAGGTATGCGGATGGTCTTGGCCACGCTCGCGGCATTCGACGCCTGGTCGACCTTGACGATGAATCCGTTATAACCCTGCTTGGCCAGCTCATCCTCAGTAGTCACGGTAGACGGCACCGGCTGGTGTTGCACGAGCCGGGCGTGTGGCTGTTCCGGCATTTGGCCTGCGCGGCGTCCTGGTCGGCCTGCGTTACGACCGCCATCTGGTTCTCCTCCATGCCGCGGGCCCAGTCGAGCGGTACTCGGATCTGATAATTGTTCTGGGTAGTGTCCATGATACCGACAATCGTGCCGGTGAGCGTGATCGGTGTCGGTTGATAATCCTGTCCGCCCGCTCCCGGATGAGACTGGAAGTAGGCCTGTTGCGCCTGGAACGCCGCAATCGGGTCGGAACCGACGCCCGAATAGTAATTCTGTGTCATAAGGCCGACCTGCTTGCCGATCAAGGCCTGGTAATTTCCCTTGAATCCCAGTTTATCGGCGTAGTCCGAGGTGATGGTGAGTACGCCCGTCGTATCGCCGCTGCTGATATCCCGGCGGCCAGTACCGTATTCTTGATGATCCCGTTGGTATCATATGCGACTACCTGCTGGGTACGCAGCTTCTGATTGCGTACATGAGCGCTTGGAATGGGTTGACTTGCGTCTCGCGGGCCACGCCGATTACGTGTTGCAAACCGGCTATCTTGGTCGCCAGGTCATCGGTAAGCTTGACACAAGTAGTACAATTATTACCTCCCTGGTCCAGGTTATATCGGTCTGCGGCGAAACCGCCACTTGCTGGAAGGTACCGTTGGCTTCGAACTGCTTGGTCATGAAGCCTTTCAGGCTGAAGACGGCCGCCAGCATGATGGTAACGCTGGTAGCGCCGATGACCACCGCGAAGATGGTCAGTGCGCTACGCAGCTTCTGGCGGCGGATGTTGCGAAAGGCTATCAGTATATAATCGGAGAATCTCATGGACGGGTCATCTTTCCATCCTGGATATGTATGATACGATCGGCCTGCTTGGCGATAGCCATGTCGTGGGTTATGACGATGAGCGTAATACCCTGCTTGTTCAGGTCGCGCAGCAGCTTCATGATCTCGTCGCCGCGGGCAGTGTCGAGGTTACCGGTCGGCTCGTCAGCCAGAATGATACTGGGCTTGACCGCGAGTGCACGGGCGATAGCCACGCGCTGCCGTTGGCCGCCGCTCAGCTGGCTTGGCTTGTGTTTGAGCCGGTCACCAAGACCGACTGCTTCCAGGCACTCTTTGGCGCGGGCCTTGCGGTCCTTGCTCTTCATATGCGAGAACACCAAAGGCAGCATGACATTCTCGAGCGCTGTCTGCGTACCTTGGAGGTTAAACGACTGGAAGACGAAGCCGATGTGATGATTGCGGTAATCGGACAGCTGCTTGTCGTGCACATGCGACAAATCACTGCCGTCAACAACGATACTGCCCGAGGTAGGTTTATCGAGCCCACCGATAATGTTCGCCAGCGTCGATTTGCCGGAACCGGACGGCCCGGTGATGGCGACGAATTCGCCGGACTTGATATCGCAGCTGACCCCATCGAGCGCATTGAGCACTTCATCACCCAGTTTGTAGGTTTTCGTCAGATTCTTCAGCTCGATGGCGGCGGGCATAGTGTTGTTATTTTCTCTTTTCTTACCATAAGCTTAATGTAGGAATGCTGGGAACACAAGTGATTTCTGTCAGAATAATTACACAGCTTATTGCCGCGTAGGGCTTATGATGTAGTGCAGCAAGCGCCGATGGCACAGTTGCCGTTTATCATCTATTTCCAGCGCGGCGGTTACATTTAACAGGGAGCGGCATGAGACTAAAATCACGGATATTCTATTGGTACAGCGCGTTCGTCGTCGCGTTCATAGGCCTGACGTTGTTTCCGGCTCCCGATAAGGCCACGCTCATCCGCTACCACATCACCTCTGCCGAGCTGCGGGCACTCGACTTCACCATCATCATCCCCGAAGTCCTGATCTGGTTCGCCGCGTTTTACGGCTACCAGAAGCTGTACCGTTACAGCCAGCTCATCAAAGCTTCCAAGGACGGACGGCAGATTGCGAAACTGGCGCGCGGGCTGCTGCTGTTAAGCTTAGGGCTGCCGATCACGACCATCATCGGCGGTATCCTGTCGATCATCGCCGCACACAATCCCGGTTTCAAGTCTGCTTCGGTCATCGTCAATAACTATCTGGGCGTCGTGTTTCCGCTGGCCGCGTTCCTGTGGATCAGCATGGGTGCGCGAGGGCTGAGTGAACTGTCCAAGTCTCGGCCGCGGCTGTGGCTGCTCAACATCGTCACCTTGAGCGTTATCGTGCTGGGTGTCGTATTCTGCTCCTTGATCGTGGCGGACCACCAGGAACTGCGCACCAGCTACCATATGTCACCGGAGCTGGTAATGCTTACACTCGGCATTCCGTATATGTACATCTGGTTCCTGGGACTGTTCTCCGCGGCGGAACTCCAGGTATATAGCCGCAAGGTTTCGGGGGTCGTATATCGCGAGGGTTGGAAGTGGCTCATCATCGGTCTTGCGGGCGTCATTTTCACTTCCATATTGCTGCAATACCTCACCACGCTTTCCACCTGGCTGACTTCGCTGGCGCTTGGCTGGATATTGCTCCTGTTATACGTCTTACTGATACTGTTGGCTGCGGCGTATATAGTACTGGCCCTAGGAGCTAAAAAACTTATGAAGATAGAGGAAGCGTAGCCGGCTATGCCCGCGAACAGTTTGTACGACGACGTAGTCGCCATTACGTACGATTATCTGGGTCCGGCAGCGGACCGCTTCGTGGTGCGCCAAATCCGCAATCACCTGCAGAAGGATCCGGCCGAACTGAGGCGTCAGGACCTGCGCCAGCTCATCGATTGGATCCAGCTCGCCATGCGGCTTATCAGTGACGACACGCAGATAATCGACCGGTACATGGCCGATCTGGAGCAATTGACCCAGGCAGGCAAGAAAGCGCGCGGTTATGGCAAAAAGGCCGCGCGCTAAAACCTCGGCCGCCCCAAAGCCGCCGGAACTGTCCGCACATGATCGTGCCCGGCTGGAGGCGCTTTTCGCGAGCATCGGCGAGGGCATCATCGCCACTGACGAAGCCGGTACGATTACCCGCATCAATCAGGTCGCCCTCGATCTGCTCGGTTTGCGCCGCAGCGCGACGTTGCATAAACACTTTTTGAGCGTCATCGTCTCGGTGCGAGACAACGGTACCCCGGTAGATGCGTTCGACCGGCCGATCGTCAAAGCCTTTCAGACCGGTAAGACCGTCATTGCCCGGACGCTGTACCTGCGCGGCGACGGTTCACTGCTGCCGGTGCAAGTCACCGTTTCGCCGATCATTTTCCGCCGCAAGCCCATCGGCGCCATCGAGGTCTTCCGCGATCTGACCGACGAGATCGAAAACGACAAGCTCAAGTCCGACTTCATCTCCATCGCCTCGCACCAACTGCGGACACCTTTGTCGGCCATCAACATGTACACCCGCATGCTGCAGGACGGCCTGGCGGGTGATCTGAGCCCGCAGCAGCTGCCCTACATCGAGACCATCTTGACGTCGGTCGAGCGGATGAACGTGCTCATCGACACCCTGCTCAACATCACGCGCATCGAAGCCGGCGGCATCGTCATCAAGCCGCAGCCCGTGCGGCTCGACAAGCTGACGCGCGAGATACTGGCCGAGTTCGTGCCGGCCGCCGAAGCCAAGCAGATCGCACTGTCGTACGATATACCCGAAACCATGGAGCCGCTGCTCACCGACAGCTTGCTGGTAAAAGAGATCTGCGCCAACCTGCTGAGCAATGCCCTGAAGTACACGCCGACGGCGGCCAGGTCCGGCTGGAGCTGCGCCAGACCACCAAAGAGATCCGTTGGAAGGTTAGTGACACCGGCTACGGCATCCCGGCCGGCGAGCAGAAGAACATCTTCCTGAAGTTTTTCCGGGCCGAGAACATCGTCAGCAAAGACGTCAGCGGCACCGGTCTCGGCCTCTACCTCATCAAAAATATCGCTGAAAGCTTAGGTGGGGAAGTGTGGTTCGAGAGTGCCGAGAACAAAGGTTCCACGTTCCACTTCTCGGTGCCGAGAGTTTCTGCCTGAGGGTAGCCTCTCGGGTATTTACTGACTGCCGCTCGTACTCGTCGCTGGCGCCGGTACCGCGCTTTGGCCGAGGATAAGTATGAAGTCGGCATTCGGGTAAGCGGCGGTCAAGCTCGCACTGGTCACGGTCGTGGTCTTATACGTACTCTTCAGGTATGCCAGCGTGTTGGGCATCTCGCCGTTCGAGTTATCGATCAGCGTATTAGTCGCTTGGTTCGCCGACGCGTCACCTATCGTTACCGACATGCCTTTGGCTATCAGTTTGTTTTCCTGCCCCAGTGCTAAGCCCACGGTATCGGTACCGTTCAATATGACTAGCGTAGCGCCCTCTTTGGTTACCGGGTCGGAGGTAAAGATTTTCTGGATCTGGGCCTGGATGGCACTGAAGTCATCGATACCGGCTGCCGGGATCAAGGCCGACTCGCCGTCCGGCGAGGTGTAGTTGGCCAGCATGGTCGTGTTCTTGCCCATCAGCGTGTTGACGTTGTACGAATCGATCTTGTTGTCATCGATCTTCTTCATGTAGCTATACAGGGTCTCGATCTCGTTCAGCTGCAAATTGGTCTTGATGTTGTTGCCGACCGCATCGACCAGGCTGCTGACCTTGAACGGGTTGGCGATGACCGACGATTGGGACGCCTTGTCCTTGATAGCCACCAGCATCTCGCGCTGGTACATGGTGCGGGTGAAGTCGCTCTGGGCGTAGCCGTACGAGCCGTAGGCATCGCCGCGGGCACGGGCCAGGTCCAACGCCTGGTGACCGTCCAGCGTCACCGGGCCGTTGGGGTATTTGGCCAGCGCGCAGCAGTTCCTGGTAGTGTAGTCGAGGCTCGGGTCATAGATGCCGCGCGGATCATCGCTGTTGATGGTGATAGTGATGTTACCCACTGCATTCACTAGGTCCTGGAAAGCGCCATAGTTCACGAGTGCCTGGTAGTCGATGGTCAGCCCCAGATTGTCCTGCACGACTTCCTGAAGCTTGTCCATGCCGCCGTTCGGATAGGCATCATTGATCTTGGCATGGCCGACGCCCGGGATGTTCACCCACAGGTCGCGCGGCACGCTCAGTATCAGCGCCGTGTTGTTCTTGGTATTGATACTCAGCACCATGATGGAGTCCGTCAGGTTGGCACCGTCGTGCCCCGGGTCGTCGGCCGAGTTGGCCGCCACCAGTATATTCACGCGGCCGTCCTGGTTCTTGAGCGCTACCGGGTGGAAGACACTGAGCAGGCTCAGCGGATTGTTGTTGCCCGTAAGTTTGGCGATGTCCTTATAAAATTTCACGCCGAACCACAATCCCGAGAGCAATATCAGGGCGCCCAGTATCATAGCTGAACGTTTGACGATCCGCTTTATCGACCGCGGCTGCCGCTCTTTGCGGCCCTTATCGGCTGCCGGCTCTTCCGGCTCTCCGTACTTTCGGCGGCGCCGCTCGCGGCCTTCCAGCGGATACGTTGCCACACCCGCCAGGCTGGGCGAGGACACACTGCTTAACACCGGCTGCGGTTCGGAGCGTCTGGGCATGTCTGCCAGGATAGCAGGTGCAGGCTGCGGATGAGCTGGGGCTGCATGGAATACGGGGTGGCGCTGACGGGTTCGGTCCTGGGGTGGCCGGGCAAAAAAACCGTCGATGTTTGTAGCCCGCTTCTGGCTGAAGCTATCGTTCTGTTTTCCGTGCATTATTTGCTTCATTGTACGTGAAAACAGCGTGGGAATAAAGCGAAGCGGCTTATGCTTGGCACCTGCCCTTCCCTGTTCCGCGGCAAACGAAAACCACCTTGCTCGCATGAGAAGGTGGTTTCGGTGCTTATGGATATTAAAGCTCGGTCAGAACTTTGTCGACGGCTAAGATCTCGGTATTACTGGTAGGAACCAGCTCGTAGGCCCAGCCTTGATTGATGGCGATACGCATTCGTTTCAGCCTTTCTATATTTTTGTTTTGTTGGAACGTTTTTGTTTTTAAAGATTGGCGAATTGCTAATCTCAAAACTAATGCATAGTATAGCAAGAAGCTTACGTTTTGTCAATAGCACATTTGTACATACACTCAGCTTAAGCGTGGAAGTAGTGCGGCTGGATCGTTTCGATGGCGCCGGCGGCCCATGACGATATACTGCGCGGACCATTACCCAGCGCCTGATATCCCCGGTAATAAGTGGCTCGCGGCACCGAATCTATCGCGACCGGAAGGAAGATAGTGATCGGCAGACCGGTGAGAAGACTTGCTCCAGCGGGGTTTCCAGTGAAGTAGAAGACGCCCGTCGCGTGCTTATCGGTGTTGCCGCCGGGGACTGACTGCGTGCCACCGAGAATCACATTCGATGTATAGGTTGAGACTCCATCCGTCGTGTTAGACGTATTCAGCGGACAGATGATGTTGCCGTAGTGCGTGACGAAATTACCTCCGGAAGGCGGAGTGTCGTATGCGGCATCGGCTTCGACCCCATTCGTGATAGCTTGAGAGACCGTACGAAGATTGCCAGCGTATGTATTGAAATTGTCGTCCACTTTGATCGTGTTGTAGATATGCAGGCCCCGGCCGCCGCAGCCAACGACCACGTTGCCCTCGACTAGACCCCATTTGGTGTACGGTGCGTTGCCGGAATTGAAAACGGTAGCTGTGTTCAGCGAATCGAGACTGATGCCATTACCGTCAGTGATGAAATTGAACCCGCCCGGCGTATACGGCACGGTACATTCACAGTCGTACACGTAGTTCCCGACGACACGGTAGCCGTAGCGGCCATCCCAGGTCTGTCCGGTCGTATCCGTCGCACCGAACATGGAAATACCCGAAGCATTGTTCGGATCATATTTGCAGCAGCCATGAACTCTGTTGAAAGAAACATCCACACAATCCCAGCCGCCGGGTTGAAGCCCGTTGCTGGCATCGTACTCAATGTAAAAGCAGTTGACTCCGCCACCCGGGAAATCATGGACGTGATTGTTCCATACCAGGACATGATCCGAGTCACGAAAGACTGCGATACCAGAAATCGAAACTGGGCTCATCGTCTGAGAACCAAACACCTCAAAGCCATAAATACCGACGTATGACCCGAGCTGCACATCGATCCCGGCGGCACCATCAGTCGCATTGTTGACACAGTCGATAGACGCTCCAACGCCCTCGAAGGTGATCCACTGAGCACCGCTACCCTGCTTACTATATACCGAGAACGGCGCATAGGTTCCAGGGGCGACAATCACGCGATCGCCTGCCTTGCACGCATTCACAGCAGCGTTAATCGTATGGAACGGCGTGCCGGAGGTAAGCCCATTGCTTGAATCGGAACCAGTGGTCGCTACGTATAATGTCCGCGTACCAGACGGAGCATGCGCACGAAACAAACCAAGCAAGTCCATCAGGGGTACAGCTCGTAGTAAACCGGGAAATTGTGGTTGTTTACCGGTGCGCTCGCCGTTGACGGCAGCGCCGATAGTCCAGTTCCGCCTGTCATCGCTAACTGCTGTGTCGCTCCAAGAAACACGCCGTTGAACCAGGCGCCAAGCAAACTTGCCGGAGTGGTTGCCTTCTGCAACAGCCCTACTGCATATAATGTTCCGGCAGATACGGTATATGGTGTACCCATCGCGAACGTTTGTCCGGCATAGGTCCCCGACAAGGCCTGCTGCGAAGTAGCCGACGTGGCTAGGGTCAAGGCGCCGGTGCTGGTATTAACTGTATATAAGCCCACGTTCGTATAGGTGTTTGTGGCCTGTGCCGTAGAACCGGTTTGGAAGCGGATATGGCCAACTGAACCGGCCTGCTGAGTGATGAAATACGTATAGTGTATGGTCGCCGAGGCGGGGGTACTGCCATAGTTCTGTGAATCGTCCTGGTGGCCACGCGGCAGGGTAATGTTGCCCGTACTGATTCCCATGTATAACGGCGCGGTGCTAGTAGTGAGTACTCCTAAGGTGCTTAACGATGCCAACGTGGGCAGCGGGTGCACGTGATCTGAAGCCGACACACCATTCGAGCCCGTACCGGGGCTTGGAGATGACGATGGCGCCAGCGGCGTATGGGTCGTATCCACGGTACCGGCGGCGGCCCAACCCATCGCTAGCGGAGAGGTTCCCGTGACAACCGGCACCTGGCCGTTCGTAGCCGTTCCAGATGGTAGCGGTGCGGCGCCGACATCACCGGCAGCCAGCGTGACGGCTCCGCTGGTGGGAGATTTCCCGTTGACTTGTTGGACGGAAGAATCGGCAGTAGCCAGAGAGGTTTGGACGGCGGACGCCAGTTTGGCCTTGGAAATGGCAGCACTGCCACTAATGTTGGCGTCGGTGATGATACCATCCTGAAGCGTACCATCACCATTGTGGCTTTGGCTTAGGAATCCATTGAGGATGTCTCCCCAAGTACCATTGTCGGATCCAGGGACGGGAAGTCTTTGTTGAGTCATTGGTCAAGCCTATAGATTAATCATTCCTCACTATACCCAACCATTAGCAGGATGTAAATGCTAGTTATTGACTGTAGAGCTATTGGCATCATGTATCCACAATTGTTGAGTAATGAGTCAAGACATCCGCAAAACTTTCGGCAAAACAATCCGTCAAATGAGAACTAAGGAGGGATACTCCCAAGAAGCGTTTGCAGATGCTGCCGGCCTGCACCGTACGTATATAGGTGCGATTGAGCGCGGCGAGCAGAATGTGTCACTGGACAACATCCAGAAATTAGCGCAGGCGCTGCGAGTCAATCCCGCTGTCTTTTTCAAAGACTTTAAGTAGTCACTTCCGTCTGACAGTCGGGGTCATTTAGGCGAGTGAGTCGATCGGTGTTCGGTGATTTTTCCCATCCGGCTTCATCACTGCCAACCATACTTGCTGCGCAGATGCGCAAGAACCGCTGTCAGGACAAGTTCTATGGCCAGGATAGCGACCGAAAACAGAATCTGTCCCGCAAAGGTACGCGGCAGCCGGCGGCGTAGTGCTGCTCTCATGGTTTCTCCTCCCCTTTCTTTGCGCTGTCGGTCTGCGCATTCACTTCATAGCTGGTGTTGGTGGCCTCAAAGAAGTTGACGAGCTCGAACGTATCGTTGGCTGCCGCCATCCATTTGGCAGGGTTGCTGACGCCATAGTGCGGTTCGAAGCCGAGTTCTTCCAAGCGGCGGTCGGCCAGATACTTTACGTACTGGTTTATGTAGTCGGCGTTCAGGCCCAGGATGCCGTTCGGCAGCAGATCTTTGTTGTAGGCCTCCTCCATTTCCACGCCGTCCAATATCATCTGCCGGATCTCATCAGCGAATTCCTTGGTCTGCAGGTCTTCGTTTTCCTCGAGTGTGGTCAAGATGAGATTGATACCGAACTTCAGGTGCAGGCTCTCGTCGCGCACTACCCAGGATATGAGGCTGGCGAAATTGCGCAGCAGATTGCGCTGCCGGAAACTCAGCGCCACCATGAAGCCGCTATAGAACCAGATACCCTCCAGGATGATGTTATAGGCGATAAGGTTGCGGATGAAGTCTTTCTTGCCCTCGGTGGTCGTGATATCGAGCGTCTGCTCGGTCATGCGCTTGATGAATTTCGTCTCAAAGGCTTCCTTGCGCGCCATGCTTGGCGTCTCGACGTGGGCGGCGTAGGCAGCTTTGCGGTCGATCGGGAATGTCTCAAGCACGTACTCGAACGCCATGCAGTGGTTCGCCTCTTCCCACATCTGCTTCGCCAGGTACAGATGGCACTCGGCAGCGTTCACGTACGGATACACCCCGAAAGCTAATGCCTTGTTAACCAGCAGTTCATTCGGGTTGAAGTAGCTCATCAGAAACGTCAGCGCATGCTTTTCCTCATCAGTCATTTTCTTCCAGTCGGCCAGGTCCTGCCCCAGCTGGATCTCATTCGGAAACCAGGTGTTGGCGACGGCCTGGTTGTAGAGGTCGTAGGCCCAGTCGTAGTGCACCGGTTTCAGCAACAAACCGTCCTGGATGCCGGTACCGAGTATGCCCGCCATCACTGGCACCCTTCGCAGGCGAATTCGTCGGACGGATCGATGAGATTGCTGTCGTCGATCGGCCCGCCGGCAATCACGGCTTTCAGCTCGCGCTGCCGCGCAGCTATCTTCTGCGCTATTTCGTTCATCTTGCTCAGCAGGTCCGGGTCGGCCGGATCGATCGCATCGGTCTGATCCATCAGGCCTTGTATTACTGCATCGCTGCTTGTTGCCATTGTCGTATCCTCCTTATTTCGCAGCGAAGCCGAAGCCGACCTTTTTGGAGCCGAGGTTCGCTGCTTTATTTACTTTGACGGTGCTTTGTTCGGCCGTATGCCGAGGCTTGACATGCAGGTAATACGTCGTCTTGAGGCCCTTTTTCCAGGCAGTGCTGTAGATATTTATGTAGTCTTCCGGATCGCGCGTCTCCAGGTACATGTTGCGGCTGATTGCCTGGTCGACCCACTTCTGTGCCCGCGCCGCCACTTCGATGAAGGCGTACGGATTGAGCTGGAAGCTGGTCTTGTAGACATCCTTCAGGCGCTGCGGGATGGCTTCGATGTCGGTCAGATCGCCCTGCAGGCGCAGCACGTCCTCTTTTACTTCGTCCCATAGCCCAAGCTTCTTCAGATCGTTCACCAGGTTCACGTTGACTTCCAGGAACTTGCCGCTCAGCGTCGCCCGGCTGAAGATCTGGCTGAACTGCGGATCGAGCCCCGGCGTCGTACCGGCGATGTGGGCGATGTTGGCCGTCGGCGCGATGGCCATCAACGTCGCGTTGCGCATGCCTTTTTTAACCTTCGGGCGAAGCTCTTCCCAGTCAAGCCGGGACTTGCGCGTCACGTCCACCCGCACACCGCGGTCTTTCGCCAGTACATCGAGCGTGTCGATCGGCAGCAGGCCTTTGCTCCAGCCGCTGCCTTCGAACTGCGGATAGCTGCCAAGTTCCTTGGCCAGATCAGCGCTGGCATTGATGGCATGGAAACTCACGAATTCCGCCAACTGGTCGATGAGGTCGTAGGCCTGCTCGCTCTCATAGCTGTAGCCCAAGCGTTCCGCCACATCCGTAAAACCCATCATGCCCAGTCCGAGCGCCCGGTTCTGCTTGTTGCTGTTCATGGCTTCGGGAATCGGCGTGTTCGTGATGTCGCACAGGTTGTCGAGCTGCCGGATGGCACTGCGCGTCGCGTCTGCCAACCGCACCCAATCCCACTGCTTGCCTTCACCCAGGAAGGCCGGCAAACTTATGCTGATGAGATTGCAGACGGACGTATTGTCTTTGTCCTGCGGCAGGGTGATTTCGGTACACAGGTTGGAGTGGTGGATGGTGCCGGTGTTGTTATTCAGCGCCCGCACATTGATGGTATCCTTCCACGTCAGCCATGGATGCGATGTCGCTTGTAACACCGTCAGAATCTGCTTGTACTGCTCACGGGCAGGAATCTTTGCGAAATCGCGCAGCTTGCCGTCATCCGCCTGTTCGGCGTACTCGGCATAGCGCTTGCTGAAATCACTGCCGTACAGCTCGGTCAGGTCAGGCGTCTCGGCCGGGTCGAACAGATACCAGTCATCGTTCGCATCCACCCGCTTCATGAACTCGTCGCTCAAGAACACCGCCGTGTTAGCGATGCGCGTCCGCAGGTACGGGTCCCCGGAGTTCTGCTTCAGGTCCAGGAACTGCGGAAAATTCAGATGCCAGTTTTCCATATAGATGGCCGCCGCGCCGGCTTTCTTGCCTTTGCGCGATACGGCGAAGAGGGCAGTGTCGAGCATCTTTATGAAAGGAATCGGACCGGTCGATTCGGTATTGGTGGTCTTGACCGGACTGCCCGCCGCGCGCAGCTTGCTCACGCCGATGCCGATGCCGCCGGTGCCCTTGGCGATGAACATGGTGTCGCGCACGCCTTTGGCGATGGCTTCCATATCGTCATCTATGTTGAACAGAAAACAGTTGGAAAGCTGCGGGAACGCACCGCCGGCGTTGATGCGCGTACTGCCGCCCGGCACGTACTCCAACCGGCTCATGTGGTCGTAAAAATCCAGCGCACTGGCGGTCGGATCCTTCTCGTTGAAGCTGAGCCCCATAGCGATGCGCATGTGCGTGTACTGCGGCACTTCGATCGGCTCGCCGCTGTTTTTGCGCAGCGCATAGCGGTTCTTGTTGGTGACTACACCCAAGTACTTGCTTAACTTGTCGCGGCTCGGATCGAGCGCACGCGCAAGTTTCGGTAGGTCGAATACCGTGCCGTTCATGCGTTCGTCGAGCAAGCCGTCAGCGACGGAGCCCTCCAGATACGCCCTGAACCGCTTCGCGTGGAGCTCCCTTAGTTCCTCGTCGGTCTCATAGTCACCCAGGATGTCCTTGTACAGGTTCTTCAACGCCAAGCGGGCGGCGATCGTGTCGTAATCCGGGTCATCCTTCACGTACTGCAAGGCTGCCTGGATGACCGACTCGTCGAGCTGTTCGCTGGTGATGCCATCGAACAGTGTCAACTGCACCGCCGTCGCTACCTGCACCACCATGCCGATGGGTTCCGGCAGCCCTTCTGCTGCCTTTAGTATCGCTTCATTTATCTTGTTGGCGTCGAACAGCTCCCGGCTGCCGCCGCGCTTAACCACATGGATCTCCTCCATGAACTACCCTCCTTTAGCGCACTCGCGCACCTCACGCACGCGGATGCTTGATTTGAATTTTGGGTTTAAAAAACCGCCTCGAGGCGGACTCAGGAGTTATTGCTGATGGTTCTAGACCCATTGAAGCGCCAATTCCTTGCTCGAGAATACAAGTATCAGGCAGTCCGACTTTACGGTTGCGGCACAGTCGTGGAATTTCACCACATTTCCCCTTGTCTAGCTGAGATCTGATCCTCAGTACTTGCTGGCGTTCGATTGGCTTACACCATATCTAGCGCTTAACCATGAGTATACAGCGCTACCAGTATGGCGAGTCAATACCATAAACGTAATAGAATTTACCACACGGCCCGTACCGCCGCAGTATTCAGATGGCTTCGTAGTCGGCGGCGACTTTGATGTGCCACAGCTAGCGGCGGGCGCGCGGTGCTTCGGCGAGCGCCAGCTTGCGCACTTCCACCGCGCTGGCAAACAGCAGCGAACCGACAACCAAGCTGTAGGCCCCCAGGATCCAGACGAACGCCACGCCGCTGGCCACCGGCTGGAACAGGACAAGGATACCGGCAGCCGCCGCCAGCAGCCCGACGATGATCATCACCAGCCGGTACAGGCTCGGGCCTTCCTCGAACAAGCCCTCGACCACTTCGAACACCCCGCGCACGATTAGCATGAAGCCGATCAGCAGTATCAACGTAGCGAACGACACGCCCGGATGCCGCAGCAGATACACGCCCACACCCAGCTCAACCGCGCCAAGCAGCACCGTCAGCGCCCGCGTCAGCACCGAAACGCCGGCTTGATTTATCCGTCCCACACCGATCACCAGTTCTACCAAGCCGCCCAGCAAGACGAACGTAGCAAACAAATACAGCAGCGTTACCAGCGTCAGGCCGGGCCAGAACACCGCTGCTATGCCGAATAAGATTGCTAAGATTCCCCGGAGCACTAACCCACCACTCAAATTTGACATCTCTGAGTTCATGTTGTCCCTCCTAGTTGTAACCTCACAATAGGCCTGGAGAAAAGCTGCGGTCTGTAAGAATAATTACAAAAATCCGATAACTTAGATCCAGCGCTTCCTCCTGAAGTACATATACATCCCGAGGGCGATAGCGGCGGACAGGCTGACCAGCACGATGAAGGTTGTGTAGCGGCCGAATAGCGTCCAGCTGCCGGCCTCAAGGCCGCCCGGCAGAAACACGTTCATGCCATAGAGCGTACCTGCCACGGTCACCGGGATGGTAAAGGTGAAGATGAGCGTCAGGATGGCCAGGATACGGTTGGTGTGTTCCGTGTTGGCGGTAAAATCGGCGTCTTTGTAAATCTCCACCGTTTCCTGCGCCTCTTCCACTTCTTCCCAAAGCTTGTACACGAGCTTCGTGTTGTTGGAGTAATACTTCGACATATCTTCGTGCGTGAAGCTATCGATCTGCTCGGCCAAGTCCTGCAGCAGCATACGCTTAGGCCCGATGATACGGCTGAGCCGGACGATCTTCTGGCGTACGCGGCCGATGCGGCGGCGATCGGAATCGCGGTCGTCGAATACCAGATCCTCGATTTCATCGAGCTCATTGTTCAGGTCATCCATCATGTCGGAGATATCGGTCAGCAGCTTGCGTACCAGCCGGAACAGCAGGTAGGAGGCACCCTCTTTGAAATACTCCTCGGCCTTTTCGCTGCTCAACTTGCAAGCTTCGAACATGTCGGTGATGCATGGGCTGGCGCCGCCGCGGATGGTCACCATATATTTGTCGCCCAGGAACACGCCCACCTGGGTCACATGGATTTTGTCGTCGTGTCCCGTCTGGACCGGCACGTGGAGCACCAGGAACAAATAGCCATCTTCGCGCTCGACCTGGACATGCTGTATCTTCTGCGTCGATTCCTTGACATGTACCGGGTGCAGACCGTACGTCTTTTCCAAATCGGCCAGCGTCTCCTGGTCCGGATTCTCCAGGTCTATCCAGGTCGTGTCGTGGTGGGTCTGTGCCCGGAAGTTGTTCGTCTGCTGCATAAGCGTTTTCCTGTATCTGATAATAGAATAAACGGGCGCAAAAAGACAGCCGGCCTAACCCTTGATGCCGGCCCAGATGCTCAGACCCGCGAACAGCAGCAGGATGGCGGCCGTGATCCGCTGCAACAACCGGGCCGGGACGCGGTCGAGCAGCCGCGAGCCCACGAACACGCCCAGCGCAGCCACCGTCCAGAGCCCGAGCAAAGCGCCGATGCCGACGCCCCATATGTCATGATATTTGGCCGCGTAATTGGCCGTGGCGATCTGCGTGATATCGCCCCACTCGCCCAGGAAAATCACGATGAACGAGGTGGCGAAGACTTTCGTGAACGTGGCGCCGGATTTCTTCTCAGCTTCCAGTTTTTCGCGTTCCGCCGTCTCGTCCTCGTCCTTGCCGAACAACAGCAGGCCGGCACCCAGCAGGAACAGCAACCCCACGGCCAGTTCAAGCCAGCGCCGCGGCAGCAACGTCAGGAAATGTCCGGCCGTGACCGCGATGATGACATGCACCGCAAACGCCGCGGCCGCGCCGAACCAAACCCACGATTTACGGTAGCGCGTGGCCAGCGCCAGCGACGCGAACATGGATTTGTCCGGCAGCTCGGCGATGAAGACGACACCGAACACCAGGGCGATGATACCTATATGCATCCTATTAGCTTATCAGCTCATCGGCAGAAAGGCATAGGGCTTTGGCCACTGTCGAGCCAGTTTGGCTCTACCGGCCTATCGTACTCGGGTAACCAGGCGGACGTTCGCTAAGTATTGGTCGGCATCAAGCAGCGGATGGGCGACAAGATAGCTCATGTGTTTCTCGACGAACGACATACGGTTGCCCGGATAGAGTACGCCATTGGCGCTATAGCTTGAAGCCGTATTGTAGCTGTCGTTCTCAGTCATCAGCTGCAACTCGTGCCTGATTTCTTTGCCTTTTTCGGTGTCGACGAACCCGGCTCTGCTTTTTACGCTTGGCATGGCTATACCTTACCCTTGGCTTGCTTAGGTTTCTTGATTGCTTTTCGTCCTCTGTCTTTTGACATGCTTGGTCCTTTTACTAGATTGATGCGGCTAATCCAACAGTCATTTTTTTCGTCAGTTCCCTGCGCAGTACTGAATGTTGGAGTTATTTACACCTATAATTATACGCTTAGCGTTGACTTATCCCTATTCGCATACCAAAACATATACCATATAACTAGGAGTGCGATCGGATTAAATGATCTTTTCGATGTAGTTGGCGTAGGCTTCGGATTTATTGTGGCCGTAATCAGCAAACTGCAGTCTGTCGGGCGCCAGATACAACGGCATGTAGTCGCCGGCATGGATCTTTTCTAGTGGCGGCGCCCAGTTGTAGTCGTCCTTGGGCCGGATCTTCGCTAATTTATCAAACACCACTTCCATGTAGCGCTCCGGAGGCAGCGCGTGGATTGTGCCGCCCACCTGCACGGTGGTCTGGCTGTCACTGTCGGCGATGGTCAGCGCAGCCAGCGGCTTCTGGTCCAGGTTACGGTACTTGGACGTTTCGGCACGGGTGACAAAATAAAAGTTGAAATCTTCGTCGGCGATGTAGTAGATGGCGGCACCCCAAGGTTTGCCGTCTGGCGAGACCGTCGAGAGTATGCCCATGGGGTGGTGCCGCAGGAAGGCATGAACTTTTTCGTGTGCGTGATGTGGTTTGTCGGACATAAAGGCCTTTCTTGTTACTTAGTTGCGTTCTAGCTCAGTAAAGCACCGCCGTCCACGACGATCTGCTCCCCGGTCATATAGCTGGACATGCCGCTGGCCAGGAACAGCGCGACCATGCCGATCTCATCCGGCTCGCCCATGCGGCGCATCGGTATCTTGGCCATGAACGTTTTCGTGGCTGCGGCCATCTGTTCGGCCGAGGCGCCCTGGCTGCCTGCCGCGACACCGGGCGTAGCGATGCCGCCGGGTGCGATCGCATTCACCCATATGGAATGTTCTGCCAGTTCCAATGCCGAGTTCTTGGTAAATCCCCAGACACCATGTTTTGAGGCATCATAATGGGCAAGGCCGACCATCGAGGGGTGCAGCGCATCGATAGATGTGATATTGATGATCTTGCCGCCGCCCTGCTGCTTCATAACTTCGCTGGCATGCTTGGTGGTCAGGAAGACACTGCGCAGATTGACGTGTATAACTCGATCAAAATCTTCGGCCGTCATTTGGGCCAGAGGCTGCGAGGGGTAGATACCGGCGTTGTTTACCAAGATATCGAGCGATCCAAACGATTCCTTGCATGTGTCGACCATGCGGGCCACGGCTGCCTCATCCGATACATCGGTTTTGATACTTTCCGCTTTCCAGCCGTTGCCGGTGAGCTCGCTGGCAGCTTTCTGTGCCGCTTCTTCGTCCATATCGGCGATGAGGACGTTCGCGCCGGCTTCGGCCAGACGATAAGCGATCCCGTAGCCGATGCCTTTGCCGCCGCCGGTGACGATGGCCGACTTGCCGCTTAAATCCAATAATGTTTGCAGTTGTTGCATACTGTCCCCTGTCTGACTTCCAATTATACTCTCCATCTTAGCCATGATGATGCGGATTCCGGCTCATCATATATCTGTTGACGGGGACCGTGACAATGAAGGATATGGACAGAGACAGGGCCAGTCCCCACCAGAATCGAGGCGATGATGCGCTCACCAGTAACGCGTTCGGGATAAGAAGCTCGATCGTGTTATCAACCAGCTCCATGGTGGTAATCGATACCGTATCTGTTGCCAGCGTTATCCTGATCGCTTCTTGTGTCGTCGCGGCTTGCTTCCGTACCCCGCGGTACGTCAGGGCGTACCCGAACAGGAATGCTAGAACTATCGCCAAAGGGAGTCTGCCAACTCTGTGCCAGCCCAGGGAAGATGCGATCAGCATTCCCAGAACTTCACCAACACCGCAGCCGATCAGACAGTGCGTGGTGTGTTTTATGGCGTGCCTGGTCAGTGTATTCATCTCTTTCATGTACCTATACTATAACTGCCGCGTCACACTAGAATCTTGATCTAGATTAAACCAACTCATGAACTCATCATACGTAGCAAACGCAACGTGAGGTGGTACCTCAAGAGACATCATTTGGTCTATGCTATATCTTGTCCCGATAGCACATACATACAGACCTGCTGCTCTCGCAGCCATGATGCCTCGTGGGTCATCTTCAAAAGCGCATACGTACGGCCTGTCTGCTTCAGGTAAATCCAAAGAATTAAATGCAAGATTAAACACCTCCGGGTTCGGCTTGGGATGAGTAATCGACTCCTTAGTCTTTATCCTGGCACCGGGGAAAAGGCTTACAAGGCCCATCTTACCTAAGAATATATCGACATCTCTCCGAATTGCCGTACTTGCTATGGCCATCCTACTTTCAATGCCGCTAGCGGCTAACGCTCTGACGAATTGTGATGCTCCTGGCACTTCTTCGCCTTCATTAACAAGGAGGTCTTTGTATAGCTCGTCTTTACGTGCGACGATTTCCTGAAGTAGGATATTACCTTTATTCAAAACTTCACTATCGGCTTGACCCGTCATCACTAGAATATTCCATACTGCAGCTTCTAGGGTATGAACGGGCGCACTCATAAAAGCTTCGAGATTATCCTCGACGGATAAGTTCTCCAAACCGCTGATATTGTGGCGCTTACCCGCTTCGCGAGCCGCGGCTAGGCGAGCCTGTTCGTGAAGTCCGTAACCGGGATTCCCCGGTTTATTATCTAGGAGTGTGTCATCCACATCAAAGACGGCGCCCCTAACCTCAAATTGAATACTATCGACCATAGCCTCTGCCATATCCTCACACTATAACACCGACTCAATAGGGCCAGAAAATGACCTCTCAGAGAATTTCAGTTAAACAAAAACCTCCGCCGTGATGACAGAGGTGATAGTGCTTATGGTTGAGCACGTGCAAACGGAATGGAACCTGATTGCAAGTGAGGTTTTCAGATATAATCAGCTGCTCCGAGTAATGTAAAGTATTATTTGGACCTAGGATGTAGGACTCGAACCCATGTTAGTTGTGTAATATGGCTCCGTAAGGTACTCAGCTACTCCTACATTAGCCAACTTATATCTACCGCTGCTTTCTGGCATGAACTTTGCTAAATTTTGCAAATAGCGTTCGTCAGTCTGGTCTGCATTAAGCTCGTCGATAACTTTACCGATAGCACTCTCTAATTCTTTAGAAGCGGTTTCAATTAATGTCTTTCCATTTTGCCGTCTTACAGACACACTATACGAATGTGTTAATATTTTGTCCGAATACTCACCATACATGGCACTGAGTATCCAGCAGGTTGGCTCCCAATCTCCAGCAATGTAACTATTAAGCGTCTTTGTTAAAAGGGCCCAGTCCGCCTTATCATCTTTCTCGGAGCGATAATCCTCTGCAATGTCGAAAGCCAAATCGGCAACTTTATATACCATCGGATGTGCCGGTCCTTTAAATGGATACTCAAAAACGCTGGCATTAATTTTGGCTGCAGCAGTATTTAGCTGTACCTTTCCTGCTTTATAATCAGTAACAACTGTTTGGCAATACTCAATAAATTGTTCTGCATTCATCATGGTTTAATCATATCACCGCCTCTGTAAAAAATGTCAGAAACAGCAGTTTGGAACCTACTAGAATTTCAGATTTATTGATCTCGGATAAGCAAAAAGTCCTCCGAAGAGGACGTTAGTATCACTTGGTTGAGTACGTGCAATCGGAATGGAACCTACTGGCAAGTGAGATTTACAGATATAATCAGCTACTTCGAACAATCTAAAGTTTTATTTGGATAGACCATACAGGACTCGAACCTATCATTTATTGAGCTGATCTAAGTTTACGTCGTAAAAATCCAAGTTATTCATTTTCTCTAGTATCTCAATTACCGTCTTAGCCTCATTACGATAAAGATTTTTATTCAAGGCATGGGAGATTTCATCTATGTATCGGGTCGTGAGGCGTATGTATACTGAAAGCCCCACAGCAAGCGCACTTACGGCAGATTCGGCATAGCTCATATGTAGGTGTCGTTCATCCAAATAGACTGCTAAGTCGATGGGGTTGAAATGCGTTTTACGATTACCACTTAAATATGAACGTGTGAATGATGCAACGTCACTAGCCTTAAAATTCGGTAAATCCATATTGGATATAAGCCGCAACATGCCGTCGACATCAATACCTGACCAAGTTCTGAAAATACTACCATCCCCTGACTTCTTGTATTGCTGTCTGACCTTTTTGTAATTATCCTCAATATCTTTTATTGAAGCTTGAACAATAGGTTGCTGGTCTAACCCAGTGTCTTCCAAAAATTTATTGTCTTGGTGGCCCTGCACATATGCAAAATCCTGAAATTGCCTAGCCAGTTTCTCTTTATCACCAGCTAGCATGTATTCGATGCTTATACCATCCTCAACAATTGATCTAGTTAGTATCATCGAGGGGTTACCCAGACCGAAATCAGGTGCACCAGACAAGTAAACGACAGCATCTAACGTGCCGTACGATCGCCTATAAGTTGCCTCTAGCACTCGCAGAAAACTAGTGTTACCTACTGGCCTATCTTGGGCAAGTTGATGAGTTGCTGCAAGCGCTTGGTGAGCAAGCTCACTGAGCTGCCGCGCAACCTCTTTGAGACTTTCATTTCTCTTTTTAAGTTCATCCTCCATTAGCAACCACAGAGTCCGAAGCTCTAACTATACTCTTTGACCATAGCTTTAACGTCTTCAATCTTATTGCTTAAGTCATTAAGTGATTTGATGATGTACAGTGATTCAATCTCTTTTACCGTGTCTTCTGGAAGATCACGTGTGCCATGCTTTAGACCATAGGTTATTTTGAGTGGAGAATACTTAATCCGCGCAAGCTCAATAACTGGTTCCACTAACCAAAATTGGTAATTATGCAGTGCTTCCAAGAATTGTTGCCGTGTAATCTCTTTTACCACTGACTGCTCACCAAACGCTATTTTCTCGACCAAGAATTGCTTCCGTTCTTGCAGCATTTTGTCATAGCTAACCTTATCGAATGGTTTAAAGTTAGTCGTCCCGTCTTTATCAAACAAGACTTTAATTTTCCGCAGACTATCGAAAAGACCGATCTCATTGGAGTGAGAATGAAGAGTTATTTCAACAAAATGATACGGATTCATTTCAGCCAGATGATAAACCGTATGACTGTAGGGAGGAGTTATGCCCTCGCTAAAGTTTATGTCCAGCTCACCTTTTGACTTAAGTAAACCTTCAATTGAGTCGAAGATCGATTTGTCCTTACCATCATCAATATCAAGCCATAGGTCAATATCGGATAGTTCGTCAGCATGTCCCTCAGCAACAGAGCCGGCAATCCACATAGCGTGTACTGCCTCGTCTTGCTCCATGAGTTTTTGGAGTTCTTCTACAATCGTGTAATCCATAGTGATAATCAT